>JBIIHU010000294.1:0-4406 GCA_044235405.1 Burkholderiaceae bacterium
CATCGTCGCGGTGATCTTCGAGGTCTCGAGCGCGACCTGGCGCAGCACGTCGAAGCGGAAGCGCCCGGACAGCATCGTGATCAGCACGGCGCCCACCGCACCCATCGATGCCGCCTCGGTCGGCGCGGCCACGCCACCGACGATCGACCCGAGCACCGCGACGACAAGCCCGATCGGCGGCATCACGACCCGGACGAGGCGACCCGCCAGCTCCCCGCGACTGATGCGGCTTCGTTCCTCGAGCGGGATCGGCGGCATCAGTTGCGGACGCAACAAGCCGAGCACCAGCAGGTAGATCACGTAGACGGCGGCAAGCAGCATGCCGGGCACGACCGCGGCGGCGAACAGCGTGCCCACCGACAGCTGCATGATGTCGGCCAGCAGGATCAGGATCAGGCTAGGCGGGATGATCTGGCCAAGCGTGCCGGAAGCGCAGATCGTGCCGCAGGCCACGCTCTTGTCGTAGCCGCGGCGGATCAGCGTGGGCAGCGTCAGCAGGCCCAGCGTGATGATCGTGGCGCCGACGATGCCGGTGGTGGCGCCCATCAGCACGCCGAACAGCACGATGCCGATGCCCATGCCGCCGCGCAGCCCGCCGGCGACATGCCCCATCACATCGAGCAGGTCGTCGGCCAGTCGCGACTTCTCGAGCATCACCCCCATGAAGACGAACAGCGGGATCGCCATCCACTGGTAGCCACCGACCACGCCGTAGACCCGTGCCGGCAGCAGGTTGAACAGCGTGTCGCCGAAGCCGATGTAGCCGAACACGAAGCCGACCGTGGCCATCGACACCGCCACCGGGATGCCAACCATCAGCATCGCGAAGAAGGCGGCGACCATCAGCAGCGCCCAGGTCGAAGGCTCAAGCATCTGCGCCCCCTCGAGCCGGACGGCGGGCGAGCAGGCGCAGGCCGGCGGCCACCGCGTGCAGCGCGATCAGCCCGAAACCCAGCGGGATCAGGCCCTTGACCGCCCAGCGCCAGGGGATGCCGCCAGGGTCGGGCGAGCGTTCGCCGACCGACCACGACTGGGCGACGTAGCCCAGCGACAGCCAGCCCAGCAGCACCGCCATCATCAGCAGCAGCGCGATCGACGCGAGATCGACCCGCCAGCGGGCGGCCGCACCATAGCGACCGTAGAAGAGATCGACGCGAACGTCGTCGCCCCGCTGAAGCGCGTGGCTCATGCCAAGCATGATCAGCGCTGCCAGCAGGTGCCACTCGAGTTCCTGCGCCCAAACCGAGCCGATGCTCGCCAAGTAGCGCAGCACCACGTTGACCGCGACCAGCGCGATCATCGCGAGCGCGATCCATGCCGTGGCCTTGCCGACCACATCGATCACGGCCTCGATCGCCGCGGCGATCCGCTCCGAGAGCACCCTCATTGCCCGCTCAGCCGCGGACCTTGACGTGATAGTGCTCCTCGCTGACCTCGGACCAGCGATCGAATTTCGCCTTGAAGGCGAAGTAGGAGTCGTGGACCTTCTTCGTCAGGGGATCCTTCGCAACCGCTTCGGCGAGCACCTTCGCGGTCTCGTCGCGAAGCGCCTTGATGACCGGCTCCGGCAGCGGCTTGGCAATGACCTTGTGGTTGCGGATCAGGTCTTCCATCGCGTCGGAGTTCGCCTTCTGGCACCAGGCTTCGCTGATCACGTTGCAGGCGGCCGCGGCGTTCTCGACGATCGCCTGGAGGTCCCTGGGCAGTTTCTGCCAGGCCGCCTTGTTGATCAGCAGTTCCGACACCGTGGCCGACTCGTGCCATCCGGTGGTGTAGTAATACTTGGCCGCCTTGTGCAGGCCAAGCCGTCGATCCTGGAAGGGGCCGACGAACTCGGCGGCATCGATGACGCCGCGCTCGAGCGCAGGGAAGATCTCGCCGCCGGGCAGCACCTTCACGTCGACGCCGAGATTCGCATAGACACGCCCCGCAAGGCCGGGAATCCGCATCTTCAGGCCCTTGAGATCGGCGACCGAGTTGATCTCCTTCTTGAACCAGCCGGTCATCTGCACGCCGGTGTTGCCGCAGGGCATGGCCACCATGCCGAAGGGCTCGTAGACCTCGTTCCAGAGTTGCTGGCCACCGCCGTCATAGAACCAGCCGTTGATGCCCTGGAAGTTCATCCCGAAGGGCACCGCGGTGAAGTACTGGGCTGCGAAAGTCTTGCCGGTCCAGAAGTAGCTGTTGGCGTGATTCATCTCGACGGTGCCCGCGCGCACGGCGTCGAAGCCCTCGAAGGCGGGCATCAGCTCGCCGGCCCCGAACACCTGGATGTTGATGCGCCCGTCGGACATTTCGCGAATGCGACGCGCGAGGTCGGTGGCGCTGCCCGGGCCGTCCATGTAGAAGGGAGATCCCTTCACGTAGGCACTGGTCATCTTCCAGTTGAAGACGGTGCGCGACTGCGCGCGCACGATCGCGGGGGCTGCGATGGCGCTGATGGCGCCGGTTGCGGCGGCGGCCCCGGTCAGGAATCGACGACGACGGATCTCGGACATGGTGGGCTCTCGATGGAAGGTGGACGGAGGCGCGGCGTCAAGGCGTGCCGCGCGCGGACCCCCTGATTCAGCAAGGCCCGTGCCAGCGGCTGAACGCCTGCACGGCCGCAGGCCCATCGACAGAACGCGCACATCCGGCAGGCATGGCCGCGCCCCGATGGCGCAGCGACGCACCAGTTAGGGCCGCGATATGCCCGTGAACGGGCGGCCGCGCATGACCCGATCAATCTCAGGGGCTTTCCGCAATGAAACAGCGCTGCCACCGAAGGCAGCTAGACTGCGCTGGTCGATAACTTCCCGAGGCTTTCCTCATGAGCTTGAAGGCACTTGTCTCCGCGACCCTGGTGGCTGGCGCTACTGCGTTCGCCCTCTGCGCGCAGGCGCAGACCCGCCCCATCGAGATCAACATGTGGATGGGCCTGACCGGCCAGGGCGGAGAACTCCTGACCCGCTTCGGCGAGGACTTCAACAAGACCCAGAACGAGTACCGGGTCGTGGTCTCCTTCAAGGGCCAGTACCCCGAGCAGCGCGCCGCCGCGGTCGCCGCCTTCCGGGCCGGCAACCCGCCGCACATCATGCAGATGTTCGACGCGGGCAGCGGCGACATGATGTCGGCCAAGAACGCGATCGTGCCGGTGAGCGAGGTCTTCAAGCGCGCCGGCCTGCAGTTCAACCCGGCCGACTTCATCACCCCCGCGCGCGGCTACTACGGCCTTCCCAACGGTGACCTGCTGTCGATGCCCTTCAACGTCAGCACCACGGTCCTCTTCTACAACAAGGACGCCTTCCGCAAGGCGGGCCTCGATCCCGAGAAGCCCCCGAAGACCTGGCCCGAACTGGTCGATGCCGCCAAGAAGATCCGCAGCACCAACGCCGCGGCTTGCGGCTACACCACCACCTGGCTGGCCTGGGTGATGCTCGAGCAGTTCAGCTCGCGCCACAACATCGGCTTCGGGACCAAGGGCAACGGCCGCGGCGGCCTCGACGCCGCCCTGACGCTGGCCAACAACCCGCTGCTCACGCGTCAGATCCAGACCGTGATCGACATGCAGAAGGACAAGAGCTTCGACTACGGCGGTCGCAGCAACGACGCCGCGGCGAAGTTCATCAGCGGCGAGTGCGCGATGCTCACGCAAAGCTCGGGCGGCCTGGGTGCGATCACGCAAGGCGCGAAGTTCGCCTTCGGTACGGCGCAGCTGCCCTACTGGCCCGATGTCAAGGGCGCACCCTACGCGACCACCATCGGCGGCGCGTCGCTTTGGGTCTTCAACGCCCCCAACCGCAGCGACGCCGAGTTCCGCGGTGTCGCACGCTTCCTCGACTTCCTGCGCAGTGACAAGGTCATGACCGAGTGGGCCAAGGCCACCGGCTTCCTGCCGGCGACCAACAGCGCCTTCAAGGCGATGCAGACCGAAGGCTTCTTCGCCAAGAATCCTGGTCGCGATGTCCCCATCCTCTCGCTGATCGAAGGCGCCAAGGGCGAGAACACCAACGGCTACCGCTTCGGCCGCTGGGTCGAGATCCGCGACGTCTTCCACGAGGAGATGGAGAAGGCGCTGCAGGGTAACCAGAGCGCCACCGACGTGCTGCGCAACACCGAGCGCCGCGGCAACGCGCTGCTGCGGGCCTTCGAGCGAACCGCCGGCTGACGATCCGATCCGCGGCCTGACCGCCGTGTCCCGTCGCGGGCGCGGCGGCCTGCCGCTTGACGGGCCCATCGATGCAGCGTCGTGTCGTCTTTCCCCAGCAAGGGCTGCCCTGGCTGCTGATCGCGCCGCAGCTCGCGATCACGCTGGTGTTCTTCTTCTGGCCCGGCGCGCAGGCGATCCACATGAGCCTGCTGCAGCAGGACGCTTTCGGCGCGAGCGTGAAGTTCGCCGGGCTCGCCAACTTCGCCTATGTGTTCGG
>JBIIHU010000296.1:0-4378 GCA_044235405.1 Burkholderiaceae bacterium
CCAGCAGTGCGTAGTCGGCGTCGCGAAACGCCGTCTTGGGGTCGTCGGTGACCACGACGCCCGCGAGCAGCGGGAACGCGCAGTCCTCGAGCTCCATCACGACGCCCCTGACCGCGGGCAGCGCCGCGGTGATGTCGAGCAGCTGCAGGATGACCGGCTGGTCCTTGCCGAGCATGTCGCCGTTGGCGATGCGGAACAGCAGGCTGTAGCCGATCTGGCCGGCGGCGCCGGTGACGGTGACGCGCTTGACGGGTCTGGACATCGAATTCCTCGCGTGGTGACGGTTGCGCTGAAAGCAGGGAGGCGGCGCCGGGCCGCAAAGACCGGGTTGCCGACGTTGGATCGAGTCTAGCGGCGCCGCGCGCGCGGTGTCAATTCGAAAAGCTATCTTATATAAGACATATGTTATTGAAAGCTCCTCGCAGACTGTGCTTGAATGATGGCGATGAACGCCGTCAGTCCCGACGCCCGCCCGGCCCGCGCCGAGGCCGCTCGTTTCAGCCCCCTGTATCGCCAGATCAAGGGGCTGATCACGCGCGGGCTCCAGGAGGGCCAGTGGAAGCCCGGCGAGCCGATCCCGAGCGAGTCCGAACTGGCGCAGCGCTTCGGCGTCAGCCAGGGCACGGTGCGCAAGGCGGTCGACGAACTCGCCGCCGAGAACCTGCTCGTGCGGCGCCAGGGGCGCGGCACCTTCGTGGCCACCCACCATGAGGAACGCACGCAGTTCCGTTTTCTGCGCCTGCGGCGCGACGACGGCGCCGGGCCCGGCCCCATGGAAAGCCGTATCGTCGAGTGCCGCCGGGTGCGGGCGCCGCAGGACATCGCCCGTGCGCTCGGCCTGAAGGCCGGCGAGACCGTGGTCTCGATACGGCGCCTGCTCAGTTTCGAGGGGCGACCCACCGTGATCGACGACATCTGGTTGCCGGGCGCGCTGTTCCGCGGGCTCAGCGCAGAGCGGCTCGGCGCCTCGGTGGGCCCGCTGTACGGCCTGTTCGAAACCGAGTTCGGCGTCCGCATGATCCGCGCCACCGAAGCGCTGCGCGCGGTCGCGGCCGACCCCACGGCCGCGCAACTGCTCGGCGTACCCGAGGGGTCGCCACTGCTGCAGGCCGAGCGCGTGACCTTCACGTACGCCGACAGGCCGGTCGAGGTGAGGCGGGGCCTGTACGCGACCGAGCGATTCCACTACTTCAATGCGCTCGGCTGATCCCGCGAAGCGGACCTCGCTGCAGCGCCTGTCATTGGTGCGCCGCGAAAAAATGCTTCAGAATGTCGCCGCCTTTTCGTTGCGCTGAATGAACCCTCTCTCTCCCGAGGCACCGATGTCCGAGCTCGCAGGAACCAAGGGCCGAAGAGCCCGACCGCAGTACCGCAATATCCATGTCTCCCAGATCCTGCAGTACCGTCTGCCGGCCGCCGGGATGGTATCGATCCTGCACCGCGTCAGCGGCGCGCTGATGTTCCTGCTGGGCCTGCCCTTCGCGCTGTACCTGTTCCAGCAGAGCATCACCTCCGAGATCAGCTTCGACAGTTACCGCGAGATCGTGGCTTCGGTGCCCGGCCGGCTCGCGCTCGTCGTGCTCGCCTGGGCCTACCTGCACCATTTCTGCGCTGGCATCCGGTACCTGCTTCTCGACCTGCATGTCGGGGTCGACAAGGACCGTGCGCGCGCGTCGGCGCAGATCGCGCTCGGCACCAGCCTCGTGCTGACCGCGCTGGTCGCGCTGAAGATCTTCGGAGTGTTCTGAAATGACCACGAAACGCATCGTCGTCGGAGCCCACTACGGGATGCGCGACTGGCTCGGTCAGCGCGTCACCGCGGTGCTGCTCGCGCTCTACACGGTCGTGCTGCTGGTGTCGCTGCTGCTGATGCCCGAGTTCAGCTACGGCGCGTGGGCCGAGCTGTTCGCAGCCGGCTGGATGAAGGTGCTGACGCTGCTCGCCGTGATCTCGCTCGCCTACCACGCATGGATCGGTGTTCGCGACATCTACATGGACTACATCAAGCCGACCGGCGTGCGCCTGCTGCTGCAGATCGCCACCATCGTGCTGCTTGTCGCCTACGCCTGCTGGGCGGTGCTGATCCTCTGGAGAGTCTGACATGGCCGAGGTGCTCAATCACCTGTCGAACAACCTGCCGCGTCGCCGCTTCGACGCGGTGATCGTCGGAGCCGGCGGCTCCGGCATGCGCTGCTCGCTCCAGCTTGCCGAGGCAGGCTACAGCGTCGCCGTTCTGTCGAAGGTGTTCCCGACCCGTTCACATACCGTCGCCGCGCAGGGAGGCATCGGCGCCTCGCTGGGCAACATGAGCGAGGACAACTGGTACTGGCACATGTTCGACACCGTCAAGGGGTCCGATTACCTCGGCGACCAGGACGCGATCGAGTTCATGTGCCGCGAGGCGCCGAAGGTCGTCTACGAGCTCGAGCACTTCGGGATGCCCTTCGATCGCAACCCGGACGGCACGATCTACCAGCGCCCCTTCGGCGGCCACACCGCAAACTTCGGCGAGAAGCCGGTCCAGCGCGCCTGCGCGGCGGCCGACCGCACGGGTCATGCGCTGCTGCACACGCTGTACCAGCGCAACGTCCGTGCGCGCACGCAGTTCTTCGTCGAGTGGATGGCCCTCGACCTCATTCGAAACGCCGCCGGCGACTGCGTCGGGGTCGTCGCCCTCGAGATGGAGACCGGCGAGGTCATGATCCTCGAGGCCAAGGTCACGGTACTGGCCACCGGCGGTGCCGGCCGGATCTGGGCCGCGTCAACCAACGCCTTCATCAATACCGGTGACGGCATGGGCATGGCGGCGCGAGCCGGTATCCCCCTGGAGGACATGGAGTTCTGGCAGTTCCACCCGACGGGTGTCGCCGGCGCGGGCGTGCTGATCACCGAGGGCGTGCGGGGCGAGGGCGGCATCCTGCTGAACAAGCATGGCGAGCGCTTCATGGAGCGCTACGCGCCGACGCTGAAGGACCTCGCGCCGCGAGACTTCGTGTCGCGCTCGATGGACCAGGAGATCAAGGAAGGCCGCGGTGCGGGTCCCGATGGCGATCACGTGCTGCTCAAGCTCGATCACCTCGGCGCCGAGACCATCATGAAGCGGCTGCCGTCGATCCGCGAGATCGCGATCAAGTTCGCCAACGTCGATCCCATCAAGGATCCGATCCCGGTCGTGCCGACCATCCACTACCAGATGGGCGGAATCCCGACCAACTTCCACGGTCAGGTCGTCGTGCCACGCGACGGCAACCCCAACGCGGTGGTCCAGGGGCTGTACGCGATCGGCGAATGCGCGTGCGTCTCGGTGCACGGCGCCAACCGCCTCGGCACCAATTCGCTGCTCGACCTGGTCGTGTTCGGCCGGGCCGCAGGCAACCATATCGTGTCGAGCCGTCTGAAGGATGGCTCCCACCAGCGGCTGCCCGACGACGGAGGGGACGCGACGCTCGCGCGTCTCGCGCGCCTCGACGGCTCGGCCAGCGGCGAGAACACGCAGGTCGTCGCCGACGAGATCCGTCGCACGATGCAGGCGCACTGCGGCGTGTTCCGCACCTCCGATCTGCTGCGCGAGGGTGTCACCCGCATCCTCGAGCTGTCGGAGCGCGCGCAGCACATCCACCTGAAGGACAAGAGCAAGGTCTTCAACACCGCCCGCATCGAGGCGCTCGAACTCGCGAATCTCACCGAGACCGCGAAGGCGACCATCGTCTCGGCCGAGGCTCGCAAGGAGAGCCGCGGCGCCCATGCGCATCGCGACTTCCCGAATCGCGATGACGCGAACTGGATCCGGCACACGCTCTGGTTCTCGGAAGGCAACCGCCTCGACTATAAGCCGGTCAACATGAAGCCGCTCACCGTCGAAACCTTCGAGCCCAAGGCCCGCACCTTCTGAGGAAGCCCACGTCATGAGCGCAACCATCGAAGCCCCCGCGTCGACGCGGGCCCCGGCCGCCAGCCGCGTGGTCCGCTTCTCGATCTACCGCTACGACCCCGACAAGGACGAGCGGCCCTACATGCAGAACATCGAGGTCGAGCTGCTGCCCACCGACAAGATGCTGCTCGACGCGCTGATGCGCATCAAGCAGACCACCGACGACTCGATCGCCTTCCGTCGCTCGTGCCGCGAGGGGGTCTGCGGTTCCGACGCGATGAACATCAACGGCAAGAACGGCCTGGCCTGCATCACGAACCTGCGCGACCTGAAGCAGCCGATCGTGCTGAAGCCGCTGCCCGGGCTGCCCGTGGTACGCGACCTGATCGTCGACATGACGCAGTTCTTCAAGCAGTACCACTCGATCAAGCCCTTCCTGATCAACGAGACCCCGCCGCCCGAGAAGGAGCGCCTGCAGAGCCCCGAGGAGCGTGAGGAGCTCGATGG
>JBIIHU010000297.1:0-4363 GCA_044235405.1 Burkholderiaceae bacterium
CTTCGACGACGGAAAGCTGGCACTCGATCTCGGCGCTTCCGCGCGCGATACCGCGCGCCTGGTAGGCATCCTGCTCGGGCCGCAGGTCGTGTTAGGGCCGGGAGCCGCGCCCGCGCTGGTGGGGCAGGTTCTCGGGCTCTTCGACCAGGGGTACAGCCTCTCGCAACTGGCGCAGCTTGCCGTGGAGGCCCTCGGCTGGAACCTCGACGAGTTGCTCGCGCAGGTGCTGCAGAACATCTGGGCCCGACCGGCGACCTCCGAGGAGCTTGCTGCGGTGTCGTCCGCCGTCCAGAGCCTGCAGCCTGCCGAGATCGTCACACTTGCCTGCGACCTTGGTCTGATCGACGCCCGCATCGATCTCGTCGGCCTCGCGGAATCGGGGCTCGTCTACTTCTGATGCGATCGGACGTGCGCGGGCCTGACATGATCACGGCGGAAGCTGGCCATCCGCGTCGCTGCGCGCTCGCGATGCTCGGTCTCGGTCTGTGGGCAACGACGGAGCGTTTGCGTGCGCAGAGCCGCGACGCGACCGCCACGGCGGGCTTGCCTGCCATGTCGGCTCGCGATACGCCGGTCGGCGGTATCGCGCCCGAATTCGACCTGCCGCTCTGGGATCACGCTGCCAACGGCCCGCACTCCAGCCGGCGCGTCGCGCTGGCCGATCTGCGCGGGCGCTGGCTCTACCTCGACTTCTGGGCCTCGTGGTGCGGCCCCTGCCGGCTGTCCTTTCCGTGGATGAACGAGCTCGCGCAGCGGCTCGCACCGGTGGGCCTGAGCGTGGTGGCCATCGGCCTCGACACCCGCGCCGACGCGATGGCACGCTTTCTGGCACCGCTTGCGCCTCGCTTCACGGTGCTCTGGGATGCCCGGCAGAGCACGCCGGCGCGCTACCAGGTGCAGGCCATGCCGAGCAGCTTCGTGATCGATCCGCAGGGCCGCATCGTGGCCATGCACCGTGGCTTCACGCTCGCCGAGGCCCCCACCATCGAGCGCGATCTGCGCCAGCGCATGGGGGCGGCATGAAGCCGCTGCGCCCGCTCGCCCCCGTGCTGCTTGCGCTGATGCTTGCGGGCTGCGCCCTCGAGCCGGTTCGCCCCTGGCAGAAGGAGCATCTTGCCCACCCCGAGATGAGCTTCGAGCCCGACCGGCTCGATGCCCGCTTCGTCGATCACATCCATTTCAGTCGCGAGGCCTCGAGCGGCGGCGCGGGCATCGGCGGCGGCGGTTGCGGATGCAACTGATTCGAGCGCAACCGATGCCTGAGCAGTCGATGCCGGGGCAATCGATGCGGTCGCAATCGGGCCAGGACGCCTGGCTGTCGCTCGCCTCGGCCGCGGCGCTGGTGCTTGCGGGCACCGCCGCCGCGCCGGCCGCCGCGGTCACCGCGCCCACCGAGGGCGAGTTCGGCCTGCGCTACCTGCACTACCAGGACCACCAGCCCGGCAGCGCGCGCATCACGGTACGCGGCTACGCGGCCAATCTGCTTGCGCCGATCAACGATCGCTGGGTGCTCGAGGCCTACGGGGTGGTCGATGCGATCTCGGGCGCTTCGCCGGCCTACTACACCGCGCCGGCCTCGCTGGTCGGCCTGCGCGATCGCCGCGAAGCTGTCGATGCACGGCTGTCGCATTATGTGGACCGGCAGCGCTTCACGCTGGGCGTGGCCGACTCCCGCGAGGCCGACTACCTGTCCACCAGCGTGTCGGCGCTCTACGCGGCCTCGAGCGACGACCAGAACACCACCTGGACCGCGGGCGCCTCGACCACGCGCGACCGCATCGACCCGGTCAACCTCCGGGTGGTGGGCGAGCGCAAGCGCGTGGGCGAGTTGCTGCTCGGCCTCACGCGGGTGCTGAGCCCGCGCGACGTGGTTCAGGTGCAGCTCACGCACGGCAACGGTCGCGGCTACTTCAGCGACCCCTACAAGCTCTTCGACCTGCGTCCCGACGGCCGGCGCCAGACGGCGCTGCTTGCGCGCTGGAACCACCGGGCGGAGCCGCTCGACGCCACGCTTCGCCTGTCGGCGCGCGCCTACCGCGACAGCTTCGGGGTGCGCTCGGCCACGCTCGGGGCCGAGTGGGCGCAGGCCCTGCCGCGGGGCTGGACGCTGACGCCGGGGCTTCGCCTCTACGCCCAGACGCCGGCGCGCTTCTTCGCGCCGCCCGACCCCGCCGACCCCGACCGGCCCAACCTGCCGCCGGGCTACCGCTTCGGCCAGAGCCTGATCAGCATGGACCAGCGGCTGGCCGGGCTGGGCGCGGTCGGCGTATCGATGAAGGCCGAAAAGCGCCTCGACTCGGGCGCGAGCGTATATCTGAAGCTCGAGCACTACGAGCAGCGCACCGGCTGGGACTGGCTGGGCGGCGGCGGCACCGTGCTGCGCGACTTTCGGGCGCGCGCGCTGCAGGTGGGCTACACCATTCGCTGGAACCGCTGAGGGTGGCGCTGCCCGAGCTTGTCCGCGTCGAGTTTCGCGCGATGGGCGGGCCGGCCAGCCTGCTGATCGGCGGGGCGCCGTTGGTCCCCGGGGTGCCGGGTGCGGCCGGAGTAGCCGGGGTGGCCGGGGTGGCCGATCCTGTCGAGACGCCCGCGGCCCGCGCCGCGGCGCTTGCGCAGCGCGCGATCGACGAGGTGCTGCGCATCGAGGCTAAATTCTCGCGCTACCGGGCCGACAGCGTGGTCGGTCGCATCAACGCCGCGGCGGGCGGCGCCCCGGTGGCCTGCGACCCCGAGACCGTGGCGCTGCTGCGCTTTGCCGACCATCTCTGGCGCGCGAGCGGCGGCCGCTTCGACGCCACCAGCGGTGTGTACCGCCGCGCGTGGGATTTTCGCGGCGGCAGGCTGCCGGAGCCGGCCGCCATCGAGGCGCTGCGCCCGCTCGTGGACTGGGCGGCCGTGCAGTGGAGCGACACCGAGGTGCGCCTGCCGGTGGCCGGCATGGAGCTCGATTTCGGTGGCTTTGGCAAGGAGTACGCGGTCGATCGTGCCGCAGCCGTGCTGCGCGCGGCCGGGGTGGCGCACGCGCTGGTGGAGCTCGCCGGCGATCTCGTGGCGATCGGTCCGCGGCCCGACGGCGCACCCTGGCAGGTCGGCATCCGCCACCCGCGCTCCCCCGGCGCACTGCTGGCCACCGTGCCGCTGGCCGACGCGGCGCTTGCCACCTCGGGCGACTACGAGCGCTTCATCGAGCACGAGGGCCGCCGCTATGGCCATGTGCTGCACGCCCGCACCGGCTGGCCGCAGGACCACTGGCAGTCGGCCAGCATCGTGGCGCCCACCTGCCTGGCGGCGGGCGCCGCCGCCACGCTCGCGCTGCTGATGGGCGATGAGAGCCGTGCGGCGCTTGTCGAGGGCCGGCTGCGGGGTCTGCTGGTGGATCGGCAGGGCGTGGTGCTGCGTGGCTGAGGCGCGGATGGCCGAGCCGCCGAGCCGCCAAGCCGCCGAGCCGCAGGGCAGCCGGCTTGCTGAGGCACCAGCGCCCGGGAATTCGGCCAGCTGAAATGCCGGCTGCCGGGACACTGCGGCATTGACGGCGAGACATTGCTCGGGCAGAAAGCATCCCATCGGGCCACGATGTCGAGCCCCACCCGCGCGGCCCATGAGCGCTTCGCCTCGGGATCATCACCCACAGGAGTCCATGTTGAACCTGCGTGCAGTCTTCCTGGTGCCCGGAGCTTTCGCGCTCGGCATGCTTCTCGCAGCCTGCGGCAGCGATCGCAACGCTGCACCCGCGGCGCGCGCCAATGTTGATGGGCAAGTTTCGGCCCCCGCATCAGGTGCCGTCAGCTATTACCAGGCCGCGCGCCTGCTCGAGCAGGCGAGCTGGGGACCGACCCCGGCGGCGATCGCCGAGGTGCAGCAGCTGGGCGTGGCCGGCTGGGTCGATCGGCAGCTGACATTGCCACCCACGGTCTTCAACGTGCCGCAGTTCGTCATCAACTACGACTCCAACAACCAGGCACAGTCGGGTCAGGCGAACAGCTGGATCCAGTCGCGCTTCTTCGATGCGGCGCTCGGTGCGGAGGATCAGCTTCGCCAGCGGGTGAGCTGGGCGCTGTTCAACTACCTTGCTGTCGGCGGCTCGCCGCCGGCCTATGGGAAGTACCAGTACCGGCTCATGCTCCAGCGCAACGCGCTGGGCAGCTACAAGGACCTTTTGCGCGAGCTCACGCTGAGCCCGACCATGGGGTTCTTCCTGAACAATGACCAGAACGAAGCCAGCCGACCCAACGAGAACTACGCCCGCGAACTGATGCAGCTCTTCTCGGTCGGGCTGGTGATGCTGAACCCGGACGGCAGCACCATCCGCGATGTGCGAGGCGCGCCCATCGAGACCTACAGCCAGGAAGACGTGAAGGCCGCC
>JBIIHU010000298.1:0-4362 GCA_044235405.1 Burkholderiaceae bacterium
GAACGCGGGCAGCGCCTCGCGGATGGCCGCGATCGCATAGGGCGGCAGGCTTTCACCGAGATCGGTGAGCGTCACGCCCGGCTTGTACGAGGGCAGCACCTCGCCGAAGGCCGTGGAGGGGCGGCCAGCGACGAAATCGCCGAGCAGCTGGCCGGGTGCGTCGTAGGTAGCGCCGCCCAGCATGAAGGCCCGCGATTCGAGTTCACGCTGCAGCGCGACCCCCGCCAGCGGATGCACGCGGCCATCGACTCGCGGCATCGCCGGGTAGTCGTCGGGCGAGATGCCCACCACGATGCCGGCGTTGGCGTTGCGCTCGTTGCGCGAGTACTGGCTCATGCCGTTGGTGACCACGCGTCCGGGTTCGGAGGTGGCGGCAACCACCGTGCCGCCTGGGCACATGCAGAAGCTGTAGACCGAGCGGCCATTGGCCGCGTGGTGCACCAGCCGGTACTCGGCCGCCCCCAGGCGCGGGTGGCCGGCATGCACGCCGTGGCGGGCCCGGTCGATCATCCCCTGCGGGTGCTCGATGCGGAAACCCACCGAAAAGGGCTTGCTCTCGAGGAACACGCCGCGCGCGTGCAGGGCCTCGAAGGTGTCGCGGGAACTGTGGCCGGGCGCCAGCACCACCTGGTCGGCGCGCAGCTCGGCGGTGTGGCCGCTATCGAGATCGAGCACCGACAGGCCTCGCAGGTGCCGCCCGCCCGCCGCGTCGTCGATCAGGAAATCGATCACGCGCTGCCGGAAGCGTATCTCGCCACCGAGCTCGAGGATCTTCGCGCGAAGGTTCTCGACCACCTTCACCAGCCGGAAGGTACCGATGTGCGGGTGGGCATCGACCAGGATCTCGGGCGGCGCGCCAGCCTGCACGAATTCGGTCATCACCTTGCGGCCGAGGTGGCGCGGATCCTTGATCTGGCTGTACAGCTTGCCGTCCGAAAAAGTGCCCGCCCCGCCCTCGCCGAACTGCACGTTGGACTCCGGGTCGAGGACCCGCCGCCGCCAAAGGCCCCAGGTGTCCTTCGTGCGCTCGCGAACCGGCTTGCCGCGTTCGAGCACGATCGGACGCAGCCCCATCTCGGCCAGCGCGAGCGCCGCGAAGATGCCGCAGGGCCCGAAGCCGATCACCACCGGTCGCGGCGCGTCGGCCGCGGACCTCACGCACGGCGGCTGCCAGCCCATGTCCGGCGTGGCCGAGATGCGCGGATTGCCACGATGCCGCGCCAGCAGCGCCGCCTCGCTCGCCGGCTCCCGCAAGCTCACGTCGACGATGTAGACCAGCAGGAGCTGGCGCTTGCGCGCATCGTGACTGCGCTTGAAGACCTCGAGCCGCGCGATGTCGGTCGGCGCGATGCCGAGCGCCGCCGCCGCCGCGGGCAGCAGCGCATCGTCGGCATGGTCGAGCGGCAGCTTCAGTTCGCCCAGTCGGATCATGACCTCGATTCTAGTTCGGGCCGGGGATTCGGCCTGGAGCCGCGCGGGCGCCAGGCCAGCAGCAGCAGGAACGCGGCCAGTTGCAACGCCACCCAGACCAGCAGCGTGGCACGGAACGCGGAGGCGGCATCCCCGAGGCTGGCCCGGAACGCATCGGCCACCACGCCGAAGAGCCACTGGTGCAGGAAGATGCCGCCGAAGATCAGCAGGTTGTAGCCTGTGAAGGCGCGACCGGTCAGCGAGGGCGGGAAGATCATCGCCACATGGGTCTGCACCAGCGTGAAACCCGTCGACACCACACCCAGCGGCAGCCAGAGCAGCCAGGCCCAGCGCGAATCGACGAGCGCGATCGCTGTCTGCAGGCCGATGAACCCGAGGGAGGCCGCCACCGCGACATGCATCACCGTCCAGCCCCGCCGCTCGAAACCGGGCGCTGCCCAACCCAGACCCAGGAAGCCGGCGAGCAGCACGCCGTTGAACACGAACAGCGCGGCGGCCGCCTCGCCGGGGCTCATCCCGACAACCTGCGTGAACCAGGGTCCGGCCCAGAGACTCTGCAGCGCCACGAAATGCGACTGCATCGACAGCGACACGATCGCCCAGCGCCAGAATTCGGCGCTGCGGTACACCTGGCCGAAGCCCGACCAGACCGGCTCGCCGGCTGGCGGTGCCAGCGAACGCTCCTCGTCGCGCGGCACCCCGACGGCGATGCCCGCCGACACGATGACCAGGGCTACCGCGGCAAGCACGAACAGCCCGCGCCATCCGAGCAGCGGCAGCGCCAGCTCGACGGGCACCGTGACCATCATCGCGCCGCCGGTACCCACCACGAGCATCCACGCGGCAAGCCGCCCCTGATGCTCGGGCGGATACCAGAAACGGTAGCCCTTGAGGGCCGACATCAGGGCGCCGCACACGCCGACCCCGATCAGCGCGCGCCCGCCCCACAGCGCCGCGGTGTCCTGGGCAGTTGCGAAGATCAGGCAACCCACCGCCGACACCAGCAGCAGCAACGCGTTGGTGCGCCGCGAGCCGAAGCGGTCGAGGCACACGCCGAGCGGCAGCTGCATCAGTGCGAAGGCCAGGAAATAGGCTGAGGAAAGCGCGCCAAGCTGCGCGTTGGTCAGCCCGAAGCGAGCGATCAGTTCGGGGGCGATCACCGCATTGATGGCCCGCAGCGCGTAAGACAGAAAGTAAGCGCCCGCGAACAACGAGAAAACCGCGAACGCGGCACGACCCGTCAGCCGGGTGGCGACCGGAGCCGGCGCGAGCGCGCTGCGCGGAGTGCCCATGGCCGATGCGCCGGATTCATCCCGCCGCGACGATCAGTCGCAGGGAATCGGCGAACTGGCGGGCTTCGTCGTCCGGGAGGGACTCGCCGAGCGCCACCGCCTGACAGGCGCGCCGGCCCTCGCCGACGAAGACCGCGAGCATGCGGGCAGGCCGCGACTGGATGCTGCCTGCGACCCGAACCCGCCAGGCGGGCGCAAGGCCGAGACGCTCTCCGGCGGCATCGACCAGGCCGACCTCGATCTTCTCGGCGGCTTCCTCGGTCCCGGCAAGGTTTCGCACCATGCCCGAGCGCATCGCGGCGAGCACGCGCTCGCGGGTATCGGCCTGGGCATCGGGCAGCACCGCGCAGGCGACCGTGAAGGCAACACCTTCGACTTTCGCACCGGTCATGCTCATCGGCAGGTCGAAGCCGTCGAGCAGCACCCGCTGGGTCAGCGACGCGGGCTTGCCGGGCAGCATCACCGCGACCGCCGGATCGCCCGGCCGTACCTCGCGCCAGTTGAAGGCTGGAGCGCACGCGGCAAGCAGGCCGCAGAGTGCGCCGAGGCTGGCCAGCCGGCCGAAAATGGCGCGCCGTGAGGGCGGCGCGGCGAGCCGCATGGCGCGCAGGCTATGCTTGGACGGAACGGACATCGGCAAGGGGGAAATCGTGCTTTACGAGTTCAGGAGCAGGGCGGGCGGCACCGTGGTCATGACACAGGCGGTGGCCGAGCAGGTGCTCGGCATCATCGGCAAGCCGCCGGCGCCCGCCGGCGTCTTCGAGCCGGCGCAGCTATCGGCCGCGATCTCGGCGCTGGAGGCCGCCGTGGCGCAGGAACGGCGCCCGAGCGCCGCCGACGATGAAGCCCACGACGCGATGCCGCCGATGACCCGCCCGGTCAGCCTGCGCCAGCGGGCCTGGCCGCTGCTCGAGCTCTTTCGCGCCGCGCTCGCTCGCGAGCAGCGGGTCACGTGGGGAGTCTGAGTGCCTCGCCGCTCAGGGCTTCGTCGAAGATCGCTACCGCGCGCGTCCAGCCGGCCGATGCATTGCGGATCTTGTGCGGAAAACAGCTGATGAAGAAACCGTCGGGCGGCAGGCATTCGAGATTGTGCAGCTTCTCGAGGTGGCAGTAACCGATGTCCCGGCCGGCCTTGTGGCCCTCCCAGATCAGCGAGGCATCGCCGCTCGCGCCGTACTTGCGGGCGGTGTGTACGAAAGGCGCATCCCAGCTCCAGGCGTCGGTGCCGGTCAGGCGTACGCCGCGCTCGAGCAGGTACATGGTGGCCTCGTAGCCCATGCCGCAGCCGGCCGACACGTAGTCCGAATGGCCGTAACGCGAGCCCGCGCGCGTGTTCACCACCACGATCTCCAGCGGCGCGAGCGTGTGGCCGATGCGCTCGAGCTCGGCCTGCACGTCGGCTGCCGTGACGACGTAGCCGTCCGAAAAGTGCCGGAAGTCGAGCTTCACGCCGGGCTGGAAGCACCAGTCGAGCGGCACGTCATGGATCGCGATCGCGGGCTTGCGCTCGCCCAGCGCCGCGTCCATCGTCGAGTGGAAGTGGAAGGGCGCATCGAGGTGGGTGCCGTTGTGCGTGGACAGCGTCACGCGCTCGACCGCCCAGCCTTCGCCGTCGGGCAGGTCCTCGCGCCGCAGGCCC
>JBIIHU010000299.1:0-4361 GCA_044235405.1 Burkholderiaceae bacterium
CTCGGGCTGGTGGCCGGCTTCGTGTCGATCGAGATGGGGTTCTTCCCGCCGCAGTTCATGGCGAACCTGCCGCTGCGGGTGTTCGGCATCCTGCAGAACGACCTGCTGCTCGCGATCCCGTTCTTCACCTTCATGGGCGCGATCCTCGAGCGCTGCGGGCTCGCCGAGGACCTGCTCGAGGGCACCGGGCAGCTCTTCGGCTCGGTGCCGGGCGGGCTCGCCTACGCGGTGATCGTGGTCGGGGCGATCCTGGGCGCGATCACCGGCACCGTCGCCGCGTCGGTGATCGCGATGGGCGTGATCTCGCTGCCGATCATGATGCGCTACGGCTACGACCTGCGCCTCGCGACCGGCGTGATCGCCGCCTCCGGGACCATCACCCAGGTGATCCCGCCGTCGCTGGTGCTGGTCGTGCTCGCCGACCAGCTCGGCAAGTCGGTGGGCGACATGTACAAGGGCGCCTGGGGGCCCTCGGTGCTCCAGGTGCTGATCTTCGCGGCCTACACCTTCGTGCTGACCCGCCTGCGGCCCTCGCACCTGCCGGGCCTGCCGCCGGAAGCTCGCACGCTGCGCGGCTGGGCACTCTGGGGTAAATGTCTGCGCGGCATCATTCCCTCGGCCGTCCTGATCTTCGCGGTGCTGGGCAGCATGGGCGGCCTGCCCGGCATCACCAGGGCAATCTGCACGCCCACCGAGGCCGGCGCGATGGGCGCGGTCGGGGCCTTCGTGCTGGCCGCGATGCACGGGCGCCTCACCTGGGCCCTGGTACGCGAGGCTTCGCTGGGCACGATGCGCATCACGGCGATGGTGGTGTTCATCCTGATCGGGTCGCGGATCTTCTCGCTCGTCTTCCAGGGCGTCGACGGCGGCCTGTGGATCGAGCACATGCTGGGCGGGCTTCCCGGCGGCCAGGTGGGATTCCTGATCGCCGTCAACATCTTCATCTTCTTCCTCGCCTTCTTCCTCGATTTCTTCGAGATCGCGTTCATCATCCTGCCGATGCTCGGCCCGGTCGCTCACAAGATGGGAATCGACCTGATCTGGTTCGGCGTGATGCTCTGCGTGAACATGCAGACGAGCTTCATGCACCCGCCCTTCGGGTTCGCGCTTTTCTACCTGCGGGGCATCTCCGACACGCTCTACAAGAACGGAGCGCTGCCACGCAAGGTGGAGTCCCGCGACATCTATCTGGGATCGATACCCTTTGTGGTGCTGCAGCTGGTGCTGGTCGCGATCGTGATCTTCGTGCCGCAGACCGTCACGGTATTCCTCGACAAGCCGATGGTCGTCGATCTCGACAAGGTGCAGATCCCGATCACCGAGGAACGCGACCAGGACGAGGACGACAAGTCGCTCGAGAACCTCTTCAGGGACGCAGCCGGGTCCGGATCGAAATGAGCGTGGCGGCACCGGCCGGGGGTCGGTGCCCGCGTTTATCATCCGCATCGATGCGCTGCCGCCGGCAGCGCCCTGCGGGCCTGCCGGCCCACCGACGAGGCCCGCCATGCCCGACGCTCGAGCCGCTCATGCCTGGCAGTTCTTCCGATCCGGCGGCTTCGATCAGGTACGCCTGACCGACGCCGACGATCTTCGCCACCTCGGCTCGCTCGACCTGAAACTCTGGGCCGTGCTGGCCTGCCCCAGCGCGGGGCTCGAATTCGACGCCCGAACGCTGCAGCTCCTCGACCGCGGCGGCGAAGGCCGCGTGCGGGCCACCGATGTGCAGGCGGCCGTCGCGTGGGTTTGCAAGGTCCTGCGCGATCCTCAGATGCTGTTCGAGGTCGGCGACGACCTGCCGCTGGCGTCCATCCGCGAGGATGACGACGAAGGTGCGCAGCTGCTTGCGACCGCCAGGCAGGTGCTGGTCTATCTCGGGCGCCCCGACGACGCCCGGATCGCGCTCGCCGATCTCGCCGACCCGACAAAACTCTACGAACCCGGCCACTTCAACGGCGACGGCGTGATCCCGGCCGAGATCACCGACGACGCACGGCTTGCGGAGTCGATCGCGACCATCGCGGCCTGCCTGGGTGCGAAGGAAGACCGAAGCGGTCGGCCGGGCATCGATGCCGCCGCGCTCGAGGCTTTCGCGCAGGGCGCCGCGGCCGTGTCCGACTGGCATGCGCGGGCTGAAGGCGACCAGGCCGGCATCCTGACCCTTGGTGCCGCCACCGCGGATGCGGTCGCAGCCTTCGATGCGGTGCGCGCCAAGGTCGAGGATTTCTTCACGCGCTGTCAGCTCGCCGCCTTCGACACGGGAGCACGCGATGCGCTGAATCCGGCGCCCGAGGCCTATGCCGGACTGGCGACCACCACGCTGTCGGCCGATGCCGCGGGCGTGGCCGCGCTGCCGCTGGCGCGTATCGCGCCCGATGCACGGCTGCCGCTCGCCGGCGCGGTGAACCCGGCCTGGCGCGACGCGGTGGCGGCGCTGCGCGAGCGTGTCGTCGATCCGCTGCTCGGCCCCACCGACGAGCTCGATTTCGCGCAATGGCGCGCGATCGCGGCGCGGCTGGAGGCGTGGCGCGCGTGGCAGGCGGATCGACCGGACACCCCGGTGGCTGCGCTCGAGGTCGGTGCGCTGCGTGCCTGGCTGGCGAGCGACGCGCAATCGCGGCTGGCCGAATTGATCGCCCGCGACGACGGCGCCGATACCGCCGCCGCGCAGATCGAGGCGCTCGAACGGCTGCTGCGGCTGCGCCGCGACCTGGTGACGCTGCTGCGCAACTTCGTGAATCTCGCCGACTTCTACGGGCGCGAGCGCAAGGCGATTTTCCAGGCGGGCACGCTTTACATCGATCAGCGCAGCTGCGAGCTGTGCCTGAAGGTGGGTGATGCCGCCCGCCACGCCACGATGGCCGGCCTTTCCGGCACCTTCCTGGTCTACTGCCAGTGCACCCGCGCCGGCGAGGACCCGATCACGATCGTCGCCGCGATGACCGGTGGCGAGGTCGACGAGATGATGGTGCCGGGGCGCAACGGCGTGTTCTACGACCGTGACGGCCGCGACTGGCAGGCAAGTGTCACCCGGATCGTGCCCAACCCGATCAGCGTCAGGCAGGCCTTCTGGTCACCCTACCGGCGCATCGCGCGCATGATCGGCGAGCAGGTGCTCAAGTTCGCCAGCGCGCAGGACAAGGCCATCGACGCCCGCGCGGCGGCCGGCATCGCGGGGGCCGAGAAAAGCGCGACCACCGCGGCGACAGCGCCCCCGCCACCCGCGGCCGCGCCCGGCAAGGCTCCTGCGCCCCCCGCGCCGTCGCCGGCCTTCGACATCGCGAAGTTCGCCGGCATCTTCGCCGCGATGGGCCTTGCGCTCGGCGCGCTCGGCACCGCTCTCGCGGCCATCGTCGGTGCCTTCCTGGCCCTGCCGGCCTGGAAGATGCCGCTGGTCCTCGCCGGCGTGGTGCTGCTGATCTCGGGCCCATCGATGCTGCTCGCCTGGTTCAAGCTGCGCCAGCGCAACCTCGGGCCGCTGCTCGATGCCAACGGCTGGGCGGTCAATACCCGGGCCCGCATCAACCTGCCCTTCGGCGCCTCGCTGACCGGCCTTGCCCAGCTGCCCCCGGGCGCGCGTCGCTCGCTGATCGATCCCTTCGCCGATGTCGCCATGCCCGCCTGGCAGAAGCTGCTGATCGCCGCCGTCGTGGCGGGCCTGGCCTACCTCGCCTACCGCGGCTGAAACCGCGGGTCGCCTCCCAACTGCCTGCCGAGACCGACATGCCCCACGTGATCCTGATTCCCGAGAACCTCGCGCCCGACGGTCTGCGACCGGTCGCCGACCGCAGCGACATCGTGCTCGAGCGCTTTCCGCTCTCGATCACCCAGTCGGCATTTCGCGAGCGCCTCGCCGGCGCCCACGGCGCCGTGCTGGGCCTCACGCCGATCGCCGACCCGGAGCTCGACGCCGCCCCGAACCTGAAGGTGGTCGCGCGCATCGGCGTGGGCTACGACACGATCGACGTGCCGGCGCTCACCCGGCGCCGCATCCCGCTGATGATCACCGGCGTGGCCAACTCGGTGTCGGTGGCCGAGCAGGCGCTCGCCTTCATGTTCGCCTTCGCCAAGCGCATCGGCGAGCTCGACGCGATGGTGCGCAACCACAACTGGGGCGCGCGCTTCGCGGCCTTTCCGTCGGACCTCTACCGCAAGCGCGTGGTGATCGTCGGCTTCGGGCGCATCGGCGGGCGGATGGCGCGCCGCTGCGTCGCGCTCGAGATGGACACGCTGGTCCACGACCCGCACGTGGTGCAGGACAGCATCCGGCAAGCTGGCGCCACGCCCGCGCCCGATCTCGACGAGGCGATCGCACAGGCCGACTATGTGTCGATCCACTGTCCGAAGACGCCCGAGACCATCGG
>JBIIHU010000078.1:0-13817 GCA_044235405.1 Burkholderiaceae bacterium
CGAAGCGCCGGGCCTCCGAGGCCATCGCGGCGCTCATCCGAGGTACCTCGGCGAGGATGATCGTGTGGAACTGCTGCGCGAGTTCGAGGTAATCCATCTGCGAGCGCGGACCGCCGCACAGCGTGCGGAAGTCGAACCAGACCACCCCGCCCGCGCGGCGCAGCGCGCGGATCTCTCGATTCTCGATCAGCAGGCGCGGATCCTCGTCGCGTGCTTCGGCCAGCGCGGTGAAGGCCTCGCGCAGGGCGGCATCTGCCGCCGCACCGAGGGGCCAGTGGTAGGCCTCGACACGCTCGAGCGAGCGACGCCGATAGTCGACCCCGACATCGACGCACAGGACATCGAGGCGAGCCTCGAGCAGCGCGATCGCCGGCAGAATCCGGTCGCGGTGCAGCCCGTCCGGATACAGGGCCGACGGCGGGTAGTTCGACGTGATCACGAAGGTGACGCCGTGGGCGAACAGCCCGCGCATCAGGCGCTCCAGAATCATCGCGTCGGCGATGTCCGACACGTGAAACTCGTCGAAGCACACCAGCCGGTAACGCCTGGCGATCCGCCTGGCCACCTCGTCGAGCGGATCGGGCGACCCCTTCAGTTCGTCGAGCTCGCGGTGCACGCCGCGCATGAACTCGTGGAAATGGACGCGCAGCTTCCTGACCACCGGCACCGCGCCGTGGAAGCAGTCCATCAGAAAGCTCTTGCCCCGGCCAACCCCACCGTACAGCCACACGCCGCGCGGCACCTCGGGCCGGCTCAGCAACCGGCGGATCGGGTTCGCACGGGCTGCCTTGAACGCGACGAGCTCGCGATGAAGGCGCTGCAGGCGCTCCATCGCCGCCCGCTGCGCGCTGTCGGCCGTGTAGCCTCGCTGCGCGAGCGTCGCCTCGAAGGCGGCCCCGAGTTCCGATCCGGCGGACGCGCTCACCGCGGATCACATGTTGATGGCACGACGATCGGAGGCGAGCGCCGCCTCTCGCATCACTTCGGACATCGACGGGTGCGGGTGACAGACCCTCGCGATGTCCTCGGCCGACGCCCTGAACTCCATCGCCACGGCCGCCTCCGCGATCAGGTCCGATGCGCTCGCCGCGATGATGTGGACGCCGAGCACCTCGTCGGTCTGCGCATCGGCAAGCACCTTGACGAAGCCGTCGGCCGCCTGCATGCCGAGCGCCCGGCCATTGGCCGCGAACGGGAACTGTCCGGCCTTGTAGGCCCTGCCTTCGGCCTTCAGCTGCTGCTCGGTGCGGCCCACCCAGGCGATCTCGGGCGACGTGTAGATGACCCAAGGGATGCAGTTGTAGTCGATGTGAGGCAGCTGGCCGGCGATCAGCTCGGCCACCATCACGCCCTCGTCCTCGCCCTTGTGGGCGAGCATCGGCCCGCGAACGATGTCGCCGATCGCATAGACGCCGGGCAGCTTCGTGCGGCAGCGGTCGTCGACCTCGATGAAGCCGCGCGCATCGGGCACCAGCCCGATGGTCTCGAGTCCGAGATCGGCGGTGTTCGGCACGCGTCCGACCGACACGATCAGCCGGTCGACCTCGAGGACCTGCGCCTCGCCGTTCGAGTCGGTGTAGGGCACCGTGACGCCATCGGCGCGCACGGCGACATCGCCAAGGCGCACGCCGAGCCGGATGTCGAGCCCCTGGCGGGTGAAGAGCTTCCAGCACTCACGCGAGACGGCCTCGTCGCAGGCGGTCAGGAAGCCCGGCATCGCCTCCAGCACCGTGACCTGCGCCCCGAGCCGGCGCCACACCGAGCCGAGCTCGAGCCCGATCACCCCGGCGCCGATGACACCAAGGCGCGCGGGCACCTCGCCGAAGGCCAGCGCGCCTTCGTTGTCGCAGACGACCAGGTTGTCCACCGGGAGCCCCGGCAGGTGCCGCGCACGCGATCCCGTCGCGAGGATCACATGGCGCGCCTCGTTGAGCTCGCAACCATCGGCGGTCGTGACGGCGATCCGGTAGAGCCCGTCGGCCTGACCGTCGAATCGTCCGTGACCCTTCAGCCAGGCGATCTTGTTCTTGCGGAACAGGAACTCGATGCCCTTCGTCATCTTCGTGACGATGCCGTCCTTGCGGGCGAGCATGCGCCCGACGTCCAGGCGCACGCCGTCGATGTCGATGCCGTGCTCGCCAAGGTGGTGCCGCGCCTTCTCGTATTCCTCGGACGAGGCGAGCAGCGCCTTCGACGGGATGCAGCCCACGTTCAGGCAGGTGCCGCCGAGTGCCGGCGTCCCGGCCGGCGTCGTCCATTTCTCGACGCAGGCGACCTTGAAGCCGAGTTGCGCGGCCCGGATCGCGGCGACATAGCCGGCAGGACCGGCCCCGATGACGATCACGTCATAGCGTTCGCTCATCGCGTGCTCCTTCAGAGGTCGAGCAGCAGGCGCGACGGATCCTCGAGCGCCTCCTTGATGGCGACGAGGAACAGCACCGCTTCTCGGCCGTCGATGATCCGGTGATCGTACGAAAGCGCCAGATAGTTGATCGGCCGGATCACGACCTGCCCGTTCTCGACCACCGGGCGGTCCTTGGTCGCGTGCACGCCAAGGATCGCCGACTGCGGCGGGTTGATGATCGGCGTCGACAGCATCGAGCCGAACACGCCGCCGTTGGAGATCGAGAAGGTGCCACCGGTGAGCTCCTCGAGGCCCAGCTTGCCCTCGGCGGCACGCTTGCCGAAGTCCGCGATCTGCTTCTCGATCTGCGCGAAGCTGAGCTGGTCGGCGTTGCGCACGATCGGCACGACGAGGCCGCGCGGCGAGCCCACCGCCACGCCGACATCGAAATAGCCGTGGTACACGATGTCGGTGCCGTCGACCGACGCGTTGACCACCGGGTACTTCTTCAGCGCGTGGACCGCTGCCTTCACGAAGAAGGACATGAACCCGAGGCGCGCGCCGTGCTCCTTCTCGAAGCGATCGACGTACTTCTTGCGCAGGTCCATGACCGGCTGCATGTTGACTTCGTTGAAGGTGGTGAGGATCGCGTTGGTCGATTGCGACTGCACCAGGCGCTCGGCCACCCGCTGGCGAAGGCGCGACATCGCGACGCGCTGCTCCGGGCGTCCCTCGAGCAGCTTGGACGCGTCGATCGGCGCGCGCACCTGCGGCAGCGCGGCAGCCGTCGGCGCGGCCGCGGGCATCGCGGTCGGCGCCACGACCGGCGCCACAACCGGCGCGACCACGGGTGCGGCCGACGGTGCCTGCAGCGCCGCGAGCACGTCGCCCTTCGTGATCCGACCGTCGCGACCGCTGCCGCTCACCTGACCGGTCCCGAGGCTGTTCTCGGCCATCAGCTTGGCGGCCGCGGGCATCGCCACGTCGCCCTTGAGCCCGCCACGCTCAGGCGCCGTCGCGGCGGCCGAACCGGGCGCCGCGCCTGCGGCGGCGGCAGCCGGTGCCGGTGCCGGGGTCGCCGGCGCGGCGGCGCCTGCGGTCGCTTCGGTGTCGATGATCGCGATCACCTCGCCTGCAACGACGGTCGAGCCGTCTTCCTTGAGCACCCGCGCGATCACCCCCCCCTCGGGCGCCGGCAGCTCGAGCACGACCTTGTCGGTCTCGATATCGATCAGGTTCTCGTCACGGGCGACGGCGTCGCCGGGCTTTCGATGCCACTGCAGCAGCGTCGCCTCGGCGACAGACTCCGACAGTTGCGGCACCTTCACTTCGATCAAGGCCATGAATGACTCCCTCGGATACGGATGTGGCGATCAGCCGGCGGTGGCGCGCGTTGCGCCCGTCGCGCGGCCGCGCCGGGCGGGCGCGGCGGGCGATCGCCGAATGCGGGTTGCTCGATGCGGGTTGGATGGCGGGGCGTAGGCCGGCGTCGCACCAGGGGGCGCGGTACCGGCGCGAGCTCAGCTGCGGCGGGCGCGTCCCCTGACTTCGCCAAGCGCCGCGCCGATCAGGTCCTTCTGCTGAGCGTAGTGCTTGTCGTAATAGCCGACGGCCGGCGAAGCGGACGGCGGGCGCCCGGCGTAGACCAGCTTCTGACCGTCGCGCAAGGCTTCGCCGATGTGGTGCTGCACGTAGAACCAGCAGCCCTGATTCTGAGGCTCGTCCTGGCACCAGACGACCTGCGTGGCTGCCGGGTAGCGCTTGAGTTCGTTCTCGAAGGCCTTGTGACCGAAAGGATAGAGCTGCTCGAGCCGCAGCAGCACGACATCGTCGAGTTCGCGCTCGCGACGCGCCGCCAGCAGGTCGTAGTAGACCTTGCCGGAGCAGACCACCACCCGCTTCACCTTGCGCGCATCGATACTCGCGTCGGTTTCGCCGATCAGGGTCTGGAAGCCGCCGCGGGCGAAGTCGTCGAGGGTCGAGATCGCCTCCTTGTTGCGCAGCAGCGACTTCGGCGTGAGGATGACCAGCGGCTTGCGGAACAGCCGGATCATCTGGCGTCGCAGCAGGTGGAAGATCTGGGCCGGCGTGGTCGGCTGGCAGACCTGCATGTTGTGCTCGGCGCAAAGCTGCAGGAAGCGCTCGACGCGCGCCGACGAGTGCTCGGGCCCCTGGCCTTCGTAGCCATGCGGCAGCATCAGCGTCAGGCCCGAGACGCGACCCCACTTGGTTTCGCCGGAGCTGATGAACTGGTCGATGACAACCTGCGCGCCGTTGACGAAATCGCCGAACTGCGCCTCCCAGATCACGAGGGTGTTGGGCTCGGCCGTGGAGTAGCCGTATTCGAAACCGAGTACCGCCTCCTCGGAGAGCACCGAGTCGATGACGGTGAATGCGCCCTGATTGTCGGCGACATGCTCGAGCGGGATGTAGGTGCCGGAGTCCCACTTCTCGCGGCCCTGATCGTGAAGCACCGCATGCCGGTGGGTGAAGGTGCCGCGTCCGGAGTCCTGCCCCGAGAGCCGCACGTTGTAGCCCGAGGACAGCAGCGTGGCGAAGGCCATGTGCTCTCCCATGCCCCAGTCGAAGGGGAGATCGCCGGCGGCCATCGCGCGGCGATCGGCGAGCACCTTCTCAACCAGCGGGTGCACCTTCAGCGTCGGCGGCACCGTGGTGATGCGCTGCGCAATGCGCTTGAGTTCGGTGCGCGGCACCGCGGTGTCGGCGGCATCGGTCCATTTGCGGTTGAGGAAGGGCATCCAGTCGACCGCGAACTTGCTCTTGAAGTTCGAGAGCACCGGGTCGACCGTGTGCCGCCCCTCGTCGAGCGCGGCACGGTAGCGGCGCACGAGCTCGTCGCCGTAGTCGGCCGGCACGATGCCCTGGGCCACCAGCCGGTCGGCATAGAGCTTGCGCGTGCCGGGATGCTGCGCGATCTTCTTGTACATCAGCGGCTGGGTGACCGCGGGCGTGTCCTGCTCGTTGTGCCCGAGCTTCCGGAAGCAGACGATGTCGACGACGATGTCCTTGGCGAACTTGCGACGGTAGTCGAGCGCGATCTGGGTCGCATAGACCACGGCATCGGGGTCGTCGCCATTCACGTGCAGCACCGGCGCCTCGATCATCTTGACCACGTCGGTGCAGTAGGTGGTCGAGCCCTTGTCGCGCGGGTCGGAGGTCGTGAAGCCGATCTGGTTGTTGATGACGATGTGCACCGTGCCGAAGGTGCCGTAGCCGCGGGTCTGGGCAAGGTTGAGGGTTTCCATCACCACACCCTGGCCGGCGAAGGCCGCGTCGCCATGCACCAGCACCGGCAGCACCTCGCCGCCGGTGCGATCGCCGCGCCGGTCCAGGCGGGCCTTGCACGAGCCCTCGACGACCGGATTGACGATCTCGAGGTGAGACGGATTGAACGCGAGCGACAGGTGAACCGGCCCCCCGGGGGTGGAGACATCGCTCGAGAAGCCCTGGTGATACTTGACGTCCCCGGCGGGCAGATCGTCGGCATGGCGGCCCTCGAACTCCGCGAACAGGTCACCCGGCATCTTGCCCAGGGTGTTGACCAGGACGTTGAGTCGGCCGCGGTGGGCCATGCCGATCACGATCTCCTGGACGCCGGTCTCGCCCGCGCGCTGGATGAGTTCGTCCATCGCCGCGATGAAGCTCTCGCCGCCTTCGAGCGAGAAGCGCTTCTGGCCGACGTACTTGGTGTGGAGGTACTTCTCGATGCCCTCGGCGGCCGTCAGGCGATCGAGGATGCGCCGGCGCTTGTCGGGCGTGAACGAGGGCCGCGCCCGCGTCGACTCCAGCCGCTCCTGCAGCCAGCGCTTCTCGGCGGGATCGGCGATGTACATGAATTCGGCGCCGATGGTGCCGCAGTAGGTCTCGCGCAGCGCGCGCAGGATGTCGCGCAGTGGCGCCTGCTCGAAACCGAAGTAGGTGTTCCCCACCGAATAGATGTTGGCGTGGTCACCCTCGGTGAAGTCGTAGAACGTGGGCTCGAGCTCCGGGATCGCAGGCCGTTCCTGACGCTTCAGCGGATCGAGATCGGCCCAGCGCGCACCCAGGAAGCGGTAGGCCGCGACCAGCTGCTGCACATAGACCTGTCGGCGAGCGGTCGAGGCATCGCCACCCATGACGCGCGGCTGCAGCGTGCCGTCCTTGGAGCGCTCCGCGAAGCTCTGGACGATGGGCGCGTGGGCGACATCGCGGGTCTGGGGATTGCCGTCGGCCGCGGGGACGTGCTGGAGGTTGTCGAAGTACTCGCGCCAGCGCTCGGGAACCGAGCCGGGGTTGTTGAGGTAGCTCTCGTAGAGCTCCTCGACGTAGGGCGCGTTGCCGCCGAACAGGTAGGAGTTCGACTGGAATGCTTTCATCATGGCGCTTCACCTTGGTCAACGAGTTTCTCGTCGAAGATGCTCGATCGGCGCCTCAGCGGTTGGCACGCGATCGACGAGCCCCGGCCGGCTTCCGGCTGGCAGGCTCGCGTCCTGGACACGATGGGGTCGGGTTCAGTGCATGGTCGCTCTTCGTCGAATGCGAAATGCTATCACCCGCGGGGGCCTGCGAAGCGCTGTCGACGAAAGCTGCCGCTTTTCCGCGCCTCGATTGTTGCGCTGCACCAACCCGGACGCGGATCGCCTCGGGTTTCAACAACTGAATACCGGTCGACGCCGCGCCCCTGGCCGCCCTCGTGAGCCTTCCGCGCCCGGTTGTCGCGAGCTAGACTGCCTCGCGCCCGAGAAACCGAATCCGGCCCGCCGCACGGAGCCGGTCGCTGGAGAAGACTTCTTGCAACCGACCGACATCCGCAATCCCGACTACTTCCACAAGGTCGTCGATTGCCAATGGGCCTGCCCGGCCCACACCCCGGTACCCGAATACATCCGCCTGATCGCCGCCGGTCGCTACAGCGACGCGTACATGGTGAACTGGCAGTCCAACGTCTTCCCCGGCATCCTTGGGCGCACCTGCGACCGCCCCTGCGAGCCGGCCTGCCGGCGCGGTCGGGTCGAGGAGCAGCAGCTCGAGAAGCCCGAACCGGTGGCGATCTGCCGGCTCAAGCGGGTGGCTGCCGACTATAAGGACGACATCAGCGCGCGGCTGCCGAAGCCGGCCGCACGCCCGAACGGCCGGCGCATCGCGTGCGTCGGCGCGGGCCCGGCCTCGCTCACCGTGGCGCGCGATCTCGCACCGCTGGGCTACCAGGTGACGGTCTTCGACCGCGACAGCCGCGCCGGCGGCATGATCCGCTCGCAGATCCCGCGCTTCCGGCTGCCCGAGGAAGTCATCGACGAGGAGACCGGCTACATCCTCGGCCTCGGCGTCGAGTTCCGGCGCGGCGTCGAGATCGGCTCGATGAAGGCGCTGCTCGCCGAAGGCTACGACGCGGTCTTCGTCGGCTCGGGGGCGCCACGCGGCCGCGACCTCGACATCCCCGGGCGCCAGGAGGCCGCGGCGAACATCCGCGTGGGCATCGAGTGGCTGTCATCGGTGTCCTTCGGCCACGTCGAGAAGATCGGCCGGCGCGTGATCGTGCTGGGCGGCGGCAACACCGCGATGGACTGCTGCCGAACGGCACGGCGCCTGGGCGGCGACGATGTCAAGGTCGTCGTGCGCTCGGGCTATGAGGAGATGAAGGCCTCGCCCTGGGAGAAGGAAGACGCGATCCACGAGGGGATCCCGATCCTCAACTTCCTGGTACCGAGGGCTTTTCTGCACGACAACGGCCGCCTGACCGGCATGAGCTTCGAGAAGGTCCGGGCCGAGTACGACGCGAAGGGCCGACGCAACCTGGTGCCGACCGGCGAGCCCGACACCATCATCGAGTGCGATGACGTGCTGATCGCGGTGGGTCAGGAAAACGCGTTCCCCTGGATCGAGGCCGACGCCGGTGTCGAGTTCGACCGCTGGGGCATGCCGGTCCTCGACCAGGTCACGCTGCAGTCGACCGAGCCACGGGTCTTCTTCGGTGGCGACGCCGCGCTCGGCCCGAAGAACATCATCTGGGCCGTGGCCCATGGCCACGAGGCGGCGGTATCGATCGACCGATTCCTGAACGGCGAGGATGTGCGCGAGCGCCCGGCACCCGGCGTGAATCTGGTGTCGCAGAAGATGGGCATCCACGAGTGGAGCTACGACAACGAGGTCGCGCCCGAGGCCCGCAACAAGGTGCCGTGGCGCGACATCAACCGCGCGCTGCGCGACATCAAGGTCGAGGTCGAGCTCGGCTTCGACGAGCAGACCGCCTTCAAGGAAGCGCAGCGCTGCCTGAACTGCGATGTCCAGACCGTCTTCAACACGCAGCAGTGCATCGAGTGCGATGCCTGCGTGGACATCTGCCCCACCGACTGCATCACCTTCACCGCGAACGGCGAAGAGGCCGACCTGCGAACGCGCCTGCGCGCGCCGTCGCTGAACACCGGGCAGGCCCTCTATGTGTCGTCGGACCTGAAGACCGGCCGCGTGATGGTCAAGGACGAGGATGTCTGCCTGCACTGCGGACTTTGCGCCGAGCGCTGCCCCACCGGCGCGTGGGACATGCACAAGTTCCTGCTCACGATGACCCATGCCGGCCCCGGATGCCGCAACCCTCAGCGAAAGGCCGCCTGAGCCATGAGCGCCACCGCCACGCGCCGCATCAGCGGCCTCAACGACTTCGTCATCAAGTTCGCAAACGTCAACGGCTCGGGCTCGGCCTCGGCCAACGAGCTCTTCGCCAAGAGCTTCCTTCGGATGGGCGTGCCGGTCAGTCCGCGCAACATCTTCCCGTCGAACATCCAGGGGCTGCCGACCTGGTATGAGGTCAGGGTCACCGAGAAGGGATACCTCGGCCGGCGCGGTGGCGTCGACATGATGGTGGCGATGAACCCCCAGACCTGGGACAAGGATATCGCCGAGATCGAGCCGGGCGGCTACCTGCTCTACGACAGCACGAAGCCCCTGCCGGCCGGCCGGGTGCGACCCGACGTTCACCTGATCGGCGTGCCGCTGACGGCGATGTGCAACGCGGCCTACCAGGACCCGCGCGAGCGTCAGCTGCTGAAGAACATCATGTACGTCGGGGCGCTGGCGCAGATGCTGGGCATCGACGAGGATGTGGTGCCACGGCTGCTCGGCGAGCAGTACAAGGGCAAGGCGAAACTGGTGGAGCCCAACCTCGATGCCTATCGCAAGGGCCATGACTGGGCCGCGGCCAACCTGGCCGGCGCCTGCGAGCTGCGCGTGCGTCGCGCCGACAATGTCGGCGACAGCATCTTCATCGACGGCAACGCGGCGGCCGCGCTTGGCTGCGTCTATGGCGGCGCGAGCGTTTGCGCGTGGTACCCGATCACGCCGTCGTCCTCGGTTGCCGAGGCCTTCCAGAACTACTGCCTGAAACTGCGCGTCGACAAGGAAAGCGGCGAGAACCGCTTCGCGATCGTGCAGGCCGAAGACGAGCTCGCGTCGATCGGCATGGTCGTGGGCGCCGGCTGGAACGGCGCACGCGCCTTCACCGCCACCTCCGGCCCCGGCATCTCGCTGATGACCGAGTTCATCGGCCTGGCCTATTTCGCCGAGATCCCGGTCACGATCATCGACGTGCAGCGCGGCGGGCCGTCCACCGGCATGCCCACCCGCACGCAGCAGGCCGACCTGATCGCCTGCGCCTATGCGTCGCACGGCGATACCAAGCATGTGCTGCTGCTGCCCGAGGATCCGCATGAGTGCTTCGAGTTCTCGGCGCTCGCGCTCGACCTCGCCGATCGGCTGCAGACCCCGGTCTTCGTGATGACCGACCTCGACATCGGCATGAACCAGCGCCTGACGCGTCCCTTCATCTGGGACGATGCGCGCCAGTTCGACCGCGGCAAGGTGATGAGCGCCGAGCAACTCGAGGCCGGCGAGGTCTTCGGGCGCTACAACGACGTCGACGGCGATGGCATCCCGTACCGGACCTATCCGGGCACCCATCCGAGCCGCGGCGCCTATTTCACGCGGGGAACCACGAAGGACCGCTTCGCGCGCTACTCGGAGGCCGGCCCCGACTACGTCGAGAACGTGAATCGCCTGCTGCGCAAGTTCGAGACCGCGCGCAAGCTGGTGCCGCCATCGATCGAGAAGCCCGCGTCGCAGAAGACCCGATTCGGCGTGATCTACTTCGGCTCCACCAGCCCGGCGATGGCCGAGGCGAGCGACGTGCTCGAGGCGGCCGACACCCACGCCGACCTCCTTCGCGTGCGCGGCTTTCCCTTCGACGCGGCCGTCGAGCGATTCCTCGCCGAACACGACACCGTGTTCGTCGTCGAGCAGAACCGCGACGCGCAGTTGCGCTCGATGCTGATCAACGAACTCGATGCGTCACCGTCGGCGCTGGTGCCGATCCTGCACTTCGACGGCACGCCGATCACCGCACGTTTCATCGTGCGCGAGATCGGCGATCGCATCCGCGGCAGCAACGTCGAGCCGATCAGCCGCGGCAAGGCTGCCTGAACGCAACCGCCGCCAGCCATACCGAGGGCACGCGATGACCTACATCACCAAACCGAAGCTGCATCACCCCACCCTGCCCTACAACACGCTCGGCTACACCCGACGCGACTACGAAGGGAAGATCTCCACGCTGTGTGCCGGCTGCGGCCACGACTCGATTTCCGCCGCGATCATCCAGGCCTGCTGGGACCTCAGCATCGAGCCGCACCGCGTGGCCAAGCTCTCGGGCATCGGCTGCTCGTCGAAGACACCCGACTACTTCCTCGGCAACTCGCACGGCTTCAACACCGTGCATGGCCGGATGCCCTCGGTGCTGACCGGCGCCAACCTCGCGAACCGCGACCTGATCTACCTCGGGGTGTCGGGCGATGGCGACTCGGCATCGATCGGCCTCGGGCAGTTCGCCCACGCGATGCGTCGCGGCGTCAACATGACCTACATCGTCGAGAACAACGGCGTCTACGGACTGACGAAGGGCCAGTTCTCGGCCACCGCCGACCAGGGCTCGAAATCGAAGAAAGGAATCGTCAACAGCGACACGCCGATCGACCTGGTGTCGCTCGCGCTGCAGCTCGGCGCGACCTTCGTCGGCCGCAGCTTCTCCGGCGACAAGGAACAGCTGGTGCCGCTGATCAAGGCCGCGCTCGCGCATCCCGGCGCCGCGTTCATCGACGTCGTCAGCCCCTGCGTGGCCTTCAACAACCACCCGGGCAGCACGAAGAGCTACGACTATGTGCGGGCTCACAACGAGGCGGTCAACCGGATCGACTTCATGCCGCGACGCACCGAGGTCACCGCCGAGTACGCACCGGGCGAGGTCACCGAGGTCGAGCAGCACGACGGCTCGGTGCTGCGACTGCGCAAGATCGCGACCGACTACGATGCGACCGACCGGCTCGCCGCGATGTCGTTCATCCAGACGCATCAGGCGCGTGGCGAGGTGGTGACCGGGCTGCTGTACGTCGACAACGAGGCCGCCGACCTGCACAGTCACCTGAACACCCCGCGCAAGCCCTTCAATGCGATGGAGGCCGCGGACCTGTGTCCGGGCGCAGGTGCGCTCGAGCGCATCAATCAGTCGTTGCGCTGACAACGGTTCGGGACCGGTTGCGGACGAGTCCGTAGCCGAACCGAACACGCCCGGTGCGCCGGGCGGCCGCAGATCAAGAAAAGGGCGCCCCAGGGCGCCCTTTTCGGTTGCGGGATCGACCCGCCGGGAGCTCAGCGGTTGCCGATCGCCTGGACGTCGCGCCGCATGGGCCCGGTGAACAGCTGGCGCGGACGACCGATCTTCTGCTCGGGGTCGGAGATCATCTCGCCCCACTGCGCGATCCAGCCGACGGTGCGCGCCAGCGCGAAGATGCAGGTGAACATCGAGGTCGGGATGCCGAGCGCCTTCTGGACAATGCCCGAGTAGAAGTCGACGTTCGGATACAGCTTGCGCTGCACGAAGTAGTCGTCCTCGAGGGCGATCTTCTCGAGCGCCATCGCGAGGGCGAACAGCGGGTCGTCCTCGAGACCGAGCTCGCCCAGGACCTCGTAGCAGGTCTCGCGCATCAGCTTGGCGCGAGGATCGTAGTTCTTGTAGACGCGGTGCCCGAAGCCCATCAGCTTCACCGACGAATTCTTGTCCTTGACCTTCGCAACGAACTCGCCGATCTTCGCGACGCCGCCCTGCGCGTGGATCTCGTCGAGCATCTCGAGGCAGGCCTCGTTGGCTCCACCGTGCGCGGGGCCCCACAGCGTCGCGATGCCCGCGGCGATGCACGCGAAGGGGTTCGCGCCCGACGAACCCGCGAGCCGCACGGTCGACGTGGATGCGTTTTGCTCGTGATCGGCATGCAGGATCAGGATGCGATCGAGCGCGCGCACGAGCACATCGTTGGGCACGTAATCCTCGCAGGGCGTGCCGAACATCATCCGCATGAAGTTCGCCGAATACGACAGGTCGTTGCGCGGATACATGAACGGCTGACCCACCGAGTACTTGTAGGCCATCGCCACCAGCGTCGGCATCTTCGCGATCAGGCGGATCGCCGAGATGAAGCGGTGCTCAGGATTCTGGATGTCGAGGGAATCGTGGTAGAAGGCCGACAGCGCGCCGACGCAGCCCACCAGCACCGCCATCGGATGCGCGTCGCGGCGGAAGCCCTGGAAGAAGCGCGTCATCTGCTCGTGGACCATCGTGTGCATGGTCACGCGGCGCGTGAAGTCCTTCTTCTGCGCGATGTTCGGGAGGTCGCCGTTCAGCAGCAGGTAGCAGGTCTCGAGGTAGTCGCAGTTGACCGCGACCTGCTCGATCGGGTAGCCGCGGTAGAGCAGCTCACCCTTGTCACCGTCGATGTAGGTGATCTTCGATTCGCAGGCCGCCGTCGACAGGAACCCGGGATCGAAGGTGAACTTGCCCGTCGCGCCGTAGAGCTTGCGGATGTCGACGACATCCGGGCCGACCGACCCCTGATAAACCGGAAAATCGACGGACGGCGTGCCGTCCGAGAACGACATCGTGGCTTTGTGCTGCGTGGTCATCGTGGGTCCCTGTGGTCGGTCGTTGAATGGGATGGGGTCGTCGCGCGCCGCGCGCCTGTTCGCTCAGACGATGCGCAGGCGCTCGAGCACCCGTTGTGCGCCCGGCGTCGCGGCATCGCCGGTGAGCTCGGTGCGCGCGAGGATCAGGTCGAGCAGCTCGTTGTCGGTGGCGTCGAGCAGCTGGTCGAGGCCCGCCACGTCGGCATCGTCGAGCTCCGACTCGTAGCGCTCGAAGAAGCGCTCGAGCACGAGATCGTTCTCGAGCAGCCCCCGGCGCGCGCGCCATCGAAGGCGCCGACGCCGCGCTTCGTCGTCTTGATGGCGCGGCGTGACGACTTCGCCGGCCGCGGGATCGGATGGCAGCATGGCAGCGGCGAGGCGGCGGTCAGACGGCGCGCCTGACCATCAGTTCCTTGATCTTGCCGATCGCACGCGTCGGGTTCAGGCCCTTCGGGCAGACATCGACGCAGTT
>JBIIHU010000300.1:0-4344 GCA_044235405.1 Burkholderiaceae bacterium
CGCAGACCACCAGCCGGGGCGACACCGCCAGCGCGCGGGCGATGCCGATGCGCTGGCGCTGGCCGCCCGAGAACTCGTGCGGATAGCGGCGCATGTGGTCGGCCGACAGGCCGACCGTCTCGAGCAGCTCGACGATGCGTTCGCGCCGGGCGCGGGCGTCCGGCGCGAGGCCGTGGATGACCAGCGCCTCGCCGACGATCGCGCCCACCGTCATGCGCGGGTTCAGCGATGCGTACGGATCCTGGAAGACGATCTGCATCTCGCGCGCCAGCGCGCGCAGCTCGCCGGGCGGCAGCGCCGTGACCTCGCGCCCGTCGAACCAGACCTGGCCGGAGGTCGGCTCGATCAGGCGCAGGATGCAGCGCCCCATCGTGCTCTTGCCGCAGCCCGACTCGCCAACCACGCCGAGCGTCTCGCCGGCGGCGAGCTCGAAGCTCACCCCGTCGACCGCATGGACCCGCCCGGTCTCGCGGCGCAGCAGGCCGCCGCGTACCGGGAAGTGCTTGACCAGATCGCGCACCCGCAGCAGCGGCTCGCTCACGACACCCTCCTTCGTCCCGCCACGGGAGCGGCCGCGGCGCGCCTCATTGCACCACCTCGTCATGCAGGCAGGCCACGCGGTGGCCGGGCACGATCTCGCGCAGCACCGGCGTCTGCGTCGAGCAGGCCGGGGTCGCATGCCGGCAGCGCCCCGCGAAGCGGCAGCCCGGCCCCGGCTCGATCAGCCGGGGCACCGCGCCAGGGATGGCCTCGAGCCGGGTCTTTTGCGTGGCAGCGAGATCGATGCGCGGGATCGACCGGATCAGACCCCGCGTGTAGGGATGGCGCGGATGCTCGAACAGCGCCTCGACCGGCGCCTCCTCGACCACCTTGCCGGCGTACATGACGACCACCCGCTGCGCGACCTCGGCGACCACGCCCATCGCGTGCGTGATCAGCATGACGGCCGTGCCGGTCTCGGCCTTCAGCTCGGCGATCAGGTCGAGGATCTGCGCCTGGATCGTGACATCGAGCGCGGTGGTGGGCTCGTCGGCGATCAGCAGCTGCGGGCTGCAGGCCAGCGCGATCGCGATCATCACACGCTGGCGCATCCCGCCGGAGAACTGGTGCGGATAATCGTCGACCCGACGCTCGGGGTTGGGGATGCGTACGCGACGCAGCATCTCGATCGCGCGATCACGCGCGTCGCGCCGCGACAGGCCCTCGTGCCGGCGCACCGACTCGGCGATCTGCTCGCCGACGGTGAAGACCGGGTTCAGGCTGGTCATCGGCTCCTGGAAGATGATGGCGATCTCGCGCGCGCGGATCTCGTCCATCTCGGCCGAGCCCAGCGGCACCAGGTCGCGGCCGCGCCAGCGCACCTCGCCCTCGACGATGCGACCCGGCGGCATGTCGATCAGCTTGAGCACGGTCTTGGCGGTGACGCTCTTGCCGCAGCCGGACTCGCCGACCACGCCCAGCGTCTGGCCGGCCTCGAGGTCGAGGTCGACGCCGTCGACCGCGTGCAGCCAGCCGTCGTCGGTGGCGAAATGCACCTTCAGGCCGCGTATCTCGAGCAGCGCCACGCGCGCACCCCGTCAGAGCACCCGGCGCGGGTCGAGCGCATCGCGCAGCCCGTCGCCGATGAAGTTGATGGTCAGCACCGTGATGAAGATCGCAAGCCCCGGGAACAGCGCCCAGTGCATCGCGATGTCCATGTAGTCGCGACCGTCGTAGAGGATCCGGCCCCAGGTCGGGATGTCGGGTGGGAAGCCCAGCCCGAGGAAGGACAGCGTCGACTCGGCGATGATCGCCGCGGCCACGTCGATGGTGGCGGCCACGATCACCGGCCCCAGGCTGTTGGGCAGGATGTGGCGCACGACCTGCCGCGGCACCGACGCCCCGAGCGCCCGCGCCGCCTCGACGAACTCCTTCTCGCGCAGGCTGAAGAACTGCGCGCGCACCAGCCGCGCCACCGGCATCCAGCGGAACCCGCCGATGACGGCGACGATCAGGATGAAGATGCCGACCTCAAGCCCGAACAGCGCCTTGAGGCTCTCGCGGAACAGGAAGATCAGCAGCAGCAGCAGCGGCAGCTGCGGCAGGCTCAGGAACAGGTCGGTCACCCACATCAGCACCGCGTCGACCCAGCCGCGCGAGATGCCGGCGATCGCGCCGACGATCACGCCAACGGTGATGGCCATCAGCATCGCCGCGAGCCCGACCGCCAGCGAGATGCGCCCGCCGTAGAGCATGCGCGCGAGCAGGTCGCGGCCGAGGTCGTCGGTCCCCAGCGGGTGGGCGACGCTCGGCGGCGCGAGCCGCGCCTTGAAGTCGATGTCGGCGATGCCGACGGTGTAGATCAGCGGCCCGATCAGGACCGCGAGCACCAGCACGCCGAGCACCCACAGGCTCCACCAGGCGAGCCGGTGGCGCCGGAAGCGGCGCCAGGCGTCGGTCCAGGGAGAGACGCCATCGGCGATCGGGCCGGCGTCAGCGGTAGCTGATGCGGGGGTCGAGCCAGCCATAGAGCACGTCGGCAAGGAGGTTGAAGAGGATCACGAGGATGCTGAACACGAAGGTCACGGCCATGATCACCGGCGTGTCGTTGCGCAGGATCGCGTCGATCAGCAGCGAGCCGATGCCGGGGATGCGGAAGATCTGCTCGGTGACGATCGCCCCGCCGAACACCGTGGGCATCTGCAGCGCGACCAGCGTCACCACCGGGATCAGCGCATTGCGCACCACATGCTTGAGCACCACCACCCGCTCGCCCAGCCCCTTGCTGCGGGCGGTGGTCACGTAATCGAGCCGGATCACATCGAGCACCGCCGAGCGCACGTAGCGCATCCAGCTCGCCGCCTGGAACAGGCCCAGCACCGTCACCGGCATGATCGACTGCCGGATCTGCTCCCACCACCACTGCCAGCCGGTGGCCGAGATGTCGGCCCGGTACACGAAGGGCAGCCAGCCGAGGTGGATGGAAAAGAACAGGATGAAGAGCACACCGGTGAAGAAGGTCGGCAGCGAGAAGCCGACGAAGGCGATCGTGCTGGCGATGCGGTCGAACCAGGAGTAGGGCTTCACGGCCGCGAGCACGCCGACCGGCAGCGCGATCAGCAGCGCGAGGATCTGCGAGGCGCCGATCACGGCGATGGTGACCGGCAGGCGCTGCAGGATCAGGGTATCGACGTCGATGCGACTGACGAAGGAGAAACCCCAGTCGCCCTGGAGCATGGCGCTCAGCCAGAACAGGTAGCGCTGCCAGATCGGATCGTCGAGGCCGAGCTGCTCGCGCAGCTGCTGGCGCACCTCGGCCGGCACGTTCGGATTGGTCGCCAGCTCCTCGAAGGGATCGCCCGGCGCGAGCGCCAGCACCGTGAACAGCACGAGGCTGATGCCCAGCAGGCTGGGCACCGCGATCAGCAGCCGGCGCAGGACGTAGGAACCCATGGGCGCAGCCCTCAGGAGACGCGATCGGGAGTCAGGGAAGCCGCCGGGCGCGCCCGCGCCCGGCTCGATTGGCCGGCCTCAGGCCTCCTTGTACCAGTGGGGCAGCGCCCAGAGATCGTTGTCCCACCCCGTCAGGTGGGCAACCAGCTTGGTCCCCGCCGCCGAGGTACGCGGCCGGAAGACGACCGGGATGATATGGCCATCGCTGCAGACCAGATCGTTCATCCGCACGAAGAGCGCCGCGCGCTTGACCGGATCGAGCTCTGACTGGGCTGCCTGGTGCGCCTTGTCGTACTCGTCGCTGCGCCAGCGGCTGATGTTGCGACCCGCCCACTTGTTGGCCTTCTGCGAGAGCTCCCAGGAGCAGTACTGCTCCATGAACTGCTGCGGGTCGGGCTGGGTCATCGTGGTGGTGTACATCTGCATGTCGGCCCAGAACTTCTGGAAGGTGTCCGGGTTGGCGAAGTCGCCGCCGAAGAACACCGCCGCGGTCACGCTCTTGAGCTCCAGGTCGATGCCGGCCTTGGCGCAGGCGTCCTTGATGATGGCCTGGGTCTTCTGCCGGGGCTGGTTGACCGAGGTCTGGAAGACGAACTTCAGGCGCGCACCGCCCTTGACGCGGATGCCGTCGGCACCGCGCTTCCAGCCGGCCGCGTCGAGGATCTGGTTGGCGCGGTCGATGTTGAACTCGAACTTCATGTTCGGGCTGCGGAAACGCGCCGGATTGTTCAGGAAGTTCGCGGTCGCCACGCCGGTGCGGCCGTAGATGAAGTCCTGAACGCCCTTGCGGTCGACGAGCAGCCCCATCGCGTCGCGCACCGCCTTGTCCTGGAAGGCCGGGTGCCGGCTCTTCGCGCTCGCGCGCTCGCCGTCGACCTCGTTCCAGGGATCGGTGGAATTGAGCGAGATGAA
>JBIIHU010000301.1:0-4340 GCA_044235405.1 Burkholderiaceae bacterium
TCCCGGTCAGGATGCGCCGGCGGGCGCGGCCTCGGTCTTGCTGATCGTTCATCTCACTGCCCCCGGTAGGCTCTGGGCGTGCGCTTCTCTGCAAAGGCGCTCGCGCTCTCGCGGAAGTCGTCGGTCAGGTGCAGGCGCATCGGGTCGGTGAGCATCGCGGCGCGGCGTTCGCTGTCCTCGAGCTCGGCCCGCCGCGCCCGCACCGCGGCGCGCACGCTCAGCGGCGGGTTGGCCGCGATGGTGTGGGCGAGTGCCGTGGCTCGCGCCATGCGTTCGCCAATCGGCACCAGATGCTCGATCACGCCGGCGCGGTGCGCCTCTTCGGCGGTGAACCAGCGGCCGGTCATGCTGACCTCCCAGGCGAAGCTGGGCAGCCCGCGGGCTCGCAGCAGCCCCGCGTAGCGGACTGGCGAGAGCCCGCGTGATGTTTCAGTGACCTGAAAGCGTGTGCCTTCCTCGACCACCAGCAGGTCGGTGCTGAGCGCCACTCCCAGCCCCATGCCGATCGCGTAGCCGTGCACGGCACCGATCACCGGCTTCCAGTTGACCGAGCGTGTGAAGACGTCGGCGCCGCGCGCGCCCCAGCCTTCAGGGCCACCCAGTCGGCGCAGCTCCTCGCGCGTGCGGAGCTGGCGCTGCTGCACGTCGGCGCCGCTGGAAAACGCCCGTCCCTCGCCCGAGAGGATGGCAACCAGCGCCTCGTCATCCGCATCGAAGCGGCGCAGCGCATCGACCAGCGCGAGCACCAGTTCGTCGCTGAAGGCATTCAGCTTGCCGGGGCGATTGAGGGTGAGTTCGGCGATGGGTCCGTCGCGCCGGTAGCGCACGAGTTCGCTGTCGGAAGGCTGCATCATCGGCGGATCTCCTCGCTGGGGTGAAGGCGGCGGGCGCTCAGCGGCCGCGCACCTGCGGCTTGCGGCGCTCGCGCCATGCCTGGTGGGCATCGCGCGAGTCCTCGGTCTGCTCAAGGGCGCTGAAGCGGTAGACATCGGCAAGGGCCGCGTCGGCGATATTCGGGATATCGAGGCCGCGCAGCATCGACTCCTTGACGAGCCGCGCCGCCAGCGGAGGCAGCTCGGCGATCTCCCGCGCGACCTCCATCGCCTTGTCCATCAGCGCCTCGGGCGGGACCAGCCACTGCGCGAGCCCGATCCGGTAGGCTTCCTGGGCGTTCAGCGGAAAGCCCATCGCGAGCTTCATCGCGTGACCCTGCCCCACCCAGCGCGCGAGCCGTACCGATCCGCCATAGGCCGGGATGATCCCCAGGCGCACCTGCGGCAGCCGCCATTCGGCCGCCTCCGAGGCCACGATCAGGTCGCAGCAGTAGGTGGTGATGCAGCCGATCCCGATCGCATAGCCGTTGACTGCGGCGATCACCGGCTTGGGGAACTCCGTGATCAGGTGAGTGACGAACTTGCGCCAGCGCGGGATGCTCTGGATGAACGCCTTGGGCGAGGCGGTCCGGTGGGTCATCTCGTCCTTGAGGTTGGCCCCGGCCGAAAAGGCGCCACCGCGCGGGTCGCCGGTCAGGACCACGCAGCGGATCGTGTCGTCGGCCTCGAGTTCGGCGAGCGTGGCGACCAACCCCTGGTTGTAGTCCTCGTCCCAGGCGTTGCGGCCTTCGGGGCGGCTGAGCGTGAGGATCGTGACAGCGCCGTCGCGTCGGGTGAGGAGCGGCATCTCAGGACTCCACGGTGATCTTCGAGGTGCGGATCACCTCGGCCCACTTGTCGGACTCGTTGCGCAGGAAGGTGGCGAACTCCTGCGGCGTGTTGCCGATGATGGTGTTGCCCGCCGCGATCAGCTTCTCGCGCACTGCCGGATCGTTGACCGAGGCGACGGCCGCCGCGTGCAGTCGCCGCAGGATGTCGGGGGGCGTGCCGGCCGGCGCGAGGATGCCCACCCAGGAATCACCGATCACGCCGGGCACGCCGGCCTCGGCGGTGGTGGGGACTTCCGGCATCGTGGCCGAGCGCTGCTCGCTGGTCATCGCGATCGCGCGCAGGCGACCCTGGCGGATCAGTCCCGTCGTGGCCGAGACCGACGACACCGAGAGATCGACGTTGCCTGCCATCACATCGACGATGGCCGCGCTGTCGCCCTTGTAGGGCACATGGGTCATCTCGATGCCGGTCTTCAGACGCAGCAGCTCGGTCGTGAGGTGACTGGGGCCGCCGGTGCCCGAGCTCCCATAGCGCAGCCCGTTGCGTCGGCCGTACTCGACAAGCTCGCGCAGACTCGTGACCGGCAGCTTCGGATTGGCGACGATCAGCAGCGGATTGATCACCAGCAGGCTGACAGGGGCGAGGTCACGGAAGGGGTCGTAGGGCAGCCGCACCAGGTGCTGACGGTAGGCCACCCCGACACTGGTGAGCAGCAGAGTCAGCCCGTCGGGGGCGGCCTTGGCGACCATCTCGGTGCCGATCTGTCCGTTGGCGCCCGCGCGGTTTTCGATCACGATGGGCTGACCGAGCTCGCGGGACATGCGCTCACCCACCACCCTCGAAGTGTTGTCGACGACGCCGCCCGCCGTGTAGGGCGCGATGAATCGGATCGTTCGACCCTGCGTCTGGGCGCGTGCAGGTGGCGCGCCGATCAGCGGCGCCGCCGCTCCCGCGATCAGTCCGAGCGCCAGTCGGCGGCGAACAAGCTGCTTTGTCGTCTGCGGCATCCGAGTCTCCTCCGCCGTTGCGTTGACGGTCTCGATCGTGCGCGGGATGTGCGCCGTCGAGGTGTCAGCGACGATAGACGTGCCGTGGTGTTCTGATCCAATACATTTTTAGTGCTCTGGTGTTTTGGAAAACGGAAAACCAATCGTCTGAGCGCTCAGGGTTCGCGCGGCCCCACCGGACAGTTCGAACCGGCGAGACGAAGAATCGGTCCCGGTCCCGGCATGGGCCGCTCCACCGGTTCGCGCTCGAAGCGGGCGACGCAGTCCTGGCCGAAGAGCACCCGCCGTTCGCGCAGGTCGATCGAGCGCAGGCTGGCCATCACGACCGGGTGCGCGCGCGCGAATGCCACCATGACGTCGAGGTCTCGGGCGTTGTGGTGCTGCGGCGGCAGCGCGGCGTGTGCCGCAGCGGTCAGCATCACAAAGGCCGCAGCGGTCAGCATCACAAGGGCCGGAGCCATGAGCTTTCTCATCGGAAGCCTCTCGTGGTTGCGCGCGCAACTTTCCGACCTTGTCGTGGCCGGCGCGCGCGGGCGGCTGCCGGGGGCATAAAGACCGCACGCGCCGCCTGCGCGACGCGTCGCGTGGCCAGCGCATCGGTGGCCGCCCCGACCAGGCCGCCGACCAGTGGCAGCAGACGGCGCCCGCGCCTGCGCGTATCCCCAGTCGGTTGGGCCGCGGCCAGCCGGCGCGCCACGCGGCGGTCGATCGCCGCGAGCATGCGCCCCGGAACGGCGGCGAGCGACTCGCGGGTCAGGCGTTGGCCGACCACGACGCCGGCGTCGGTGAGCAGCGCGGGGGCCGCGTCGGCCGTCAGGCACAGGTAGACGAGCCTGCGCACGCGCGGATCGCCGAGATCGTGGCCGCCTAGCGCGGCGATCGCTGCAACGAGGCGGATCTGCACGAACAGCAGCGCGGCGACGTTGGCGGGCACGGCCACCGGCAGGCTGATCGTGCCCGCCGCGCCCGCGAGGAATCCGATGGCGCCGGCGCGAGCGAGTTGCTGGCGGATCAGGCGCTCGACCCGCGCCTCGGGGTCGTCGTCGGCGACGACGCAGGCGGCGGCCAGCGCATGGGCCGAGCCCAGCCCCGGCAGCCCCTCGATCGAACGTTCGTAGGCCCAGTCGAGCGCGCGAGCCAGGTGCGAGGGCGCCATCGTCAGCGACGCTCGATGCGCGCGCCCTCGGCGCGCAGCCGCTCGAACAGGCCGGGCAGATCGCCCATCGGCGCCGGGCGCTGTGCGCACTTGAGCAGCGCCACCGGGCTGCCGTCGCGCTCGACCGAGACCGCGAACTCCTCGATCACCGGGCGGCCGCCGACGAAGCGGTTGACCGCGTAGGCGTGGGTGCCACGCCTGAAGACCACACCGCGCAGCTCGTGACCGCCGCCTTCCTCGAGCAGCAGGTAGGGCGGCTCGAGCGACGTCGAATCCGGCAGCTCGAGCTCGATGCGGCCTGCAGCGCCGAAGCGGTAGGCGAGGTGTCCAGGCCGCTCGCACAGCGACACGGTCTTGCCCGTGCGCGCCATCCGGCAGGCGAAGGCCACCATCTCGCCAGCCTCGCACAGCGGCGCGAAATCGGTTGCGCCCGCAGACATCGGCGGCGCGCCGATCATCGCGGCCGCGAGTGCGAGGCTAGCGGCCGGCCGCGGCATCGAAGGCGGGGTCGAT
>JBIIHU010000302.1:0-4338 GCA_044235405.1 Burkholderiaceae bacterium
AAGCCGCTTGCTGCGCATCTTGCTCCAGATGCTGTGGATATGCTTGGGCCGCCCGCTGAGCTCGGCCGCGAGGCCGGCACCCGCGAGCAGTTCGCGCAGGCTCGCTAGCGCCAGCGCCACGAAGGCCTCGCGCTCGGTGCGCTTCTCGTCGAGCTGACGGGCAAGCGAGCGGTAGGTTTCGGGCTGCTGAAAGCGGAAGGCGAGATCCTCGAGCTCCCACTTCAGCTGCCAGAGCCCGAGCCGGTTGGCCAGCGGCGCCAGCACCTCGAGGGTTTCGGCACACAGCGCCGGCGCGGCCTCGATGCGGGTCGCGGCATGCCAGCGCAGGGTCTGCAGGCGCGATGCCAGGCGAACGATGACCACCCGGATGTCGGCCGCCATCGCCAGCAACATGCGCCGCAGCGTCTCGGCACGACCGGGCTCGCCGGGTCGCCCGTCGCGACCGCCGCCGTGCAGTTCGCGCAGCTTCAGCGCCTGGCGCGTTGCCTCGACCAGCGCGGCGACCTCCTCGCCGAAGCGCGCCACGACGATCTCGATCGGGATCGCCGGCCCGCCGCTGGTCAGTGCCGCCGCCAGGCAGGCGGCGTCATCGGCGTGGGCCGCCCGAAGGATTCCGACCGTGCCGCGTGCGTGCGCGAGGGCGGGCTCGCCGCTGCGGGTGAGGGTCTGCTCACCATGGCTCGCGAACAGCGCGAGGGCGTCATCGAGCCGGACGGCAAGGTCCTTCGAGTCGGCGGGCAGGGGCGGATCGGCGCGGGGCGGCACGGCGGCGGTAGACTGGCGCTCCCATTATAGGAACCCCGATGCCGCTGGGCTGGTTCAGGCGCAAGCCCGTCGTGCCCGTCATCGACGACGCCGACTGGCTGCCGGTACGCGAGGCGCTCGCTGCGCGGGTCGCGCTCGACCCGGCGCAATGGAACCGCCTGCGCGAGCTCGCCGCGCGTTTCGCGGCCGACAAGCGATTCACCGGGGTGCATGGCTTCGAGGTCACCGCCGCGGTTCGGGCGGCCATCGCGGCCCAGGCCTGCCTGCCCGCCCTCGGACTGGGTCTGGGCGGTTACCGCGATTTCATCGAGATCGTGGTCTATCCCGCCGCCTTCAGGGTCCGGCGTCGCCGCACCGACGAGGCCGGGGTCGTCCACGAGAGCGACGAATGGCTGGCCGGCGAGGCCATGGAAGGTGGCCCGGTGGTGCTGTCCTGGGATGACGCCGCCCCCGAGGCCATCGCCGACGGCGTCAACGTGGTCGTCCACGAGTTCGTCCACAAGCTCGATCTCCTCGACGGCGAGGCCGATGGCATCCCGCCGCTGCCCGCGGGTCGCCGTGCGGCGTGGTGCGCCGCGCTCGATGCGGCCTACGACGATTTCTGCGCTCGCCTGGATGCGGTCGAGCGTTCGCTGCCACGCCACATCGACCCCGAAAGCGAGGCGGCCGATCCCTGGTACGCGCGTCTGCCTCTGGACCCCTACGCGGCCACCGACCCGGCGGAATTCTTCGCGGTCTGCGGCGAGGCCTTCTTCCTCGCGCCGCATCGGCTGCGCGAGGCATGGCCCGCCTGGTACGCGCAGCTGGTCGCCTTCTTCCGCCTCGAATCGCCGCTTCCGGCCGCGCACGACGCGCAATAAGTCGCATCGCGAGCCCCGGCGGCGGCGCTCGCGCACCGCGGCATTGCCGGAGCGTGCGCTACCTCACGCCCGGGTCCGCAGGCCGGCGCTAGATTGCGCCATCGCCGCGACGCACGCGGCTCGCGATCATGATCCGCCTCTTCAACCACTACCTGTCGGCCCGAACGCTGCTGCTCACCGCCATCGAGATGGTGGTGCTGTTCCAGTCGATGGTGCTCGGCTACCAGCTGCGTCTGGCCGAGTACGCGATGCGCCTGCCGGTCTCGGAGGCGGCGCTGTTCACCGTGGTGATGGTGCTGATGATGACCTCGCTCGGTCTGTACCAGGTCCGGGCCGAGCCCTTCCGCACGACCGTGCAGCGACTGCTGGTCGCCTACGTGCTGACGCTGGTGCTGATGAGCGTGGTCTTCTACCTGCTGCCGATGTTCTACGTCGGCCGCGGCGTGTTCGCGGTGAGCTCGCTGTTCGCGATGGGCGGGGTGCTGCTGGTACGGCTGATGTTCTTCCGCGTCACCGACCTCGGCCTGCCGCGCCGTCGGGTGCTGGTGCTCGGCCACGGCGCCGAGGCCGAGGACCTGATCCGCTACCTGCATACCGACGATCAGGTGCGCGCCATCGAGTACGCCGGAACCTACCCGGTCTCGGGCGAGCGCGAGTTCGGCGAGCCGCCGCGCCGCGCCAGCCACGAGCATCTGCTGCGCACCGTGCGCGAGCTGCGGGTCTCCGAGATCGTGATCGCCGCACGCGAGCGACGCGGTGGCGTGCTGCCGCTGCGCCAGCTCCTTGATGCGCGGCTGTCCGGCGTGCGGGTGATGGACCTCGCCGCCTTCTACGAGCGCGAGCGCGGCATCCTGAAGATCGACAACCTGCGCGCGAGCTGGCTGATCTTCGGGCAGGGCTTCGATCATGGCGTCACACGCGACGTGATCAAGCGCACCTTCGACGTGTTCGTGAGCCTGCTGCTGCTCGCGCTGACGCTGCCGCTGATCGTGCTCGCGATGCTGCTGATCGCGCTCGAGACCGGCTGGCCGGTGCTCTACCGGCAGGAGCGCGTGGGTCAGGGCGGCAAACCGTTCGTCATCTACAAGCTGCGCACGATGCGCCACGACGCCGAGCGCGACGGGCAGCCGCGCTGGGCGAGCCCGGACGACGGTCGCGTCACCCGCGTCGGCCGGATACTGCGGGTCACCCGCATCGACGAGCTGCCGCAGCTCTTCAACGTGCTGCGCGGCGACATGAGTTTCGTGGGCCCGCGCCCCGAGCGCCCCTTCTTCGTGTGCCGCCTGACCGGCGAGATCCCCTTCTACGACCTGCGCCACAGCGTGAAACCGGGCATCACCGGCTGGTCGCAGGTGCGCTATCCCTACGGGGCGTCCGTCGACGATGCCCGCGCGAAACTGCAGTACGACCTCTATTACGTGAAGAACCATTCGCTGTTCCTGGATCTGCTGATCCTGGTGGAGACCGCACAGGTCGTGATGCTCGGCAAGGGGGCGCGCTGACGACGATGGGAACGCCGATCGCGAGTGACGAACGCCCGGTGCTGCTGGTGGTCGACGACGACGCCGGCGTACGCCAGCGCATGCGCGGGACGCTGGATCGCTATCGCGTAGTGTGCGCCGGCGATCGCGAGGCGGCGATCGCGCAGCTGCGCCGGCACGAGCCGGCGGTCGTGGCACTCGACCTCGGCCTGCCGCCTCAGCCCGAGAGCGAGGCCGAGGGCCTGCGCGTGCTCGACGAGATCCTCGCGCTGTCACCGACGACACGGGTGATCGCGCTGACCGCCGATGCCGCCCGCGCACAGGCCGTCCGTGCGCTCGGCCACGGCGCCTGCGACTGCTTCACGAAGCCGGTGGCGGCCGACAGCCTCGGCCCTGCGATCGATCACGCCTTCCGGATGGCCGGCATCGAGCAGGCGCGCCGCCGTGAGGACAGCCCGCGCGGCGCGACGCCGCTGCCCGGCCTGCTCACGCGCGATCCCGGCATGCTGAAGCTCGCCCGCCAGGTCGAACGGGTCGCACCGACCTCGGCCACCGTGCTGCTCGAGGGCGAGAGCGGCACCGGCAAGGAAGTGCTCGCCCGCGCGCTGCACGCGCTGTCGCCGCGCTCGGCGCGCCGCTTCGTCGCGATCAACTGCGCGGCCATCCCGGATACCCTGCTCGAGGCCGAGCTGTTCGGCTACGAGAAAGGCGCCTTCACCGGTGCGCTGCGCACCACGCCAGGCCGCATCGAGAGCGCCGACGGCGGAACCCTGTTCCTCGACGAGATCGGCGATCTGCCCCCGGCGCTGCAGGCCAAGCTGCTGCGCTTCCTACAGGAGCGCGTCATCGAGCGGGTCGGCGGACGCGAGGAAATCGCGGTCGACGTCCGGGTGGTCTGCGCCACGCACCGCAACCTGCGCAGCCGGATTCACGAGGGCAGCTTCCGCGAGGATCTTTTCTACCGCCTGTCCGAGCTCGTGCTCGCCATCCCGGCGCTGCGCGACCGCACCGGCGATGCGGTGCTCCTCGCGCACGCCTTCGTGGCGCGCTTCGGCGCGCAGCAGGGTCGCGAGCGGCTGTCGCTGCGCGTCGATGCGATCGACGCCATCGCGCAGCATGGCTGGCCCGGCAACGTGCGCGAGCTCGAGAACTGCATCAAGCGCGCGGTGATCATGACCGACACCGCGGCGATCGGCGCGGCGGAGCTCGGGTTGCAGGCGACAGCGCCCACC
>JBIIHU010000303.1:0-4331 GCA_044235405.1 Burkholderiaceae bacterium
GAGCAACACGCCCGACAGGATGCCACGCCAGGCCAGCGGCAGCGACACTCGCCAGAACACGCCCCACTCGCCAAGCCCGAGCATTCGCGCAGCGTCCTCGAGTTGCGGGTCAACGTTCTCGAAGGCTGCGCGCGCCGCCTTGAAGACCAGCGGGAAGGCGACGATGGTGGCGGCGATGACCGCCGCCTGCCAGGTGAACACAAGGCGGATGCCGAAAGTCTCGAGAAGCCACGCACCAATCAGGCCCTGACTGCCGATTACCACGAGCAGGTAGTAGCCGAGCACCGTCGGCGGCATGACCATCGGCAGCGTCAGCAGGGCATCCAGCAGATCGCGCCCAGGGAAGCGACCGCGCGCCAGCGCAAGACCGACCGCGACGCCGAGGACGAGGTTTATCGCCGTGGCCCACCCTGCGACCTTGAGGGTCAGCGAGAGCGCGACCCATGCCTGGGTCATCGGGTCGGTCATGGTCAGGTGCTCAGGGAATGCCGAAGCCGTGACTGGCGAAGACCGAACGCGCCGTCCGGGTGGACAGAAACTCGACGAATCTCGCGGCCTCGGCGGGCGTCGGCGCGCCGACCGTCGGCGCCGCGGGGTACAGGATCGGCCGGGTCGTCGCCACACGGAAGGCAACGCGCACCCGATCAGGCATCAGCGCGGCATCGGTCGCGTAGACGAAGCCCGCATCGACCTCGCCCCGGGCCACGTAGTCGAGGGCCTGACGCACGTTGCCAGCCGCGATCATCCGGGACTCGATGGTGCGCCACAGCCCGGCCGCTTCGAGCGCCTCCCGGGCGTAGCGGCCCGCGGGAACACTCGCGGGCTGGCCGATCGCGATCCTCGCGACATGCGGCGCGGTCAGATCGGCGAGCGCCGCCGGCAACCTGCCGGCCGAGCCCGGCACGACCAGAACCAGCGTGTTGGACACCACGTCGCGGCGTTGCGCCTGTCGCACGAGGCCGCGAGCCTGAGCCTGGTCCATCGTTTCCTGGTCGGCGCTGATGAACACGTCGACCGGCGCCCCGCGGGCAATCTGCGCGAGCAGCGCGCCGGACGCGCCGAGGTTCAGGCGCACGCGCACGCCGGCGTTGGCGGCCTCGAACTGCATGGCAACCTCGCGGATCGCCGCGGCGAGGCTGGTCGCGGCCGACACGGTGATCTCGACCGCACGCGCGCTGAGCGGCAGCAGGCACAGCAGACCGAGGGCGACGAGACGGACGATGCGCATGACGGAGAGTCGGCGAGGGGAGCCAGCCACGGCCTTAAGCCGAGAGCGTCATATACGATACTACATAACGCCTACCCTGCCTTGCCTGCCGCCCGCGAAGCGAGCGCGCACCACCGCCGCGCGCCGACTCGCGCACATCGACCCGACGCGCCGAAACAGGTACGCTCAATGGCTCCGACCGCCCTCGCAGCGCCTCGACCACCGTGGAACATGCTCCCCCCTTGCAACGCATCACGGCGATCGCCCGCGACAGGCTCGGCCTCGCCGAGGACGATCTCGCGCCGTATGGCCATTACAAGGCGAAACTCGCGATGCGCCTCGTCGAGTCGCTTCGCACGCGGCCCGATGGCAGGCTGATCCTGGTCACGGCGATCTCGCCCACCCCGGCTGGCGAGGGCAAGACCACCACCACCATCGGGCTGGCCGATGCCCTGAACCGGATCGGCCGACGGGCAGTGATCGCCCTGCGCGAACCCTCCCTCGGCCCGGTGTTCGGGATGAAGGGCGGTGCGACTGGCGGCGGCCGCGCGATGCTCGCCCCGATGGACGAGATCAACCTGCATTTCACCGGCGACTTCAGCGCGGTCTCGCTCGCCCACAACCTGCTCGCCGCGCTGATCGATAACCACATCCATCATGGCAACGCGCTTGGCCTCGACCTGCGGCGCATCGCGTGGCGGCGCGTGGTCGACATGAACGACCGCGCGCTCCGAGACATCGTGATCGGGCTAGGGGGCACCGCCAACGGCATGCCGCGCGAAAGCGGCTTCGACATCGTCGTGGCCTCCGAGATCATGGCCATTCTGTGCCTGGCCGACGGCATCGGCGATCTCAAGCGGCGACTCGGCGACATCGTGGTCGGACACCGCGCCGATGGCTCCGCGGTCTGCGCACGCGAACTCGGCGCGGTCGGCGCTATGGCCGCCCTGCTTCGCGATGCGATCCAGCCGAACCTCGTGCAATCGCTCGAAGGCACGCCGGCGCTGCTGCACCTCGGACCCTTCGCCAATATCGCGCACGGTTGCAACTCGGTGATCGCGACGCGCACCGCGATGAAGCTCGGCGACTACGCGGTGACCGAGGCGGGATTCGGCGCCGATCTCGGCGCCGAGAAGTTCATCGACATCAAATGTCGCGTTGCCGGGCTGCGACCGGCCGCAGCGGTCGTCGTCGCCACGGTGCGGGCGCTGAAGTACCACGGCGGCGTCGAGGTCGCCGACATCGAGCGCGAGAACCTTCCGGCGCTCGAACGGGGATTGCCCAACCTCGAGCGCCACCTGCGCAACCTCCGGGCCGCCGGCCTGCCCTGCGTGGTCGCGATCAACCACCGTGCGCACGACACCGCGGCGGAGCTCGAGCTGCTCGAGCGCCGGGTCGCCGCGCTTGGCGTGCCCGTCGAGGTCGCACGCCACTACGCCGAGGGCGGCGCCGGGGCCGAGGCGCTCGCGCGCGCGGTGGTCGCGGCGGCCGAGGCAGGGCCGGCGCCGCTGCGCTTCGTCTACGACGACGACGCCCGGCTGTGGGACAAGATGGTTGCGATCGCAACGACCGTCTACGGCGCGAGCGGCATCGAGGCCGACTCGAAGGTCCGGGCGCAGATCGAACGCCTGCAGGCCGACGGTCATGGCCGGCTGCCGGTCTGCGTCGCGAAGACCCAGTATTCGTTCTCGACCGACCCGGCGCTGCGCGGGGCGCCCTCGGGGCACAGCGTCCGGATCCGCGAGGTGCGCCTGGCGGCCGGCGCGGGCTTCATCGTGATGATCTGCGGTGACGTGATGACGATGCCGGGCCTGCCGAAGAACCCGGCCGCTCACGCGATCGACGTCGATGACGATGGCAGGATCAGCGGACTCTTCTGAGGCCCGGGCGGGCGCGATGAGCCCGAGCTGGCAGGCGCGTCTGGCGACCTGGCTGGTGCGCCGGCGCGTGCGGCCCGCGCTGGCGGCCGCGCGCGACATCGCCGCGATCCGCGCCGCCTTCGATGCGCGTCTGCCGGCGCCCGGCGGGGTGCGCTGCACGCCGGCTTCGGTCGGCGGGGTGTCCGGCGAGTGGGTCGAGCCGCGCGACGGGCGCGCCACCGACACGCTGCTCTACCTGCACGGCGGCGCCTTCGTCGCCTGCAGTCCGCGCACGCATCGGCCGGTGACGGCCGCCTTCGCGCGCCAGGGATTCCGCGTCTTCGTGCCCGACTACCGGCTCGCCCCCGAACACCCGTTTCCCGCGGCGCCCGACGATGCGCTGGCCGTCTGGCGCGGCCTGCGAGCCTCGCACCGGAACGGCCGCCTCGTCGTGGCCGGCGAGAGCGCGGGGGGCAATCTCGCCCTCGGGCTGATGCACGCCCTGCGCGAACGCGGCGAGGCCCTGCCCGATGCCTGCGCGGTCTTCTCGCCGGCCACCGATCTCACCGGTGGCAGCGCCTCGCACCGTTTCAATCGCGATCGCGATGCGATGTTCGGTGGCGACGAACTGCCCCACCTCGTCACCCGGGCCTACCTGGGCGATGCCGATCCGGCGCAACCGCGCGCATCCCCGCTCTTTGGCGACTTCGCCGGGATGCCGCCACTGCTGATCCATGTCGCCGACGACGAGGTTCTGCGCGACGACGCGCTGCGCCTGGCCGCGCGCGCGCAGGCGGCCGGGGTGACCGTCGCGCTCGAGGTCTACGCCGGCGTGCCGCACGCGTGGCAGCTACTGCACCGCCTGCCCGAGGCCAGGCGCTCGGTCGCGGCGGCCGCCCGCTTCCTGCGCGAGGCTCAAGCGGTGTACGGTGACGAGCGGCTCGACGTGCTGATCGTCGGCGCGGGTCTTTCCGGCGTCGGCGCGGCGGTGCACCTGCGCCAGGCGCATCCCTCGATGAGCTTCGCCCTGCTCGAGGCGCGGTCGGCGTTCGGCGGCACCTGGGACCTGTTCCGCTACCCCGGCGTGCGATCCGACTCCGACATGTACACCCTGGGCTACCGCTTCAAGCCCTGGCGCGCCGCCCAGGCGATCGCCGATGGGCCCGCGATCCGTGCCTACATCGCCGAGACCGCCGACGAGCATGGCGTGCGCCCCTTCATACGGCATGGCCAGCGCGTCGTCGCGGCCGACTGGCGCGAAGCCG
>JBIIHU010000304.1:0-4315 GCA_044235405.1 Burkholderiaceae bacterium
CGAACGCAGGCAGGCGAGGGCAGGCCGGGCCAGCGTGGCCGGCAGCGGTGCGATGTGGGCCCGCCACCAGTCGCGCAGGGCCTGGGCCCGCAGCGCGCTCTGGTCGGGCTGCAGGGTCTGGCTGAACAGGCTGCCGCTGTCGAAGGCGTGTTCGCGCAGCATCCGGTGGCACCAGCCGTGGATGGTCGCGATCGCGGCCTCGTCCATCGCCTCGGCCGCGCGCTGCAGACGCTGGGCCAGCGCCATCCGCCGCGAGGGCTCCGGATACGCGGCCAGCAGCTCGCGCAGCGATCCGTCGTCGCAGGCCTGGGGATCGCCGCGAAACAGCGCCGCGGCCTCGCCCAGGCGGCTGCGGATGCGCTCGCGCAGTTCCTCGGTGGCCGCCTCGGTGAAGGTCACGACCAGAATCTCGGGCGGCATCCGCGGCGGGCGCGGCGACCCGTCGTCGCCGTGGCCGAGCACCAGGCGCAGGTAGAGCAGGGCGATCGTGTAGGTCTTGCCGGTGCCGGCGCTTGCCTCGATGAGGCGGCTGCCGCGCATCGGAAAGGCAAGGGGCGCCAGGGCCGCGGGCCGCGTCATGCGGGCCTCGTCACGGCGCTCGCGGGCGAGGCCTCGTCGGCCCCCGGTGCGGCCTCGTCGGCCGCCTGCGCGGCGGCGAGCGCAGCCTTGACCGCATCGACCAGCGGGCCGAGCAGCTCGCGCGCGAGGGTCTCGAACTCGCCGCTGGCGACCAGCCGGGCGTGGGTGGGGTGGCTGCGTCGCAGCCCGGGATCGCGCTCGAGCTCGTGCGGGGGCGCCCGGTCGGTGTCCGGACGCCGATCTGCCTGGCCTTCGTAGGCAGTGCGCACCTTCACATGGTGCGCGGGCGGCGTCCGGGGATCGTCGAGCCAGGTGATGGCGGTCCGGCAGGCGAGCGGCAGCGGCCGGCGCATGCCTTCGCGCCAGGCCGCCAGCAGGCGCCGGAGATGGGCGCCGGCTTCCTCCGGCGCCAGGGGGAGCAGCCGAATCGCCCCCTCGGGCCACAGTACCTCGGTGTGGGTCGGCCCGGCGGCGAGCTGCGCGGCGAGGTGGTGGATCCAGGGGCCGACGAGCCGATCATGGCGAAAGGGCCCCTTGTCCGGCTTCAGCGCGCTGCTCTCGAGCACGATCCGCCCGGCCTGTCCTTCGGTCGAGCGACGGATGTCGTCGAGGGCGTCCTCGAGGATCACCCGGGTTGCGCCGTCGTCGAGGACCAGGCGCACCGTCCGGGTGCGGGTATCGTTGTGCGGCCAGCGCGCGAGTGCCTCGCGCTCGCGGTCCAGCAGCGCGACGAGCGGCGCATCGAGTTCCTCGCGCGCGATCTCGCCCGCGCCGCCTGCAGGCAGGTCGCCCCGTCGGGCGCAGGCCTGCAGCCCGGCCGCGCGCGCCGCGTCGGGGTCGCTGCCGGCGCGCAGTGCCCGGCTCTGGCGTTCGACGAGCTCGGTGCGCAGCGCCCATCGCGACAGGCCCTCGACGATGAAGGGTTCCTCGTCGTCATCGAGGGCTGCGCGCTCGGTGTGGATCACGCCCAGCCGGCCGCGGTAGAAGCTGCGCACCGGGCTGCGCAGGAAGTCGACGAGCTCGGCAAGGCGCAACGGTTCGTCGCGTTCGGGCAGGGGCATGAGCGCTGGCTGCGCGCCATGGGCGATCGCCTCGTCCGCCGCGAACGGCGCGGCCGCCCCGCGCGAGTTGCCCTGCGCGCAGCCGTGGGCCGGGTCGGGTCGCCATTCGCGTGCGTAGGTGAACCAGACGGGATCGCCGGGCGCGGCCGGAAAGTAGCGCGGGCTGAAGGGCTGCAGCGGGTGTTCCTGGGTGAGGGCATCCAGCAGCGATCGGCCGGCAGCCGGCTCCGCCGCCGACGGATCGCGCGCATCCGCGAGGCGCCAGCCGGCGGCGAGATGGTCGCGCAACTGGCCCACCAGCACCGAGGGCGGACGCTCGCGATCGTCATGGGCGCTGCGGCCCACCCACGAGACGTGCAGGTGGTCGCGGGCCGCCAGCACGGCCTCGAGGAACAGGTAGCGGTCGTCCTCGCGGCGGGCGCGATCGCCGGGCCGGTGCTCGGTGGCCATCAGGTCGAAGTCGGCGGGGGTCCGGGGGCGCGGATAGGCGCCATCGTTCATGCCGAGCAGGCACACCACGCGAAAGGGGATGGAGCGCATCGGCATCAGCGTGGCGAAGGTCACGGTGCCCGCGAAGAAGCGCTGGCCCAGGCCGGGGCGATCGAGCTGCGCGAGCCAGTGTTCGGCAGCGACCGACAGCGGCAGCGCGTCGTCGAGCGCTGCCTCCGCGGCATCGCGCAGCCAGTCCTGCAGCGCCGTGCGCAGGCGCTCGAGCGTCATGGCATCGGCGGTGTTGGCGGGGACGAACCAGCGGGCGAGCAGGCTCTCGAAGCGCGCGCACCAGCCTTCGACGGTGGTCGGGTCGCGCAGCTCGGTCCAGGTGAGCTCGAGCGCTTCGACCAGCCGCACCAGGGGGCCCAGCGCGGCCGCCTCCAGGCCCGCGGCCTCGGCGCAGGGCTCGATCCCTTGCCACGCCGGCGCCTCGCCGCTGGCATAGCCCAGCAGCAGGCGCCGCAGTCCGAAGCGCCAGCTGTGGGGCGGCGCGGGATCGTCGGCCTCGCCCAGTCCGAGCGCCGCGCGCTGTCCGCCGTGCAGGCCCCAGCGGATGTTGGCCTGGCGGATCCAGCGCGCGAGCGTGGGCAGCTGATCGGCCGCCAGCCCGAAGCGCTCGCGCACCGCCGCCACCTCGAGCAGATCGAGGACCTCGCTCACCGGGCTGCGCGAGCGCGGCAGCGCGAGCAGGTGCTCGAGCGCCCGCGCGAGCGGATCGACGCCACGGCTCGCACGGTCGGCCAGGCCGAAGGGGATGCGCCGCGGATCGTCACGGGCGGGCAGGCCGAAGACCGCTTCGACGAGCGGCGCGTAACCGTCGATCTCGGGCACCATCACCAGCACGTCGCGCGGCTGCAGGTCGGGGTGGCGATCGAAGAGGTCGAGCAGCCGGTCGTGGAGGATCTCGATCTCGCGCAACGGACCGTGCGCGACATGGAAGCGGATCGATTGGTCGCGATCGGGATCGACGGCCGGCCAATGCGCGGTCGACTCCGCCAGCGGGCGCAGCTCGAGGATGTCGTCCTGGAGTTGCAGCAGCAGGGTATCCCGGCCGCCCGGCTCGAACAGATCGATGCGCCGGCCGCGCCACGTGGGCGTGCGGCCCTGCGCGGCGCTGCCCGCCTGCGCATCGCAGCGGTCGAGCAGGTCGATGAAGTCGCGGCCCTGCCGGCCCCAGCTCGCGAGCAGCGGATGGGCGTGCAGGTGCAGGGCCTCGTCACCGAGGTCGAGCGGAAAGCCCGGCCGGCGCTGCTGGCGGTGTCGTTGCGCGCGCAACAGCTCGCGGCCGTCGACGATGTCAGCCCAGTGATGCTGGCAGGGGTTGTGCACCGTGAGCACCACCTCGCACCAGCGCGAAAGCGCGGCCAGCGCCTGCAGCGACTGCTCGGGCAGGCTGGAGATGCCGAACACCAATACCCGTGGCGGCAGCCCGGCGGGCCGCGCGTCCGACCCGGGCGCCTGCGCCCTTCGCAGGAAGGCCTCGTGCACGGCCGCGCGATGGCTGTCGGCGGCCTGCGGGCCGACGTCGGCGATCAGCGCCCGCCACAGCGCCGGCTGCCAGCGCTGCTCGGGCGGCAGCGCGACCCGCTGGCCGCGTCCGTCGCGAAGGACCTCATGGCCGCCGGCCCAGTCGGCGAGCCAGTCGGCCCGGTACACCTGGTACTGGTCGAACAGGTCGGCCAGGCGCTGGGCGAGCTGGAAGCGCCGGCGCAGGTCGGTGTCGTCAGCGAGGAAATGCCGCAGCGGCTGGAACTCGGGCCGATCGATCCGCTCGGGCAGCAGGCGCATCAGACGCCAGACCAGCGCCTCGCGGTCGAAGGGCGAACGCTCGGGCACCGCCCCGGCGCCGAGCACCGCGCGGTAGGCGCGCCACAGGAAGCGTGCCGGCAGCACGAACTCCAGCCCGGCGGCGATTCCCAGGCCCGGCGCCTGCCCATCGCCCGGCCGGCGCGGCGCGGCCAGGGCCAGGCGCAGCCACTGGCCGATGCCGTTGCTCTGGACCAGCACGACTTCCTGCTGCAGCGGCGCGAGCGGATGCTCGGCCATGAAGCCGACCAGCAGGTCGCGCAGCGTCTCGGGCCGGTTGCCGTGGACGACGACCAGACGGGTGGGAGGGGCTGGTGGGGGGGCGATCGGCACCGTGAGGAACGTCGGGTATGCGGCGGCGGGTGGGTGTGATCCTT
>JBIIHU010000079.1:0-13691 GCA_044235405.1 Burkholderiaceae bacterium
GTCGGAGCGCACGCCGAAGAATGCGAGGGTCTGGGCGGGGTGGCGCGCGCCGTCGCGCGCGACATTGGCCGGCCGGCGATGCGCGCCGCGCAACAGCCCTTCGAAGGTGGTGCTTGCCGGCGGGCTGGCTGGGCCGGCGTCGCCGCTCGAGCGAGCCCCGCGCGGCTCACCCAGCCCCGCGCAAGCACCCAGCAGCGGCAGCGCCGAGAGGAGGGTGACCCGGCGCGCCGCGCTGCGCATGCTCAGGCCGCCTTCGTGAAGCGCTCGAGGTGGTAGTCGGCGTCGCCGAAGGCCTGCGAGATCATGGTGAGCCGCTTGAAGGTATGGCTGACCTTCATCTCGAGGGTCATGCCCATGCCGCCATGCAGCTGGATCGCTTCCTGGCCGACATGACGGCAGGCGTCGGCCACCTTGACCCGTGCCGCCGCCACCGTCCGGGCTCGCTCGGCCGCGGGCACATCGCCGCCCACCTTGGCGCAAGCCAGGTAGGTGATCGACCGCGCCTGCTCGGTGCTGATGCACATGTCGACCATGCGGTGCTGCAGCGCCTGGAAGGAGCCGATGGTCACGCCGAACTGCTTGCGCGTCTTCAGGTAATCGAGCGTGGTGTCGCAGGCGAACTTCATCGCGCCCACCGCCTCGGCGCACAGCAGTGCGCCGGCGAAGTCCAGGGCCTCCTCGAGGATGGGCAGGCCCGCGCCCTCGGCGCCCACACGGGCATCGGACCCGACGCTCACGCCGCGCAGGCTGACCTCGGCCGCGCGCAGGCTGTCCTGAGTGCGGTAGGTCTTCATCGTCACGCCCGCAGCCTTCGCGTCGACCAGGAAGAGCGTGATCCCGGCCGCATCGCCGGGCTTGCCGGCGGTGCGCGCGCTGACCAGCAGCCGGTCGGCCAGCGGGCCGTCGATCACCGCGATCTTGTCGCCGTCGAGCACCCAGCCGCCGCCCTGCGCCCGCGCGCTCAGGCCGACCGCCGCGTTGCTGTAGCGACCGCCCGCCTCGTAGTGGGCGAGCGCGAGCCGGGTGGCGCCTTCGACGACGCCGGGCAGCAGTGCCTGCTTCTGCGCATCGGTACCGTGACGATCGACGAGCCGGCCGACAAGCCCGACCGTCGAGAGGTAGGGCTCGAGCACCAGGCCGGCGCCGATCGTCTCCATGACCGCGATCATGTCGGTGGCGCCGCCGCCGAAGCCGCCCGCGGCCTCGGAGATCGGCAGCCCCATCAGGCCGAGTTCGGCGAAGGTGTTCCAGACCGCCGGGCTGTGGCCTTCGGCGCTGGCAACGATCTGCTTGCGGGCCTCGAAGGCGTAGTCCTTGTCGATGACCCGGCGCACCGTGTCGGCGAGCAGCTGCTGTTCCTGCGTGAGTTCGAAGTTCATCGAGGTGCTCCCGGGATCACAGGCCCAGCGCCATCTTCGAGAAGATGTTGCGCTGGATCTCGTTGGAACCCGCGTAGATCGAGGTCTTGCGGAAGTTGAAGTAGCGCGCCGCCATCGAGGCGCCGAAGCCGTCGAAGTCGTCGTAGGCGAGCGGCCGGAAGGCCTGCGCCATCGGGCCCATCACCTGCATGCTGAGCTCGGTCAGTGCCTGCTGGATCTCGGTACCCTTGATCTTGAGCATCGAGACCTCGGGCCCGATGTCGCCGGTGCGACGCATCTCGTCGAGGAAGCGCATGTTGGTGATTTCGAGCGCCATCAGCTCGATCTCGACCCGCGCGAGCCGGTCCTGGAAGCGGGGATCCTCGAGCAGCGGCTTGCCGCCGACCAGGGTCTTGCCGGCCATCGCCTTGAGCTTGGCGAGTTCGCGCTTGGAGCCGCCGATGCGGCCGGTGTTCAGCCGCTCGTGACCGAGCAGGTACTTGGCGACGGTCCAGCCCTTGTTCTCCTCGTACACGAGGTTTTCGACCGGCACCTTCACGTTGTCGAAGAAGACTTCGTTGACCTCGTGCGCCTCGTCGAGCAGCAGCAGCGGGCGAACCGTGATGCCGGGGGTCTTCATGTCGATCAGCAGGAAGCTGATGCCTTCCTGGCGCTTGCCGGAGGCGTCGGTACGCACGAGGCAGAAGATCCAGTCGCCGTAGTGGCCGAGCGTGGTCCAGATCTTCTGGCCGTTGACGATGTAGTGGTCGCCCTGGCGTTCGGCGCGGGTTTTCAGCGAGGCGAGGTCCGAGCCCGATCCGGGCTCGGAGTAGCCCTGGCACCAGAACACGTTGCCGTTGTAGATGTCGGGCAGGTAGCGCTGCTTCTGCTCGGGCGTGCCGAAGTGCAGCAGCACCGAGGCGACCATCGTCGGGCCGAAGGGCGCGATCGGCGGCGCACCGGCGAGCGCGTACTCCTCCTCGAAGATGTAGCGGCGGGTGGCATCCCAGTCGGTGCCGCCCCACTCCTTGGGCCAGGCGGGCGCCACCCAGCCCTTCTTCGCGAGGATCTTGTGCCAGCGCACGAGATCCTCCTTGGAGAGCTCTTCGTAATCGAGAACCTTCTGGCGCAGATCGGCCGGCACGTTGTCGGCGAGCCAGCCGCGAACCTCGTCGCGGAAGGCGATTTCATCGGGGGAGTAGTTCAGGTCCATCGGGCACCTCGCGCAACGGGCGGTTGGGTCAATCGCCGGAGGATAACGCAAGCCCGGCGATTCCCCCCGCGACCTCCGGGGCTTGCTAGAGTGGGGGCGTGTCGCTGTCCGAGCTGCCCGCGGAGTGGTTTTCCTGGCACGGCCTGATGTCGGCCATCGGGCTGCTGGTCTTCGTGCTCGGCTCGCACGCGCTCGGCCAGCGCCGTCACCCGTCGGCGGCGATCGCCTGGGTGCTGGTGATCCTGCTGCTGCCCGAAATCGGCGTGCCGCTGTACCTGATGTTCGGCACCCGCAAGCTGCCCAGGGCGGCCAGGCGCGACGCCGCCCTCGAAGGCCTCGGTGCGCGCGAGGCAGCCGCGATCGCCCCCGTTCCTGGGTCCAGGTTAGGGTCAGGGTCAGGGTCAGGAGCCGGGGTGTCCGCAGCGTCGCGTGTCGATGCGGAGGCGGTGCCGCCCTGGGTCCAGCGGCTGACCGCCGCGATGGGCATGCCGCCGCCCCACGGCTACCGGCGGCTCGCGATCCACGAGGACGGCCGAAGCGCGCGCGAGGCACTGCTCGCGCTCGTCGCGTCGGCGCAAGACCGCCTCGATGTCTGCACCTTCATCCTTGGGCGCGACGCATTCGGCGACGCGCTTCTCGAGGCACTCGCCCAGCGTGCTCGCGCCGGCGTGCGCGTGCGGCTGCTGGTCGACGGCATGGGCACATGGATGGGCGGGCGACGGGATTTCGCGATCGCGCGCCGCGCCGGCGTCGAGGTCGCGCAGTTCGCGCCGCCGCTGCGGGCACCCTGGCGCGGACCGATGCGCGGCCGCACCAACCTGCGCAACCACCGCAAGGTGGTGATCGCCGATGGGCAGTGCCTCTGGAGCGGTGGTCGCAACCTCGCCGGCGAGTATTTCGAGGGGCTCGATGGCCAGCCCCCCTGGATCGATCTCAGCTTCGAGCTCGAGGGCGCCATCGCCGCCGAGGCCGCCGCGGTCTTCGAGGCCGACTGGGCGGCGGCGATCGGGCCGGCCGCCAATCCGGTGCCGCTGCTGGAGCGCCGCTGGCCCGCGGGGGTCGCGGTCACGGCCCCCGCCGCGCAGATGCTGCCGAGCGGTCCCGATTACGCCGAAGATACCGTGCACGCGCTGCTGCTAACCTCCTTCCACCGGGCGCGCAGCCGCATCCTGATCGTGACACCCTACCTGGTGCCCGACGAGAGCCTGCTTGCGGCCCTCGGCCTGGCGGCTCGCCGCGGGGTGCAGGTGGATGTGGTGCTGCCGGCACGCTCCAACCATCGTCTGGCCGACATCGCGCGCCACCGGCCGATGCGCGAGCTGGCGGCTGCGGGTGCGCGCCTGTGGCTCGTGCCCGCGATGGTCCATGCGAAGGCGATCGTGATCGACGAGCACATGGCGCTCGCCGGCTCCCTGAATCTCGACGGCCGCAGCCTCTTTCTCAACTTCGAACTGATGACGGGCTTCTACGCACCCCCCGACATTGCGCGCTTTGCCGCCTGGATCGAGGCGCTCGCCGCCCGCGCCGAGGCCTATCGGCCGCAGGCACCGGGCCTTGCGCGCTACGTCGGCGAGGGTCTGGTGCTCTGGCTCGCGTTCCAGCTCTGATCAGCTCGGGCGGATATCGAGACGCGACGATGGCTCGAATCGACACCGGGGCGGCGCCCGATCGGTCATAGTCGCCGACACCCGGCCCGCCGGGCCTCCCGGCCCGGGCAGGCCAGTCCCCGCCAGACTTTCGACCGGAGAACCGCATGCGCCTGAAAGCCCCCCGATTTCAACCCGTGCCCGACGATCAGTGGAGCGACGAGCAGAAGGCGCTCGCCGCCCCGATGATCCAGCGCGACAAGATGCTCAATATCTTCCGCACGCTGCTCAACCACCCGGACGCGATGCGCGGCTTCATGGGCTGGGGCAGCTACGTGCTCAGCAAGAAGAATTCGCTGCCGGCTCGCGAGCGCGAGATCGTGGTGCTGCGCACCGGCTACCTCTGCCGCTCGGGCTACGAATGGACGCAGCATGTGCCGATCGGTCAGCGTGCCGGCCTCACCGATGCCGAGATCGCGGCCATCAAGACCGGCGCCGATGCCCCGAACTGGAGCGCCGCGGACCAGGCCCTGATTCGCGCGACCGACGAACTGCACGCCGGCCAGTTCATCACGGACCCCACCTGGGCGGCCCTGCTAGCGCACTTCCAGCCGCGTCAGTGCATGGATGTCGTGTTAACCGCGGGCCAGTACACCCAGGTGTCGATGCTGCTCAACAGCTTCGGTGTTCAGCTCGACGAGGGCCAGCGCCTCGATCCCGACCTGGATCTGCGCGGCTGAGCTCCGGGGCCTGGCGGGCAGCGGCCTTCAGTGCCGCTGGCCGTCGGCGCCTTCGTATTGCAGCGCGAGCGCCTGACCGGCTCGCACCGGACCCACTTCCAGCGCCCAGCGTGCCACCAGTTCGGAAAGTCGCCAGGCGGCCGCGCCGGCACGGCAGACGAGATCGGCGAACCCGACATCGGGCACGGCCATCGACCAGTCGGCGAGATCGATGTCGTCGAGTTCCTGGAAATCCCTGAGCACGAGGCGATCCGAGCCCGGCGGCGAGACATAGGCACCGCTGCGTCGCCAGGCGGGCGCGACAAGCTGGTGCACCTGCTCCTGCGCGAGCAGCCAGCCGCTTTCGTCGGGGTGCCACAGCACCAGGCCGCCGTCGGGCAGCGCCTCGATGGGCAGGTAGGGAAAGACGCGATGCCAGGTGCGCATCGACACCGGCGGCTGCAGTCGCTGGCGCAGCACCGAAGCCTCGGCACGCGCGACACCGACGTTGGCCGCGTACAGCGTGATTTCGGGCGGTCGGTTCAGCCAGGGACTCTGTCCGCTGAAACCGCCTGCGCCGACCCGTTTTCCCATGACAACCTCTCCCAGGACCCGCATTGTAGGGAGGCTGCGCCGACAGAACGACGAAAGGATTCGTCGGCGGAAGGGCCATGGTTCCGTTGTTGATGCAACCGTCCGCCAGTCTGTCGATGACCTGACGGTCAAGGGGGCGGACGGCTCCGATCGGTGGTTCGCCGAGCCGGATCGCGTGCTTCAGAGGCGGCCGAGCAGCAGGTATTCCATCAGGGCTTTCTGGACATGGAGCCGGTTCTCGGCCTCGTCCCAGACCACCGAACGCGGCCCGTCGATGACATCGGCATCGACTTCCTCGCCGCGATGCGCCGGCAGGCAGTGCATGAACAGCGCGTCGGGGGCGGCTGCCGCCATCACCGCGGCATCGACACGCCAGCCTGCGAAAGCCTCGCGCCGCGCCTCGTTCTGCGCCTCGAAGCCCATGCTGGTCCAGACATCGGTGCTGACGAGATCGGCGCCGCGCGCAGCCTCGCGCGGATCGGCGAAGCAGCGCAGCCGCGATGCGGCGCTGCCCGCCAGCGCGGCATCGACGTCGTAGCCCGGCGGGCTCGAGACATGCACCCGGAAGTCCAGCAGCTCGGCCGCCTGCAGCCAGGTGTGCAGCATGTTGTTGGGATCGCCGATCCAGGCCACCGTGCGACCCCGGATCGAACCCCGATGCTCGATCCAGGTGAAGATGTCGGCCAGGATCTGGCAGGGGTGGTACTCGTTGGTCAGCCCGTTGATCACCGGCACGCGCGAGTGCGCCGCGAAACGCTCGATGATGCTCTGCTCGTAGGTGCGGATCATCACGAGGTCGCACATGCGCGAGATCACCTGGGCGGCGTCCTCGACCGGTTCGCCGCGGCCGAGCTGCGAATCGCGGGTGTTGAGGTAGATGGCCGAACCGCCGAGCTGGTGCATGCCCGCCTCGAAGGACAACCGCGTACGGGTGCTCGCCTTTTCGAAGATCATCACCAGCGTGCGGTCGCTGAGCGGGTGATAGGGCTCGTAGCGCTTGAAGCGCTCCTTGATCACCCGGCTGCGATCGAACAGGTAGGCGACTTCGTCGGCGTCGAGGTCCCGGAACTGCAGGAAGTGCTTCGTGGCCATGGCATTGTCCGGCTGGGCGGAGCGATCGCGCCGGCTCAGGCCGGCGCTGGCGTCTCGGCGAGGTGCGCGCTCACCAGCGGCGCGAGGCGCTCGACCAGGTGATCGACATGCTCGCGGCTGAAGATCAGGGGCGGCAACAGGCGGATCACGGAGTCGGCCGTCACGTTGAGCACGAGGCCGGCCTCCAGGCTGCGCTGCACCAGCACGCCGCAGGGGCGGTCGAGCTCGATGCCCACCATCAGTCCGCGGCCGCGGATCTCGCGCACCCCCGGAAGGGCACCGAGCGTCTCGCACAGCCGCCCGGCCAGGTAGTCGCCGACTCGCTGCGCGTTGCCCAGCAGATCGTCGCGCTCCATGACCTGCATCGTGACCAGGCCAGCGCGCATCGCGAGCGGATTGCCGCCGAAAGTGGTGCCATGATTGCCGGGCTCGAAGACCGAGGCCGCCGCACCGTGTGCGACGACCGCGCCCACCGGCACGCCGGAGGCGAGTCCCTTGGCCAGCGGCATCACGTCGGGCAGGATGCCGGCCCACTGGTGCGCGAACCACTTGCCGGTGCGGCCGGTGCCGCACTGGACCTCGTCGATCATCAGCAGCAGCCCGCGTTCGTCGCAGATCCGACGCGCCTCGCGCAGGTATTCGACGTCGGCGGGCTGGATGCCGCCTTCGCCCTGGATGGCCTCGAGGAACACCGCCACCACCGAGGGATGCTCGGCGACCGTGCTGCGCAGCGCCCGGGCGTCGTTCAGCGGCACCCGCACGAAGCCCTCGACCAGCGGCTCGAAGCCCTTCTGGACCTTGGCGTTGCCGGTGGCCGACAGCGTCGCGAGGGAGCGGCCGTGGAAGGCCTTTTCGTAGACGATGATCTCGGGGCGCTCGATGCCGCGGGCGTGACCGTACTTGCGGGCGATCTTGATCGCCGCCTCGTTGGCCTCGAGCCCCGAGTTGCAGAAGAACACGTTGGTCATGCCGGAGACCTCGACCAGCCGGCTGGCGAGTTCGGTCTGCAGCGGTACCTCGAAGAGATTCGAGCAGTGGATCATCCGCCCGACCTGCTCGCGCAGCGCCGCGACGAGGTCGGGGTGGTTGTGACCGAGGGTGTTGACCGCGATGCCGGAGAGGCAGTCGAGGTGGCGTCGGCCCCGGGTATCGTAGAGCCAGACGCCGTCGCCGTGCGTGAACGCGATCGGCAGGCGGGCGTAGGTGGGCATCAGGGGCGAGGCAGCGGCCATCGGGGTCTCCGGTCGAGCGGGATCGGGTCGGGGCGCACACGGCGCGCGGTCGGCAAACGAGAACGGCGGCCTGCGCCGCCGTCCCGCCGGGGCGCGAGCGCCGCGTCCCCGTGCGTCGGATTGTAGGGGAAAGCGCCGGCGCGCGGCATAGCGGGGCGCCGGGCGCCGATTCAGGGTCTATACTGCAGCGCGTCATCCGTTCCGCGCGCATCCCTTCCCGCGCGATCCGCGTCGAGCCCATGAGCGTCCGGTCCTTCGTCATCGTCGGCACCACGCGCCAGGGCCGGGCTTTCCGCCCCAGCGACTGGGCCGAACGCCTGGCCGGGGTCATGTCGTCGTTCCGGCCTCCTGGCGGCGGCGCGCAGGCGCACCTGACCTACTCCCCCTTCGTCACCCCAGGCATGCACGACGGGCACAAGTGCGTAAGGGTCGACGCCCGCCTGCACGCCCTCGAGCCGATGGCCTACAAGTTCCTGCGCGGTTTTGCGGCCGACAACGAGCTCCAGGTGATCGATCAGGGTTGAGAGCCGGTCTCGGGATCGGCGGCTAAGTGGCGGTCGCCGAAGGCTTTTTCGCCACAGTGCTGTTGCCAGCCCAGGGGGCGGGAGGACTAGAATCGACGCCGTTTGCCGGCCCGCTCGCCGGCGAGCCTCACAGGAGCCTGCGCCATGCCCTTTCCCGATCCCTGGCGCGCCAGTTGGGGCGTGACCGAGATGGGGCATCCCGGCGGTGCCGCCCTGGATCCGAGACCGCTGTTCCGTGTGGCCGATTTCGGTCTCGCCCATCGGCTGGTGCAGCTCGCCCAGGCCGTGCTACGTCACGCCCGCAGCAACCATTACCGTTTCGAGTTCGCCGCGCGCCGGGAACCCGGCGAGTTCGAGATCGCGATGGTCGACATGACCGTCCTCGGTGGAGCCGCCGTGGTCGACAGCCTGCAGCTGCAGGCCGATCGCCGGCCGGCCATCGTGCGTGTGGGGCGCCGCGCCGATGCCGTGCGCGGGCACGATGACCTGCAGGTCGAGCACTTCACGGCGCACCTGCTCGATACCCTCAACCGGGCGGTCGACGATCGACGGCGTGCCGGGCTGCTCGGCGAGCAGGGCGGGGCTCAGCCGACCGCGGCCGCGTCGGCGGCGGCGCGCTCGCCCGGCACAGCGCCGCCCGCTCGTGGCGAGCCTCGCGGCGACGAGCGCGGCGAGGTCGTGCCGACGACGCGGCGTCCGCGGGTGCTGGTCGTCGATGACAGTCCGACGGTGCGTCGCCAGCTTGCGGTGGCGCTGCATCGGATGGGGCTCGACAGCGAGGGCGTGAACTCCGCGCGCGAGGCGCTGGAGACGCTCGCGGTCAGGCGCTACGAGCTGGTGTTCGTCGATGTGATCATGCCGGAGATCGACGGCTACCGGCTCACGCGCGAGATCAAGCGCAACCGGCTGCTCAAGCCGATGCCGGTCGTGATTCTGACGAGCCGCTCCTCGCCCTTCGATCTGGCGCGCGGTGCGCTCGCGGGCTGCGACAGCTACCTGGTCAAGCCGGTAAGCATGCAGGCGCTGCGCGACACCGTGGCCCGCCACCTGCAGCGCGGGCCCGGCGCCACGGCCTGATCAGCCCTTCACGCGGCTGCGGTATTCGCCGGTACGGGTATCGATCTCGATGCGGTCGCCGATCTCGACGAAGGCCGGCACCGAGATATCGATGCCGGTGGGCTTGATGCGGGCGGGTTTCATGACCTTGCCCGAGGTGTCGCCCTTGACCGCCGGCTCGGTGTATTCCACCTCGCGCACGACCGAGGTGGGCATCTCGACCGAGATTGCGCGGCCCTCGTAGAAGGTGACCTCGCAGGGCATGCCGTCGTCGAGGTAACGCACCGCGTCGCCCATCGATTCGGCTTCAACCTCGTACTGGTTGTACTCGGCATCCATGAAGACATAGAGCGGGTCGGCGAAGTAAGAGTAGGTGACCTCGCGCTTGTCGAGCATGAGCACGTCGAACTTCTCGTCGGCCTTGATGACGGTCTCGGTGCCGGAGTTGTTGAGAAGGTTCTTCAGCTTGAGCTTGACGACCGCGGCATTGCGGCCCGACTTGTTGTACTCGGCGCGCAGCACCACCATGGGGTCCTTGCCCATCATGATGACGTTGCCGGTGCGCAGTTCCTGGGCGAGCTTCATGGGGTATCCTCGAGCGCCGGGTGTGCGAACTTGCCCCGGCTATTGGAATAAAGCCCTCCATTATAGCCGGGAACGGCAAAAGCGGACCAGTCGGGTCGAAAGATCGTCCTCGGCCGAGGCCCGCAGCGCCAGCGTCGCGAAGGCCGCCGCCAGCCGGGGCATCTCGTCACGCACGCGCTGCCACGCCGCCGTCGGATCCCGTGCATCGCACCATGCGCGGCAGAGTGACTCGAGGCATGCCAGCGCCTGCGCCCGAGCGTCGTCGCAGGGGGTGAGCATCGTGCGCTGCCAGGCGAGGAAAGCCTCGCGCTTGGCTTCATGGGCCCGGTCCTGCTGGCGGTAGGGCTGCCAGACGAAGGGCTTTCCGGCCCACAGCGCGCGGATCCAGGAGTCCTCGCCGCGCACCAGGTTGAAGTCGCAACTCCACAACAGGCGATCGTACTCGTCGATCGGCAGCAGGGCGGGGCGCGCCAGCGTCAGCGTGCCCGCCTGCCAGTACCCCGAGTCAGGTATGCGCACCGCATGGGTCGACAGCCAGGCCTCGACCTGAGCGTCAGCCACGGGCTCGGGAACCACCGCGATGCTCGGCGTGCCGGCACCGGCCAGCGCATCGAGCAGGCGCCCGATCGGTGCCTCGGGGTAGCAGAAGATCGACAGCCGCAGCCCGTCGCCTGCCGGCAGCCCCCGATCGAGCCACCAGCGCCGCAGCCCGTCGCTGCTCGCGAAGGCGTCGCGTGCCACCGCGAGGTCGCGTTCCCGGGGCAGGCCGCCGGTGGCCTCGGTGAAGCCCGGGAAGAAGCGCCAGGCGCGGGCGCCGTCGGCGGGTTTCAGCGAGGGCAGGCCATGGAAGTCACCGACCCAGGCTTCCGCGCTGAGGTAGTCGAGCTCGATCCAGAGCGGGCGCACCGGCGCGCCTGCAAGCCGGGCCCGCAGCGCGGCTGGGGGGTCGCAGCCGTAGGCGCACACGAGCACATCGGGCAGCGGCTCATCGCGCGCGGCGGCCCCTGCGTCGTCGTCGCGGGGCCACGTGCGGATCCGCAGTTCACCTGCCGCCCACGCGTTCCGGTCGGCCAGCGCGAGGCCGGGGACGAGCCGCGCGAGGACCTCGGGACGATCGATGAATAGCGTGACCGCCAGTCCGTGCTCGCGGGCCAGCTGCCTGGCGAGACGCCAGCTGGCGCCTGCGTCGCCGAAGTTGTCGATGACCCGGCAGCACAGGTGCAGCGTGAGCGGCTGCGGGTTCGCGCGTGTCGGCTGCAGGCCGTCCACGCTGTCGAGGCGACCCGCGGCGCGATCCTCATCTCCGGGCATCGACTCAGGGTGTGCCGCCACCAAAGAGCTGGTCGAGCCGGCGTCGGGCGTCGTCCGACGAGGCCGCGCTGCCCGGCTGGTTGGGGTATTCGTCGGCGATCCGGTCGTCGAAGTAGGCGCCGGCGTTGGGCGCGGCGAGCAGGCGTCGCCAGACCTCCTCCGGCACCCCCTGCCAGACGCGAACCGAGTGGTCGACGAAGGTGATCTCGAGCCGGCGCTCGCGCGTGTCGTAGCGCGCGCTGCGCAGCCGCCCGCCCGTCAGCCGCCTTTCTTCCATGGTCGCGGGCTCCCGACGCCGGGAACGGCCGGCCTGCCGTCGCGCGCTCGCGCGTCCGCCATAATAGCCGCAGCCCCCTGACCGAGCCACGAGTCGGAGTTTCGTCATGCCCAGCACCGAGACCTTCCCCAGCCTGCGCCAGCAGGTCGCCGAGACGATGGCCGGTCGCGTCAGCGCCGAGGAACGCCTCGCCCTTGCACGCGAGCGCGAGCAGGCGCAGCGGGCGCTGAACGCGCTGGCCTGGGTCGACTGGGACTCGGCCCTCGCCGACGCGCGCGAGCTCGATCGGCTGGCCCGCGAGCGGCCGGCGCGCTGCGGCCCCCTGCACGGGCTGCCGATCGCGATCAAGGACCTCTTCGCGGTCCGCGGCATGCCGCTGCGAGCCGGTACCCGCGCCGCGCTGCCCGATCTCGGCCGCGACGAAGCCGAAGCGGTGTCGCGGCTGCGAGCCGCCGGCGCCCTGATCTTCGCCAAGACCAACCTGCACGAGCTTGCGCTGGGAGCCACCGGCGAGAACCTCTGGACCGGCGATGTCTGCAACCCCTTCGATCCGCAGCGGCAGGCGGGTGGCTCGTCGAGCGGGTCGGCCGTGGCGGTCGCCGCCGCGATGGCCGCCGCGGCGCTGGGCAGCGATACCGGGGGATCCGTGCGGATACCGGCCGCCTTCTGCGGCGTGACCGGCTTCAAGCCGAGCTACCAGGCGATTCCGCTGGCCGGCGCGCTTCACCTGTCCTTCACCTGCGACCACGCCGGGCCGCTCGCGCCGACCGTGGACGACTGCGCGCTGCTATTCGAGGTGATGGCGGCCCGTCGGGTCGATCATGGCGGCGTCCCGCGCCGACCCCGCCTGGCGGTGCCCCGCGCATGGCTCTCACCCCGGATGTCCGACGCGGTCGCCGAAGCCTTCGAGCGCATGCTCGGAGGGCTGTGCGCCGCGGGCGCCGAGATCGACGACATCACGCTTCCGGGGCTGGAGACCGCCTGGACCTTCTATACCCCGCTGGTTCGTGCCGAAGCCGCCTGGGTGCACCGTGCGGCGCTTGCCGCGGGCGATCCCGGCTTCTCGGAGCTGGTAAGACCGCCCCTGCAGGCCGGGATGGCGATCGGGGCGGGCGACTACATCGACGCGTTGCGCGCCCGCGAGGCGGTACGCGCGGAGTTCGCGGGTGTCCTGCGCAACTGGGACGCGATCGTGTTGCCGACCTCGCCGGTGCTGCCGCCGCTTCGGGGGCAGACCGAGGTCGAGGTGGCGGGCGGGCGTCGCATCAGCACCCGTGAAGCGGTGCTCGGTCAGACCCTGCCCTTCAGCTTCGCCGGGGTGCCGGCGCTCGCGATCCCGGCCGGTACCGTCGAGGGGCTGCCGGTATCGCTTCACCTGGCCGGTGCCGAGTCGGCCGATGCCAGGCTGCTTGCCCTCGGGCGGTGGGCCGAGGCCGCTCTGGCCCTGGCACGCTGAGCGTTCGCCGCTGCGCTCAGCGCGGCGCCATCCGGATCGCGCCGTCGAGGCGAATGGTCTCGCCGTTGAGCATCACGTTCTCGAAGATCTGGCGAACCATCTGCGCGTACTCGTCGGGCCGTCCGAGGCGCGAAGGGAAGGGCACCTGCTTGCCGAGCGACTCCTGCGCTGCCGGGGGAAGTCCCTGCATCATCGGGGTCAGGAACAGGCCCGGGGCGATCGTGCACACCCGGATGCCGTCGCGGGCCAGATCGCGGGCGATCGGCAGGGTCATGCCGACCACGCCGCCCTTCGAGGCCGAGTAGGCCGCCTGCCCGATCTGGCCGTCGAAGGCGGCCACCGATGCGGTGTTCACGATCACGCCGCGCTCGCCCTCGGCGTTGGCCTCGCCGGCGCACATCGCGGCCGCGGCAAGGCGCAGCATGTTGAAGGTGCCGATCAGGTTGATGCCGATGACCCGTGCAAAGGCGTCCAGCGGATGCGGTCCGTCCTTGCCGACCGTCTTGGTGGCCACGCCGATCCCCGCGCAGTTGACCAGGCCGACGAGCCTGCCCATCGCCTGGGCGCCCTCGACCGCCGCCTTGCCGTCGGCTTCCGAGGTGACGTCGCAGCGCACGAAGCGGGCCGAGCCGCCGAGTTCGGCGACCAGCGCATCGCCGAGTTTCTGGTTGACGTCGGCGATCAGCAC
>JBIIHU010000305.1:0-4284 GCA_044235405.1 Burkholderiaceae bacterium
CCGGAAGCCGGTCGAAGAATCCCTGGACCTGCGCATCGCCATAGGGCGCGCGCAGGATGGCGAAGGTGGTGAAGGCAAGCAGGGGCATGGTCGTCTCCTGGGGGCGCGGGGCGCGGGGCGAGCGGCGCCGGACCAGGCGCGGCCAGGCGGAATGCGTAACGCTAGCGGCCCGCGGCGCGCCCGCCCACGGGACGGCCGTCCCGCCGACGCGGGCTCGACCCCCGCGATGTCCCGGGCCGCGATCCGAATTCCCGCCGGCGCGAGACCGGGGTATCCCGCCTGCCGTGCCAGCATCGACCCATCGTCCCTTTGCGGAGCCGGCACCATGTACCGACCCACCCCCGGCGGTGCCTTCGAGGGCCTGCGCGTGATCGACCTCGCGCAGGTGCGCTCGGGGCCCACCTGCGTCAAGCAGTTCGCCGACTTCGGCGCCGACGTCATCCGTATCGAGCCGCCGGCGCACTCGGGCCGCGCCGAGCTGATGACCGGCGCGCGCGATGGCGCCGACATGCTCAACCTGCATCGCAACAAGCGGCTGATGACGCTCGACCTCAAGGCGCCCGGCGCGCGCGAAGTGCTGCACCGGCTGGTGCGCACAGCCGACATCGTCGTGGAGAACTACCGGCCCGACGTCAAGGAGCGGCTGGGCATCGACTACGCGAGCCTCGCGGCCATCAACCCGCGCATCATCCTGGCGAGCATCTCGGGCTTCGGCCAGGCAGGTCCGTACCGCATGCGGCCGGGCTTCGACCAGATCGCCCAGGGCATGTCCGGGATGATGTCGGTCACCGGCAAGCCGGGCGAGGGGCCGATGCGGGTGGGCGCGGCGGTGATCGACGTGGCCACCGGGCTGTACGCGGCGCTCGGCGTCATGACCGCGCTGCACGAGCGCCAGCGCAGCGGCCGCGGCCAGTGGGTGCAGGCCTCGCTGCTGCAGTCGGGCCTGGGGCTGATGGACTTCCAGGCCGCCCGCTTCCTGGTCGAAGGCGAGGTACCGGCCCAGGTGGGCAACGACCACCCTACCGGCATGCCGACCTCGGCCTATGCGACGGCCGACGGCCATGTGAACCTCGGGGCGGGCGGCGAGGCGATGTGGGTGAAGCTGTGCGAGGTGCTCGAGCGTCCGGCGCTGGCGACCGACCCGCGCTTTGCGCGCGGGCCCGAGCGCTCGCGCAACCGGCAGGCGCTCAACGCCGAGCTCGGCGCGATCTTCCGCACCCGCACGAGCGGCGAGTGGATCGATCGGCTCAATGCGGCGGGCGTGCCCTGCGGCCCGATCTACCGGGTCGACGAGGTCTTCCGCGACCCGCAGGTGATCGCCGGCGGCATGGCCGCCTCGGTGCATCACGACACGCGCGGGCCCATCGAGGTGCTGGCGCCCACGGTGACGCTGTCGCGCACCCCGGGGCGCCTGGAGCGCTCGCTGCCCGCGGTGGGACAGGATACCGACGACGTGCTCGGCGAACTGGGCTACGACACCGACGCCATCGCGACCCTGCGCCGCGATGGCGTCGTCTGAGAGGATCAACCAACCCCGCATGCCTGCTCGTCGCGCCAGTCGGTGCGCCGGGACGGTGTTCGACACACGAAGGAAGGACGGATGACGATGACCCGCAAGCTTGTTCACGCCATCGACCCGGACCACGGCGTGGGCCGCCGCGCGGCACTGGGCGGTCTGGGCGCCGTCGCCGCGGGCGCGCTGCTGCCTCGCGGCGCCAGGGCGCAGAACTTCCCGGACAAGCCGGTGAAGATGATCGTGCCCTACCCACCCGGCGGCGGCGCGGACTCCTGGGCGCGCACGGTCGCCGCGCGCCTCGAGAAGGCCCTGGGCCAGCCCATCGTCTTCGACTACAAGCCGGGGGCGAGCACCACCATCGGCGCCGAGGCCGCGGCGCGCGCGCCGGCCGACGGCTACACGATCTTCATGATCGACAGCACCACCTTCGCCTACGTGCCGCACCTCAGGAAGGTGAACTACGACCCGCTGAAGTCCTTCGTGCCGGTGGGCATGCTGGGCGTGGGTCCGATGGTACTGGTGGCCGGGCCGAACTCCCCGGTGAAGTCGGTGCCCGAGCTGATCGCGCATGCGAAGGCCAGCCCCGGCAAGCTCACGATCGCAAGCGCCGGCGTGGGCTCGCCGCACCACCTGATCGGCGAGTTCTTCCGGGAGCGTGCCGGCATCCAGCTCACGCACGTGCCCTACAAGGGCGCGGCCCAGTACATCGCCGACCTGCTCGGCGGCCAGGTCGATCTCGCGGTGTCCACGATCACGCCGGCGCTGCCGCACATCGCCGCCGGCAAGCTGCGTCCGCTGGGCGTCTCGAGCGCCAGCCGCTCGTCGGCGCTGCCCGAGGTGCCCAGCATCGCCGAGCAGGGCATGCCCGGCTTCGACGAGAAGCCCTGGAACTGCTTCGTGACGACGGCCGGGGTACCGGCGCCGGTGCTCGAGCGGCTGCGTGCCGCCTACAAGGCCGCGATCGAGGACCCGGAGGTGGCCGGCGCGCTGCGCAAGGCCGGCATCGAGGAGGTCGGAGCCTGGAGCCCGGCGAAGATCGCCGAGCAGATGCAGGCCGACCACCAGAAGTGGGGCGTGATCATCCGCAAGGCGAACATCCGGATGGAGGGGTGAGGGCCGGGCCCGGCCCGGGGCGCGCCGGCGCACTCGGTCGCCGGCCGGGGCGGTGCGTCATCTTCAGAGCGCCTGGGCCGCATGCCTTCCGAGGTACTCGAACACCGCCCTGACCCGCCGGTTCGTCCGGATCTCCCGGTGCACCACCAGCCACAGGGGTAGCGGAGCGATCCGCAGCGCCGGCAGCACCGGCACCAGTTCCGGGTCGGCCTTCGCGAGCGTCTCCGTCAGAAACCCGATCCCCAGCCCGGCGCGCACCGCGGCCCAGTAGGCGATGCGATCGTCAGTGCGCAGTGCGAACTGCTCGCGCCGCACCGGCGTGCCGGCCGCCGCAAAGCCCTTCATCAGGGCGTCGGCCCGGTCCTCGCCCACGAGGTCATGATGCAACAGGTCGGCGGGCGTGCGCGGCGTGCCGCGCCGGCGCAGGTAGTCGCGGTGCGCGTAGGCGCCCACGCGCACCTTGCCGATCCGCCGCGCGATCAGGCTGGACTGCGTGGGCGCGACCATGCGCAGCGCGATGTCGGCCTCGCGGCGCAGCAGGTTGGCCACCGCATCGCTCGAGACCAGCTCCACCTGCACCTCGGGCAGGGTCTGGCGCATGCGCGCGAGCACGGGCGGCAGCAGCACACAGGCCACAGGCTGGCTGGCGCTGATGCGCACCGTGCCCTGCAGCTCGGACTGCGCGCCCGACACCCGCCTCGCCAGCTGCAGGGCGCCGGCCTCCATCGCCCGGGCCGAATCGACCATGCCCAGCGCAGCCTCGGTCGGCAGCAGGCCACGGCCGGTGCGCTCGAAGAGAACCACCCCCAGCTGGGCCTCGAGCTCGGCGATGTGCCGGCCCAGCGTGGGCTGGCTCAGGCCCAGCGCCCGCGCGCCGGCGAGCAGGCTGCCGTGCTCGAGCGCTGCAAGGAACGAGCGAACCAGCGCCCAGTCGAAGCCGGCGGGCGATGGAGCGGAAGCGGCCTTGGGCATGGCTATGCGATTTCGAATAGCTGTGGAACGTATCTGGCTAATTGTGCATGGCAGGGCCGCTTCCCACAATGCAGCCATGTCCCACGCGCCGTGAACCAGGATCCCGCCATGCAGCGCAGAGCCTTCATCCGCATCACCGGCGGCGGCATCGTGCTCGCTGCCACCGCCACCGGCATCTCCGGTTGCAGCAGCGAGCTGCCCGCCGAGGCGCTTGCCGCCTGGCAGCAGGCCGGCGCGCCAAGCGCCGACCTGCGCCGCTGGCTGCTCGGCTACGCCATCCTGGCGCCGCACTCCCACAACCTGCAGTCGTGGCAGGTCGACCTGGCCGAGCCCGACACCATCACCCTGTACTGCGACCGCGACCGCCTGCTGCCCGAGACCGACCCGCTGTCGCGCCAGATCATGATGAGCCAGGGCACCTTTCTCGAGCTGCTCGACCTCGCCGCCCGCGAGCGCGGCCTGCGAGCCGACATCACGCTCTTTCCGCAGGGCGTGTACGAGGGCGCCCAGCCCGACGCCCGCCCCACCGCACGCATCCGCCTGAGCGCCGACGCGGCCGTGCGGCCCGACCCGCTCTTCGGGCAGATCCTGCGCCGGCGCACCAACCGCGAGGCCTACCTGCCGCAGGAACCCGCGCCCGCCGCGCTGCAGGCCATCGCCGAAAGCGTCGCCCCCGCGGCCAC
>JBIIHU010000306.1:0-4271 GCA_044235405.1 Burkholderiaceae bacterium
GGCGTGGATGAGTTCGCGCGGATCGCGCGGCGCGCGCGCATCCAGGCGATTCGGCTCGGTCTCGACCGTCGACACCAGCTCCGGGCCGAGCCGCGCGCCGCGTGGCAGGTCGCGGATCAGGACGAGCGCGACCGCGCGTGTCGGGGCGCCGGCTGCCGGTAACGCGGCACCGGCTGCTGGTGCCGCGGTCTGGCCGCCGGGTCCCGGCGCCGCGGGCACCGACCCCGCCGTCGGCCCGGTCGCCGCGCTGGCGGCCGGACGGTTCAGGCCCACCAGCCGCAGGAAGTACTGGCTGCTCGGTTCGTTGCAGCGTGCACGCAGCGTCTCGCGGCTCGCGAAGGGGTAGTCGAATGACCAGCCCGCGACGCAGGGTGCGATCGCGACGCGACTGTCCATCGGGGCGAGCTGCAGCGTTGTGGCGGGCACGCCCATCTGGGCGGCGGCCCAGGCCAGCGCTCCTTCCCTAAGCGCGGGCATGGCGCTGTCCGGCGTGCTGGCCGTGGCGGCCGCAGTGCCGCCGATCAGCGCGAGGGCCAGAGCCAGTGCGGGGCGCAGCATGTCGGCAGGGCGACGGCACGGGTCTTGCATCGTCTTCTCGCGGGCATCGGAAAACCGACATCGGTTGTCCTCTGCGCCCGATGAAGCAAGAACAGGACCACCGACCAAGCCATCGCTGCGGCGAGGACAGCCTGTCATGAGCACCGAGTTCGGATCGCCATCCTTCGCCTCGCTGACCGGCCAGCCCCTGCCGGCATCCCCGTCCACCGCGGCGACGCTGCCACGCCTGTCGGGCGGCCCCGCGGCTGCCGGCGGGCCCGCCGGCGATGGCGCGCGCCCGGCCTTGCCGCCCGCTGGTGCGCGCACCTTCGCCTCGATGGTCGATGCGGCGCGGGGGCGTCTCGAGCCGCGAAGCCAGGCTCCGGTCTCCCATCGCGTGGCGGCGGGCGACACGCTGTCGCATCTCGTGCGCGATCACATGGATCGGCTCGGCCGGCCGGTCTCCGGCGGCACGCAGCTCTCGGCGCTGGTGCGTCAGGTGGCCGACGCCAACGGCATCGCCGATCCCGACCGGATCCAGGTCGGCATGCGTCTGGATCTCGGCGTGCTGGGCCAGCCCGCGCGCGCGCTGGCTTATGCGACCGGTGGCGCCGCGGTCGTGGCCGCCGCCGTTGCCGCGCCGGCCGGCGCCAGCGCAGTCGCATCGGTCACCACGCCCGGCGCGCGCGTCGCGGCCAGCGCGCATCCGGTGCTCGACCAGACCCTGCAGCGTGCCGTCGACAAGGGTTTCCTCCCGGAGGCCGAGCGGCTGCGCGCGCGCGAGCGGGTGCTGCAGATGGCGCGCACCTTCGGCTTCGAGCCCGACGACTTCGCCCGGGTGGCGCTGATGGAGAGCGACGGCTTCAACCCGAAGGCGACCAACGGCCGCTGCCACGGGATCATCCAGTTCTGCGAAGGGCCGGCACGCGGCGCGGCGAGCGTGGGACTGGAGGGGCGCGCCGCCGCCATCCTCGATCGCGGCGTGCTCGAGCAGCTCGAGCTCGTCGATCAGTACTTCCGCGATGTCGGCCTGCAGCGGCTCGGGCCCCGGGTATCGCTCGCCGATCTCTACCTCACGGTGCTGACCCCGGCCGCGCGCAGCGTGCGCGGCGCAGCCGAACCGCTCGGCATTCCGGGCGTGCAGGCGCGCGCGCTGCACGAGGGCGGCGACCGCAGCCGTCCGATCACCCGCAGCTCGCTGACCGATGGGCTGCTGCAGCACGCCAGCCTGCGTCTGGCGGAGCCGCCGGCCGGCAAGGCGGCAATTCCGCAGCGGCAAGTTCTTGCCGCCGGCGCGGCCTATCGGCATGTCGCGATGCTGCAGGCCCCGGTGCCGCGCCCCGATCGGGAGGGGCGCTGAGCATGCCGATCGTCCGCGAGCATGGCACGCGACTTGCAGGAGTGGGTGACACGCTTGCCGCGGGCGCGAGTCCCTGCCGCACCAGCCGTCGGTTTTCCGACAGGAGCCTGCCGACATGAGCACGATGAAGCTGAACTTCGGCATCCACGAGGAGGCGCTGACACTCAAGAGTCAGCGCCTGGAGCTGCTTGCGCGCAATCTCGCGAACGCCGACACCCCGCGCTTCAAGGCGCAGGACCTCGATTTCAAGGCGGTGCTCGCGCGCTACGAAGGCGGCCCCCGGCCGATGGCGGCCACCCATGCGAGTCACGTGCCTTTCGCGCCCGACACGCTGCCGGCCGGCGTGCGCTACCGGATTCCCTTCAACACCGCCTTCGACGGCAACACCGTCGAGCTGAGCGTCGAGCAGGCCCACTACGGCAAGGCTTCGGCCGACTACCAGGCCACGCTCAGCTTCCTGGAGAGCCGCATCAGCGGCATCCGCAAGGCCCTTCGAGGAGACTGAGATGGCGCTCGACAACATCATCGGCATCGCGGGCACCGCGCTGAATGCGCAGCTCACGCGCATGAACTCGACCGCGTCGAACCTCGCCAACGCTTCCACCGTCAGCGGCAAGGAGTCGGAGGCCTTCCGCGCCAAGCGCGCGGTCTTCAAGGCGCTGCTCGACGAGCGGATGACCAACGCCGCCGCACCGCACGTGGGCGGGGTCAAGGTCGATCGCCTGGTCGACGATCCGGCGCCGGTCGAGAAGGTGTTCGCGCCGGACAACCCGCTCGCCGATCGCGACGGCTTCGTCTACCAGTCCAACGTCAACGAAGTCGCCGAGATGGTCGAGATGATGAGCGCGGCGCGCGGCTACCAGAACAATGTCGAGGTCATCAACACCGCGCGCCAGCTGATGATGCGCACGCTCGACCTCACCCGCTCCTGAGCGGCCGACACGCGCGACCCAACGCCATGGCCACCTCGCCCCTGCCGCCGGCTTTCGGCAATCTCGCGACGATCCCCCGCGGCACGCCCGCGCCGGTCGAGCCGATGGCGATCGGCGCGACCGACAAGATGGATCGCGGCGCCTTCCTGACGCTCTTCACCACCCAGCTGATGAACCAGAACCCGCTGGATCCGGTGAAGAACGAGGCCTTCGTTGCGCAGCTCGCGCAGTTCTCGCAGCTCGAGGCCACCACCAACATGGCCGATTCGCTGGCCGCGCTCACCAGCTCGCTGCAGGGCGACCGGCTGATGGCCGGCGCCGCGCTGATCGGCCGCAAGGTGGCTTCGCCGAGCGGCCAGGCCACGCTCGGCGAGACGGGCGGCATCAGCGGCGTGATCTCGGTGCCGCAGGGCGCGAGTTCGGTGCGGCTCGATGTCTTCGACGCCACCGGGCGCAAGGTGCATACCCGCGAGCTCGGTCGCCAGGCGCCGGGCGACGTCAGCGTGAGCTGGAACGGCACCGATGCGAACGGTGCGCGCGTGGCGCCCGGCCGCTACCGCGTGGTTGCCACCGTCGACAGCTTCGGACAGATCACCCAGGTGCCGATCGGCACGCCCGCCACGGTGCGCAGCGTGGCCTACAGCCCGGCCGAGAAGGGCCTGGTGCTCGAGCTCGACGACGGCGCGCTGGTGCCGCTTTCCCAGGTCCGGCGCATCGACGGCTGAGCCCGACGGCCGTCGCCCCCATTCCCGCAGGAGTCCCTCCGCCATGTCCTTCTACACCTCGCTCACCGGCCTGAATGCCGCGACCACGCAGCTCGGGGTCACCAGCAACAACATCGCCAACGTCGGCACCACCGGCTTCAAGCGCTCGCGCGCCGACTTCGGCGACATCTTCGCGACCTCGCCGCTGCAGCGCGCCGCCTCGGTGATCGGTCAGGGCGTGGCGCTGAAGTCGGTTACGCAGGAGTTCAGCCAGGGCAACATCCAGTTCTCGGCGAGCTCGCTCGACATCGCGATCACCGGCGACGGCTTCTTCACGCTGAAATCCGCCGACGGCCTGCAGGACCTCTACACCCGCAACGGCACCTTCATCCTGAACGACGACTTCGCGGTCGTGAACTCGGCCGGCCAGTCGCTGATGGCCGCGGCGGTCGACTCCAGCGGCAAGGCCGACCTCGGCAGCATGCGCAAGCTGATCGTGCCGCGCGCCACCACCGGCGATGCGCGCGAGACCACCAGCATCGACCTCGGCCTGAACCTGCCTGCCGATGCGCCGGTGATCACCACGGCCTTCGATCCGAAGAACCCGGCCACCTACAACCTGACCACCGCGGTCACGGTCTTCGACCAGGGTGGCAACGAATACCTCGCCAACGTCTACTACGTGAAGACCCAGCGGGCGAGCCCCACCGACCCGACCAACAAGTGGCAGACCCATGT
>JBIIHU010000307.1:0-4252 GCA_044235405.1 Burkholderiaceae bacterium
AAACCCGTGCCGCCAAGGTCTACAAGGCCGCCACCCACCGCAGCTTTCGCCAGGCGGTGGACTACACCGAAAACCGCAAGGTGAAGAACAGCCGCCAGGCGCGTGCCATGGCCAAGGGCACCCGATATGGGCGCGAGCGGCAGGAAGCCGCCTGGCAAAGCGCCGAGGTGGACGCGCTGTTCCGGCTGGCCACGGCCGGCGTGCGCGTGCCCAGACCCTTCCAGTTCTTCGAAGGCGTCTTGCTGATGGAACTGGTGGCGGACGCCGACGGGCACGCTGCCCCGCGGCTGACCGATGTACCGTACACCCCCGAGGCCGCGCGCGAGCATCACGCGCTGCTGCTGCGCGAGGTGGTGCGCATGCTGTGCGCCGGCGTCGTGCACGGCGACCTGTCGGAGTTCAACATCCTGCTGGCCCAGGACGGCCCCGTCATCATCGATCTCCCCCAGGCGGTGGACGCCGCGGGCAACAACCATGCCCCTCGCATGCTGATGCGCGACGTGGACAACCTGCGCCGCTTCTTCGGCCAGCACGCGCCGGAGCTTCGCGATACGCGCCATGGGCCCGAGATCTGGGACCTGTACGCCACGGGCCGACTGAGCCTGGAGACCCCGCTGACAGGGCGGTACGAACCGAGGCCGGGCGCCGTGGACCTCAGCGCGGTGCTGCGCGAGATCGAAGACGCCCGGCTCGAAGCCGCCGAGCGCGACCTGCGCAGGGCTGCAGCGCCTTGAAGACCCGGCCGGCCCCGACAGCAACGCCGGCTGAAGCGCCGCCCGCGGTCGTGCCCGCACGCCGCAACCGCCTCAGCCCGAAGAAACTGCTGCTGAGCAAATGGACGGCGATGCAGCCCGTGAACCGCGAGAAACATTTCGTCGTGGTGCGGGTGATCGAGCCCGAGCCGCCCGCCGTGCGCATCGAGCAGGTCGAGCTCGAGGCCGTGCACTCCGGCCGCGTGCGGCAACTGCACTGGCGCGACCTGACCGACCCCCGGGTGTGGCGGCAGGGCTGGGTGTGAGGCGCCTGGGCGTGTTTCGGTCCATCGTGACCACCCGGCCGAGGAGCGTCTGGCGCATGGCTCAGCCGGCAATGGCCTCGCGATCGCGGTTGTCGGGCAGCCCATCGAAGGTGGCCATGGGGAAATCGGCGGGCTAAGCGGTGGCGCCGGTCGCCCGCAAGGGCGCGGCAGGCTGTCGTCGCGTCGGGTTCGAAGGCGCGGCCCCTGGAACCGCGGCGGCGATCGGACGTGCCCGCGGAGCCCGCGATCAGGCACCATGTGGCTGGGACACGCAGATCCCTGGAGGGGAAACGATCCTGGTGGGTCGGCCGGGCTTCAAACCCGGTGGACGGCGCCACGCGATGCCGGATGAGTTCGGCTCCCACTCCTCTGCGCCCCGCCCCCGCAGGCGCGCCGCGCCGTTGCTACACAGGAGGAGACGCCATGAACCAGCCCACGCTTCCCCTTGTCCGCACTGACCGGTTCCTCGACCCCGACTCGCGCACGGCGCAGCTGCATACGCAGGCCGAGCGCCTCATCCCCGGCGCCACGTCGCGCCTGCATTACTACTTCCGGCCGCGGCCGATCTACGCCCGGTCGGGCGCCGGCTGCCGCCTGACCGATGTCGACGGCGATACCCGGATCGACTGCCTCAACAACATGACCGCGCTCGTGCACGGCCATGCTGACCCCGACGTGACCGCCGCCATCGTCGAGCAGGTCGGGCGCGGCGTGAGCTTCTCGGAGCCGGCCCAACCCGAGGTCGAGCTGGCTGCCCTGCTCGCCGAGCGCGTGCCCTCGGTCGAGCAGGTGCACTTCCGCAGCTCCGGCACCGAGGCGGTGATGATGGCCATCAAGCTCGCGCGCGCCTACACGGGCCGCACGCGCATCGCCAAGTTCGAGGGCGGCTACCACGGCTACTACGACTACGTGCAGGTGAGCTTCACCTCCTCGCCGGCCAACTGGGGCGACGCCGCCTCGCCGGCCAGCGTGCCGAGCTCGCGAGGCCTGTCGCCGGCGGTGAGCGACGAGGTGCTGGTGCTGCCCTTCAACGATCCCGAGGGCGTCGAGCGGCTGCTGTCCGAGCACGGCAGCAGTCTCGCCGCCGTGCTGTGGGAGCCGCTGTCCAACCGCTCCGGCATGGCCCTGCCCGCGCCGGGTTTCCTCGCCTTCCTGCGCGAGATCACGTCGCGCCACGGTATCGTGCTGATCGCCGACGAGGTGATCGCCTACCGGGTGGGCCCCGCCGGCGCGCAGGGGCGCTACGGCCTCGTCCCCGATCTCTCGACTTTCGGCAAGGTCGTCGGCGGTGGCCTGCCGATCGGGGTGGTGGGCGGGCGCGCCGAGATCATGGGCCTGCTCGACCCGGCGGCGGGCGGGCGGCGCGTGATGTCCGGCGGCACCCACAGCGGCAATCCGCTGTCGGCTGCGGCGGGCCTGGCCACGCTGCGCAAGCTGACGCCCGAGGTCTACGCGCACCTCGACGCGATGGGCCGGCGCGTGCGCGACGGGATCAACGGGGTATTCCGGGCGGCCGGTCTGGCGGCGAGCGTCACCGGCGAGGGCTCGCTGTTCCAGGTCGTGCCCACCGACCGGCCGATCCGCAACTACCGTGATGTCCCGCAGGACGGGGCCACCATGGCCTGGATGGACCGCCTGCACCGCGAGCTGCTGTGCGCCGGCGTCATCATCTCCAGCCGCGGGCTGTCGTGCGTATCGAGCGCGATGGGGCCGGCCGATGCCGACGAGGTGATCGGCGGTTTCGAGCGGGCGGTGGACGCGCTGGGACAGGGCTGATCCCCCCCGGCCGACAGGCATCACGACGCCGTCACCACATCCTGGAGGTCGAGGCGCCGGTAGCGACCGGCCGCGAGCAGGCGGTCCGACCCGGCGCGCAGTCATGCTGGGCCCGGGAGCACCCCGAGGCGGTATCGGACGACGGGATCTGCGCCTGGGCAGCCGATCAGCGCTTTTCGGCGCCTTTGAGTCTCATGCGCAGCGATGGCGTGTTTGCCCGGCGTCGTATCGCCATGGCGGTGCTCCACGCGGGGCCCGAGCGAAGACCAGGCGAGGCGGTCCGTCGCGCGCCGGACAGGAGCGAAACTTCGGCGCGAGCCCGGGTTTCGGCCAATGTGATCACGGCGGGTACCTGATCGGCGGGAACTGGCTTCGCGAACAGGAAACCCTGCAGGGTCACGCAGCCCAGTGCGTGCAAGGCGCGCATCTGTTCGACGGTCTCGACCCCTTCGGCGAGCACCTGCACGCCGAGCGAGCGCCCGAGCGCAACGATGGTGCGACACACCGCCTCGCCCTCGCGGGAGATGCCCAACTGGCTGACGAAGGCCCGATCGACCTTGAGCTTGGCGATCGGCAGTCGGGTGAGGTAGGCCAGCGACGAGTACCCGGTGCCGAAGTCGTCGATCGCAAGCCGGACGCCGGCCGCGATCAGCGCGTGCATCCGCGGCAGCGTGCGCTCGAAATCGCGGACCATGGCAGTCTCGGTGAGCTCGAGTTCGATGGCGCCGGCGGCAAGCCGGTTGCATTCGAGCACCGTGCGCATGGTGTCGAGCAGCGACTCGCGCTCGAAGTGCTGGGTGGGCATGTTGACGGCCACGCGGTCAAGCCCGAGGCCGGCTGACCGCCAGGCGGCCAGATCATGGGCGGCCTGCTGCAACACCTGTTCCCCGATCGGCACGATCAGCCCGGTGTCCTCGGCGATGGGAATGAACTCGCCGGGGGGCACCAGGGTGCCGCCACGCCGCCACCGCACCAGGGCCTCCAGCCCGGTGACACGGGCGCTGACCAGGTCGACCCAGGGCTGGTAGTGGACCTCGAACTCACCACGCTCGACCGCGCGGTACAGATCGCTCTGCATCCGGATGCGCGCGCGGCCCCCGTCATCAGGAGCGAGTTCACACCAGGCGAAGTCGTTGCGGCCACGAGCCTTCGCAAGCCTGACGGCCCAGTCCGCCCGCGACAGCAGAAATTCGGCCCGATCGGCGTGGACCGGAAACGCCGCCAGTCCGGCAGACGCCGACAGGAAGCAATCAATATCCTCGACGCGACAGGGCAGACGCAGCTGTGTCAGGACTGCCCGCACCAGCACCTCGGTCGCGTCCCGGGCGTCGACGCCCGCCACCATCAGCGCGAACTCGTCTCCGGGCAATCGCGCGGCGCACAACCTCGCATCGGACGAGGGGGTGATGCTGCGAGTCCAGTGCAGTCCACTGGCCACCACCGACGAGATGCGACGGC
>JBIIHU010000308.1:0-4251 GCA_044235405.1 Burkholderiaceae bacterium
CGCTGGCTGTGCCGATGGCCAGGAACATCGCGAAGATGACAACAGCTTTCATGAGGGATCGCAAGAAGGCACGGTCGCGAGGCTGATTTCGGCCCTTACTCGAGGACCCTGACGCGGACGCGGCGGTTCACGGGGGCGCCCGGGTCGGCCGGGTCGAGGGGTTCGCTGAAGCCCTTGCCGACCGCCTCGAGCCGCCCGGTGGCGACGCCGCGCGCGATCAGCGTGTCGACCACCGCGCGCGCCCGGCGCGACGACAGGCCCTCATTGTAGGCGGCCGAGCCGCGAGCGTCGGTGTGGCCTTCGACCCTGAACCGTAGCGCTCGCAGCGCCGGGCTGTCCATCGCCTCGGCGAGGCGTTCGACGAGCGCGCGTGCCTGCGGCTGCAGCGTCGCGGAATCGAATTCGAAGCCGACCGTGAGGTCGACGCTCGGCGCCTCGACGCGCAGGTTGCGCGCACCCAGGCCCCGCGTGGTCGCACCCGGCGAGAGCGCCCTGACCAGCTCCTCGGTGCTCGGTGTCGCGAGGGGGCTGGCGTGGGTCTGTGCCACGGCCTGCCGCCCGAGCATGGCGACCGGCAGGCCCGCGGCCAGCAGCATCAGGCGGCGACGGACTCGCATCAGGGCTCCTCGCGGATATCGAGCAGCACGGCGCCCAGGCCTCGTCCGCGGCCCTGAGGCCCGCGCCCGACGAAGAGATCGACGAGCCTGCCGCCCGAGCCAGCGTCGGCGACCGACCACGCGAAGGGGCCGCCGCCCGCATCCGGGCTTCCGAAAACCTTCGCATCGAGCGGCGACTGGGTCACGACGACGAGCATGCGGTTGGTGCCTGGCGGGCCCCCGGCGGTCACCTCCCAGGTGGCGCGGGGCAGGCGCAGGCTGCGGCCGGCCCGGACCCGGTTGTCGGCATCGAGGCGGTTGGGAAACAGCAGGTAGAAGCTGCGCTCGTCGCTGCCCAGCAGCACCACGTAGAGGTAGCCGTCGCTGGCCGAGGTCAGTGTGAAATGGAGCCGGTCCTGGCCGATGCGCAGCCGGTCGGGCGCCTGGACCTGGAGGCGTCGGCGCGGATCGGCCTGACGCAGGATTTCCTCGAGCGTGGCGCGCGGGCCTGTCGGTTCCGGCGCTGGTGGCCTGGGCGCGGCCGCCGCGGTCGCTGGGGCCGCCGCGGTTGCTGCGGTCGCTGCGGTCGCTGCGGTCGCTGCGGCAGGGGGCGGCTGGACGGGTGCGGATGGCTGCGCGGGCGCCGGTGCCTGTGCGGTCGGCAGCGCGGTCGGCGGGGACGCTGCCGGTGGCGGCGCTGCCGCGACGATCAGATTGCGGTTGCCCCGAATCTGGATTGTCGACGGGAGCATGCCCTTGTCCCGATGCGGGCGCATCCGCGCGTCGAGCTGCGCCTGGGCGCAGGCGCGGACTTCGTCCAGGGAGATCGCGCCGCTCGCGTTGAGATCGCGGGCTTCGCCAAGCAGGCAGCGGCTCAGCGCGTGCGTGGCGAGCCCGCCGAGTTCGCGGTCATCCCAGCTCACCTCATTGTGGGCCGCGGCGGCGATCTGCACCGTGTTTTCCTGGTGCAGGCCCAGGCGCTGCAGCTCGCTCAGCAGGCTGCGGGTGGCCGTCGCTTCGTTGATCGGCCGGTCGCAGGCGCCGCCCGCCGAGCGCGCCGTGAAACGTGCGCGCAGGCCATCGTCCGCGGCGCTCCGGGTGCGCGCGCCCGATTGCAAGAGCCCGCCGGAAAAGCAGGCGTCGACGATGGTGATCAGCTTGTCGGCGCGTTCACCGATGGGGCGAAGCTGTCGCGCGAGCTCCGACTCGGTGATCATCGTGCCCGACCAGGTGGCCAGGCCCTCCTGGCAGGCGCCCGCGGTCTCGGTGCGCGTGCCGTGGCCACTGAAGTAGACGAGCACCCGGTCGCCGTGTTGCACGCGTTCGCCCAGCCGGCGCAGTTCGTCGAGGATGCGCTCGCGGGTAGCCTGACGATCGCGCAGCTCGACGATCGCCGCGTCGTCGACGCCCATCGCGCGCGCCATCCGCCGGGCATTGACCATGTCGACCGGCACGCCGGGCAGGGCGTCGGCACCCCACTCCGGTGCGTAGTTGCCGATGCCGATCAGCAGGGCGTGCATGCCGGCCGCGGCGCGGGCCTGAGGGGCGAACAGGCCGAGCGTGAGCAGCATGGCTGCAAGCAGGCGGATCATGGGCAGACCGGGGCGGGGGAAAATTGGACGCGTGCTCGACGCAGGATAAGGGAATCGGTGCCGCCGCGTGTCCGCCGTGTTCCGCCGTTCGTCGTCGGCTGTCGGCCGGACATCAGGCAGGGTTTGGGCGTCGGCCTTTGCTATCCTCGGCGCATGCGCCGTTCGGGCGCGTCATGACGCCCGCCGGCACGCAGCCGGCAGCGGTCCCGCCGGGGCTCGCAGGGCCAGGAGTCCGATCCGATGAACGATGTTTCCGTCGATCGCAGCCGCCGCGTGCGGCCGACGCTCGAATATCCCTGTGGCGAGCCGCCCGCGCCCGGCGCGGCGGTCGAGGTGGCGCCCGGCGTGCTGTGGCTGCGCATGCCGCTGCCGTTTTCGCTGGCGGCGATCAATCTCTGGGCGATTCGCGACGGCGAGCGCTGGACGATCGTCGATACCGGGATCCAGACCGCCGAGACCGCTGCCGCCTGGCGCGAGGCCCTCGCCGGGCCGCTCGGCGGGCTGCCGCTCAGCCGGGTCATGGTCACCCACATGCACCCCGACCATGTCGGCATGGCGGGCTGGCTGCTGCGCAAGTTCCCTGACGCGGCCCTGTGGATGACCAAGCTCGAGTACCTGAACTGTCGAGTGCTGGTGGCCGATACCGGACGCGAGGCGCCCGAGGACGGTGTGCGCTTCTACCGGCGTGCCGGCTGGGGCGAGGATGCGATCGAGCACTACCGCACCCGCTTCGGGGGCTTCGGCAAGAGCACCTACAAGATTCCCGACAGCTTCAAGCGCCTGAAGGATGGCGACGAGATCCTCGTCGGCGAGCATCGCTGGCGTGTCGTGGTCGGCAACGGGCACTCGCCCGAGCATGCTTGCCTGTACTGCCCCGATCTGCGATTGCTGATCTCGGGCGATCAGGTGCTGCCGCGGATCTCCTCGAATGTCTCGGTCTTCCCGACCGAACCCGAGGCCGACCCCCTGGGCGACTGGCTGAGTTCCCTCGCCCGCATCCGGCGCGAGGTTCCCGACGACGTGCTGGTGCTGCCGGCCCACAACGAGCCCTTCCGGGGCCTGCATGCGCGGCTCGATGACCTGATCCGCGGTCACGAGGTGGGCCTGGAGCGCCTGCGTCGCTCGCTGCGCGATCGCCGCTGTCGGGCGATCGACGTGTTCGGCGCGCTTTTCGCCCGCCGGATCGAGGACGACAAGCACCTGCTCGGCATGGCCACCGGCGAGAGCCTTGCGCACCTGAACTATCTGGTCGCGCGCGGCGAGGCCTTCGTCGAGGCCGACGAGCAGGGGGTCTGCTGGTATCGCGCCGTCGCGGCCGCAACGGCCGAGATCGCGCCCGCCGACGCCTGAGCCCACCCGGCCGTCGCCGCGATGAGCACCCCGCTGATCCCGGGCTTCGAGAGCGCCGGGTTGCTGGCCACCGCCGCGGCCGTGGCGGCGCTGGGCTTCAAGCACGGTTTCGATGCCGATCACCTGGCGGCGATCGATGCCATCGGACGCCTGCACCGGCAGGCCGGCCGGCCGCTGGCCGCGCGCTGGAGCGGTGCCCAGTTCTCCCTCGGCCATGGTCTGGTCGCGGCGATCGCGGCGCTGCTCGCGTGGCGCGCGGGCGGCGCGCTGCTGCCCGACTGGCTCGACGCGGCAGGCGCCTGGGTCTCGATCGCCTGCCTGTGCCTGGTGGGCATGCTCAGCATCCGCTCGGCGATCGAAAGCGACAGCAGCGGGCCGGCATGGCGTCGAGCGCTCATCGATCGCCTGCTGCCGGCTGCGATGCCAGCCTGGGCGGGCTTCGCGCTCGGCGGCCTGTTCGCGATCTCTCTCGACACGCTCGCGATGGCGACCTGGTTCGGGGCGGCTGGTGCCCGGCTCGGGGGGCTGCCGGCCGCCGGCGTGCTGGTGTCGGCCTTCGTCGTCGGCATGCTGCTTGCCGACGGGGGCTCGGGCTGGTGGGTGAACCGGCTGTCTGGCGCCGGTGCGCTGCAGCGTGAGCGCGGTCGTCGCCTGGTGGGCTGGGTGGTGGGGCTGGGCGCGCTGCTGACCGCCGCGCTCGGCGCCCTGCGTCA
>JBIIHU010000309.1:0-4246 GCA_044235405.1 Burkholderiaceae bacterium
CTTCTCGAAGCCTTCGATCGTCTTGGCGACCACGGCCTGGGAGGCGCTGATCGCCTCGGTGTGGAGCTTCATCAGGTCTTCGGGGGTCTTGATCATGGGAGCCTCGCGGGTGCCGTTGGTTTGGGAACGCGCTGCAGACGAGAATGTTGCAGCGCACAAATCCTATTTTCCTTGGCTCGGCATGCTTGTCAAGCGATATTTGTGCGTCGCAACAACACACAGGGCAAATGATCGAGCGGGCGGCCGAGTCGAGGCACAATAGGCGCCCCTTCAAGGACCGACCGATGCCCTTCAAGCAAAGCCCGGGTGCGCCGGGTGCCGAGAGCGTTGCCCGCGAGGGCCGCGGCAACGGCAAGACCGAGTACTCGGCCTACACGGAGTTCAGCCGGGACGACTGGTCGCGGCTGCGCTCCAATACGCCCCTGACGCTCTCGCAGCAGGACCTCGACGCACTGCGTGGCGTGATGGAGCAGGTCTCGCTGCAGGATGTGGTGGATGTCTACCTTCCGCTGTCACGCTTGCTCAACCTGCACTTCCGATCGGCGCGCAGCCTCAGCGGGGTCAAGGACGAGTTCCTGGGTCGCCTGGTCGGCAAGCGTCCCTACATCATCGGCGTGGCGGGCAGCGTCGCGGTCGGCAAGAGCACCTTCTCGCGCGTGCTGCAGGCGTTGCTCGCGCGCTGGCCCGACCATCCTCGGGTGTCGCTGATCACCACCGACGGCTTCCTGCACCCGAACCGGGTGCTGCTCGAGCGAGGTCTGATGAAGCGCAAGGGCTTCCCCGAGAGCTACGACCGCCGACGGATGGTGGAGTTCCTCGCCGACGCCAAGGCCGGCGAGTCGCAGATGCGCGCGCCGGTCTACTCCCACCGAAGCTACGACATCGTCGAGGGGGATGAGCAGGTCGTCGAGCGCCCCGACATCCTGATCTTCGAGGGGTTGAACGTGCTGCAGACGGCTACGGTCGATCCCAGCCGCAGCCGCGCGCCCAGCGTCATCGTCTCGGACTTCTTCGATTTCTCGATCTACGTCGACGCAGACGAAGCCCACATCGAGCGCTGGTACATCGACCGCTTCCTGCACCTGCAGCGCACGGTCTTCAGCAACCCGGCCTCCTATTTCCATCATTACCGCGATCTGCCGCATGACGAGGCGGTCGACGTCGCCCGCGGGATCTGGAGCGACATCAACCTGCTGAATCTGCGCGAGAACATCCTGCCGACCCGCGAGCGGGCCAACGTGGTGCTGCGCAAGCGCGCCGACCATTCGGTGGGCGAGGTCTGGCTGCGAGAGATCTGAGGAGCGCTGAAGGCGCCGGGCGCAGGCGACCGCGAGGCGGCGCATAATCGGCGGTTTCGCGCCCGGAGCCTTCTTGATGCTTCACAGCCTGACCTGCCTCGGCGGCATGGTGACCGCCCCCCATCATCTCGCGGCCCAGGCCGGCGCCTCGGTGCTGCGCGACGGCGGCAATGCCGTCGAGGCCATGGTGGCCGCGGCGGCCGCCATCGCGGTGGTCTACCCGCACATGAACAGCATCGGAGGCGATGGCTTCTGGCTGATCGCAGAGCCAGGCCTCGAGCCCGTCGCGGTCCGGGCCTGCGGACCGGCGGCACAACTCGCCACACCCGAGTTCTATGCGGCCCATCAAGACCCGATCATCCCGACCCGTGGGCCGCGCGCCGCGCTCACCGTAGCGGGCGCAATCGGCGGTTGGGCGCGCGCGCTCGAGGTTGCCGCCGCCTGGGGCGGCGCGCTGCCGTTGGGCAGGCTGCTCGCGGAAGCCATCGATCACGCGCGGCAGGGGGTTCCCGTCACGTCGTCACAGGTCGCACTCACCGCCTCGAAATGGGCGGAATGCTCTGGCGTCGAGGGCTTCGCCGAGGCCTTCGCGCCACGCGGGCTGCCGGTTCTTGGCGACGTCATCGCCAACGGCCGGATGGGAGCGACCCTCGAGCAGCTCGCACGCGCCGGCCTCGACGACTTCTACCGGGGCGATCTTGCCCGCAGCCTCGCGGCCGACCTCGAACGCGCTGGCAGCCCGCTTCGTCTTGCCGACCTTGAGTCATGGCGTGCCAGCGTCGTGGCACCGCTCTCGACACCCTTGTCGGTGGGACGAATCTACAATCAGCCGCCGCCGACGCAGGGGGTCGCATCGCTAGCGATCCTCGGCATCTTCGACCGACTCGGCGTGCGCGAGGCCGAAGGCTTCGAGCACGTCCATGGGCTCGTCGAAGCGACAAAGCGCGCATTCCTGTGGCGAAATGCCCATGTCGGCGATCCCGAGGCGATGCTCGCGCGCGGCAGCGATCCCGAGGCTTTCCTGAGCGACAACTCCCTGAGCGCGCAGGCGGCCCGCATCGATCGGTCGCGCGCCGCGCCGTGGCCCCAACCCGCGCTCCCGGGCGACACCATCTGGATGGGCGCCGCCGATCGTCATGGCCGTGTGGTGAGCTACATCCAGAGCATCTACTGGGAGTTCGGCAGCGGGCTGGTGCTTCGCGGATCCGGCATCCATTGGCAGAACCGGGGGGCGAGCTTCACGCTGGGCCCGGGTCCGAACGCGCTCGCGCCGGGTCGTCTGCCCTTCCACACCCTGAATCCGGCGCTCGCGCGGCTGAAGGACGGTCGCACGCTCGCCTACGGCACGATGGGAGGGGAAGGCCAGCCGCAGACCCAGGCGGCTGTGTTCAGCCGGCATGCAATCTTCGGCAGCAATCTCCAGATGGCGGTCAGCGCACCGCGCTGGCTGCTGGGACGCACCTGGGGCGAGGAATCGACCAACCTGAAGATCGAGTCACGCGCGAACCCCGCCCTGATCGACGCGCTGCGAGCGGCCGGTCACGAGGTGCAGGTGGTCGGGCCCTTCGAGGACATGATGGGGCATGCCGGCGCGGTGCAGATCCACCCGAGCGGCGTGATCGAGGGCGCAACCGACCCCCGCGCCGACGGGATCTGTGCGGGTCGCTGAACACGATCCGCCGCAAAGGGCAGCGTGCGGCGCGGATGCGCCGCACCGGCTGATCAGCGCTTGCTTCGCAGCTTGCGCAGGGCGGCGATCTGGGCGGCCATGACCGCGAATTCCGACTGCGCGCGGGCGAAGTCGATATCGCTCTTGGCGTTGGCCATGGCCTCCTCGGCCGCCTTCTTCGCCGACTCGGCTTTCGCCTCGTCGAGGTCGTGACCGCGGATCGCGGTATCGGCGAGCACCGTCACGCGGTCGGGCTGGACTTCGAGGATGCCGCCGGCCACGAAGACGAACTCCTCGTCGGCGGAACCTGCTTTCTTGATGCGGACCGCGCCCGGACGGATGCGCGTGATCAGGGGCGCGTGCTGCGGGTAGATGCCGAGCTCGCCGGTTTCACCGGGCAGCGCGACGAACTCCGCCTGGCCCTCGAAGATCGAGGCCTCGGCGCTGACGACATCGACGTGGATGGTATTGGCCATGGAAGGTCCTTCGGAGGCCGGCGGCCGTCACGCCCGGGGCGGGCGAACGGCGCGCGGGCGTCGGCGAATCAGAGGTTCTTGGCCTTCTCGAAGGCCTCGTCGATCGTGCCGACCATGTAGAAGGCCTGCTCGGGCAGGGCGTCGCACTCGCCGTCGACGATCATCTTGAAGCCGCGGATGGTTTCCTTCAGCGGGACGATCTTGCCGGGCGAACCGGTGAAGACTTCGGCCACGTTGAAAGGCTGCGACAGGAAGCGCTGGATCTTGCGCGCACGCGCGACCGCCAGCTTGTCTTCGGGCGAGAGCTCGTCCATGCCGAGAATGGCGATGATGTCGCGCAGTTCCTTGTAGCGCTGCAGCGTGCTCTGCACCCGGCGGGTGGTGGTGTAGTGCTCCTCGCCGATCACGTTCGGGTCGAGCTGACGCGAGGTGGAGTCGAGGGGGTCCACCGCCGGGTAGATGCCCAGCGCGGCGATATCTCGGGACAGCACCACGGTGGCGTCGAGGTGCGCGAAGGTGGTCGCGGGCGACGGATCGGTAAGGTCGTCGGCAGGCACGTACACCGCCTGGATCGACGTGATGGAGCCGACCTTCGTGGAGGTGATGCGCTCCTGGAGGCGACCCATTTCCTCGGCCAGCGTGGGCTGGTAACCCACCGCGGAGGGCATCCGGCCGAGCAGCGCCGACACCTCGGTTCCCGCCAGCGTGTAGCGGTAGATGTTGTCGACGAACAGCAGGATGTCACGACCCTCGTCGCGGAACTTCTCGGCCATCGTCAGGCCGGTCAGTGCCACGCGAAGGCG
>JBIIHU010000080.1:0-13492 GCA_044235405.1 Burkholderiaceae bacterium
GCGAACGGCTTCAGAGCGCTTCTGGCCGAGCGCGAGGTTGTACTCGCGGCTGCCACGTTCGTCGGTGTTGCCCTGGATGACGACGCGCCGGTTGCGGTTGGCGATCAGGTAGCGCGCGTGCGCCTCGATGGTGGCCTTGTACTCATCCTTGATCACGAACTGGTCGAAATCGAAGTACACGCTGCGCCGTGCCAGCGCACCGGCCGGGTCATCAAGCGGATCCTTGCGCGCGACCTCGACCGGCGCGACATTGCGCGGCCCGGGCGCGGCGGCCGTGTCGGCGGAGCTGGCCGCGGGCGCTGCCGTAGCCGCCGCCGTCGCGCTGCGATTGTCGATCGGTGCCCCGGAGGGGTTCTCGTCGAGCTTGACGCTGGAGCAGGCACCCAGGACGCCGAGTCCCAGGGTGAAGGCAATCAGGTGCAGCGGCTTTCTCATCGGAGGTCTCCGTGGAGGGTTGCCCGGGATCGGGTCAGGAACTGAAGGGGCCCCAGCTGGGTTCGCGGATATCGCCCTGCGGCGATCCCAGGCGGTGCTTGACGCGGCCGTCGAGGGTGACGGCCATCAGCGCGTCGCGGCCGCCCGACTGCGTGGCGAACATCACCCACCGGCCGTTGGGGGCGAAGCTCGGGGATTCCTCGCGTCCGCCATCCGAGAGCAGCTGCTCGGTGCCGGCAGCCAAGTCGCGCAGTGCGACGAGGTAGCGCCCCTCGCGCCGGGTGATAAAGGCGAGCGAGCGACCATCCGGGCTTGGCCTCGCCGACACGTTGTAGCTGCCGTTGAAGGTCACGCGCGCGGGCTCGCCGCCTTCGATGGGCATGCGGTAGATCTGGGGCGAGCCGCCGCGGTCGGAGCTGAAGTAGAGCCCCCGGCCATCGGGCGAGAAGGCGGGTTCGGTGTCGATGCCAGGCGACGTGGTCAGGCGTCGGGGGGAGCCGCTGCCGTCGGCGTTCAGCAGGAAGACCTGCGAGAGCCCCTCGCGGGTCAGCGAGACGGCGAGCAGGCGGCCGTCGGGGGACCAGGCCGGCGCACTGTTGCTGCCGCGGAAGTCGGCCACGACACGGCGCTGTCCGGTGGCCAGCGTGTGCACGTACACCACCGGCTTGCCCGACTCGAAGGACACGTAGGCCAGCCGCGAGCCCTCGGGCGACCAGCAGGGCGACATCACCGGTTCGCCCGAAGCCAGCGGCGAGGCGACGTTCTCGCCGTCCCAGTCGGCGACATTGAGGCGCCAGCGCGATGCCTGCCTCGACACGTAGACGATGCGGGTGGTGAAGATGCCGCGCTCGCCGACGATCTTCTGGTGGATCCAGTCGGCGATGCGATGCGCCGCGTAGCGCAGGTCGGTCTCGAGTGCGACGAAGGCCTCGCCACCGAGCAGCCGGCCGTTGACGACATCGTGAAGCCGGAAGCGGACATCGTGGCGGCCGTCGGCGAGGCGCGTGACCGTGCCGCCCAGCACGGTATCGGCCCCGCGGCCGCGCAGCCCGGGGAAGTCGGGCGTGGCGGTGTCGGCCAGCACCCCTGGCATCTCGACGAGACGGAAGGTGCCGCTGCGCTGGAGGTCGCTGCGAATGACCTCGGTGAGATCGGTGGCGATCCGGCCGTCGGTCGCGAAGCGCGGCACCGCGACCGGGTAGACGGTAGCGCCTACGCCGCGAACGTCGATCTGGACTGGCTGGGCGCTTGCCGGCGTCCGCCAGCCAAGGGCACCGGCGGCCATGGCCGCGCGGGCGAGCGCCCTGCGTCGTGGGTCGACGCCGGAACCCGGCGGGGCGGCGCGCGAGGCGACCGGCGAGGACGCGATCGGATCGGTCGGCGACATCGGACGATTATAGCGAGCGGGAAGGGGTGGCCGCGCGATGGCGCAACATCGGGCGTCTCGGGCTCATTCGTCGCGCGGGCCGTGCGCGATCGCGATCTCGCGCGGGGTGCCGGGCGGAGGCCTCGGCAGGGGATCGGCGCGGCGGATCGCGCGCTCCGCGGCCTGGTCCCAGGCCGGCACGCCGCTGGAGCGGGTGAGTCGCAAGCTGCCGATGCTGCCGTCGGGCATCACGGTGAGGGCGAACTCGGCTTTGGGATTGCCGCGAAGGTCGGGCGGTATCGCGAACACGGTGCTGGCGCGGATCTGCGAGGAAACCTTCGCGCCCCAGCTGCCGAGCGCGGCGCCCTGCGCGCCACCCGCCTCGGCGCCGACCGCGGCGCCGGCCGCGGGACCGGGCCGGCTTGCCTGTTCGAGCGTGCGCTTCAGGTATTCGTCGCGACTGCGCTCTCGGGCCTGAGCTTCCTCGTGAGCCCGAGCTTCAGCCGCCGCCTGTGCCTTGCGCGCCTCGGCCTCGCGGCGTGCCGCCGCTTCCTGGCGCGCCTGTTCCTGGGCCTGCGCCTTGCGGCGCGCCTGCTCCTGCGCCTCGGCGCGCCGCCGGGCCTGCTCCTCGCGCGCCTGACGCTCGCGCTCGGCCTGTTCGCGGGCGGCCTGTTCGCGGGCGGCCTTCTGCTCGCGCTCCCGGCGCTGGGCCTCGATCGCGATGTCGGCCTTCGGCGGCACCGGCTCGGTGCGCACCGGCGCAGGCAGCGGCTTGTCGATCGGTCGTGGTCCCGGCGGCAAGGGGGCAGTGATCACCGGCGCGGGTGCGGGTGGCGGCACCCAGAGCTCGGCCTGCACCGCCACCGGCGCGTGGCTCTGCCACCGCAGCCCCACCAGCAGCAGCGCCGCAAGCAGCAGGTGCATCGCGAGCGCCAGACCGATGGCACCGACCTTCTCGGCCGGGGGGGCGCCAGGCGGGTGCGCGGTGTGGGCTGTCATCGACGGGGCCTCGGGGCGGGCAGGGCTCGTCTTCGCATGAATGAGTCAGGGCGCGGGCTTGACCATCAGCGCGGCGCGGATGCCATCGCGCTGCAGCAGGTCGAGCAACGCGACCACCTCGCCGTAGGGCAGATCCCGGTCGGCGCTGATGACCACGGGCATGCCGGCAGGGCCACTCGCACCCGGGGCGGGCGACGCGGGTCGCGCGGCGCCTGGTGCCCTGGCGGCGGGCGCGCCGGCACCCAGACGGCGCGCCTGGGCGATCACGTCGCGCAACGTGGCTTCGGCGCGCAGCGACTCGCCGGCATTGACGGTGGCGAGCGTGATGCGACCGCCCTTGAGGAGCCGCGCCTCGATGTAGCTTTCGGTGCGGGCCTGGCTGCGTCCGGCGCTGGGCAGGTCGATCGAACCGGGCGGCAGCATCGGCGCGGTGACCATGAAGATCACCAGCAGCACCAGCATCACATCGATGTAGGGGACGACGTTGATCTCGGCCACCATCCGGCGGGATCGGCCGGCGCGGCCGCGGTTGTCGAGGGCGGGCATGTGTCGCGCTACCGTGCCTGCCGCTGCAGGATGTTCATGAACTCGTCGACGAAAGTGTCGAAGCGGGTGGAGAGCCGGTCGATGTCGTGGCTGAACCGGTTATAGGCCACCACGGCGGGAATCGCGGCGAACAAGCCGATCGCGGTGGCCACCAGCGCCTCGGCGATGCCCGGCGCGACCGCGGCCAGTGTGGCCTGCTGCACGTTGGCCAGGCCGCGAAAGGCGTTCATGATCCCCCAGACCGTGCCGAACAGGCCGATGTAGGGACTGACCGATCCGGCCGATGCGAGAAAGGCGAGGCCGGCCTCGAGGTGGTCCATCTCGCGCTGATAGGAGGCGCGCATCGAGCGGCGGGCGCCATCGAGCATGGCCTGGACGTCGCCGGGCTTCTGCTGGCGTGTCTTCAGGAACTCGGCCATGCCGGATTCGAAGATTCGCGCGAGCGGGCCGAGCCGGCCCCGCGCGTCGCGCGCCTGCTGGTAGACCGCGCCGATGTCGCGATCACGCCAGAAGTCGGCCTCGAAGCGCTCGGTTTCGCCGCGGGAGCGACGGATATGGAAGCCCTTTCGGAAGATGGTCGCCCAGGAGGCCACCGAGATCAGCACCAGCAGCAGCATGACCGCCTGCACCAGGATGCTGGCGTTGAGCACCAGCGACAGGATCGTCATGTCGGTCTTCATGGATGCTCTGGGCGGTTGATGAGGGTGTGGACCCGCGCGGACGGCCCCGCGGCTGGCGTTGGCGGTCGCGACGAAGGCGCGCGCAGGCGCTGCAGCAGCCAGCGCGGCATGCCTGCCGGCCGCAGCCCCTGTACCCCGACGGCCGCGACGGTGAGTTCGGCCTGCACGAGGATGTCGTCGGTGGCGAGCGAGCGGGCGCACTGGCGCAGCTGCAGGCGGGCCGGACGGGCCGCGAGCAGGCGAACGTCGATCCGCAGCTCATCGTCGAGGCGCGCCGGGCGTCGGTAGTCGATGCTCAGGTCGCGCACCACCAGTTGCACGCCGTCGGCGGCTGCGAGCTCGCGGTGAACGACCCCGAGCGCGCGCAGCCAGTCGGTGCGGGCACGCTCGAAGTAGCGCAGCCAGTTGGCGTGGTAGACGATGCCGCCGGCGTCGGTGTCTTCGTAGTAGACGCGAACTCGCGACTCGTGGACGACGGGCGGCTCGCAGGCGGGATCGGGGGGGGGGCGCTGGCCGGGTTGCACGGCACGATTCTAGCAAGTGCCCCGCCGCCGGCGCCTTGCGCTTGCATCCTGTTACGGGCCTGCCGCCAGGCGCGCTGGCAGCTTCATGGAGGCTCAGCGCGGCACCATCGACCACAGCGCGATCAGCGCGAGCGCCGCGCCACCCACTGCGAGCGCCGCCCGCTGCAGCCCGCTGCGGCGCCAGGTCTCCCAGTCGAAGCGCTCGACCATCACGGTGGCCATCGCGAAGCCGGTGATCAGGCCACCGAGGTGCGCCGCGTTGTCGATGTGGCTGGAGAGCATGCCCATCACGAGCGAGTAGCCGAGGAAGAAGATCATCGAGCCGCGCATCGCTACCACCAGCGCGCGCGGCAGCTTGCGATGTCCGGTGAGCAGCGCCGAGAGCAGGGCGCCGACCACGCCGAAGATGGCCCCCGAGGCGCCCACCGACACCGACTGGCTGGCCGCGAAGAACAGGCTGGCGAGCGAGCCGGCGATGCCGGAGAACAGGTAGATCAGCAGGAATTGCGTGTTGCCGAAGAAGCGTTCGGCGATGCGCCCGGTGTCCCAGAGTGCCCACAGGTTGAAGCCGAGGTGGACGATGCCGCCATGCAGCAGCGTGCTGGTGAACAGTCGCCAGGGCTGCTCGACGGTGGCCGGCAGGAAGTTGCCGCCCCAGGCGAGCAGTTCGCGTGGCGCCGGCGAGATCGGCGACACGCCGGTGGCGAGATTGAGGAGCCAGACCAGCAGGTTCAGGCCGACGAACAGTCGCGTAGCCCACAGCCTGGGCGTCGCCTGGACGAGACGTTCGACGAACTCGTCGTGGTCGGGGCGGAGCATCGGCGAAGGCGCGCTGACGCGGAGCGGGGCTCAGCGCACCGCGGGTGGGTCGTTGGCGCCGCGATCCCAGAGGTCGGGCGTGGCGGCCGGGGGAAATGCCGGCCCCGGGGCGCGGTGCGTCAGACCGAAGTGGCGCCACGCACTGTGCGTGGCCATCCGGCCACGCGGCGTGCGCTGCAGGTAGCCCTGCTGGATCAGGTAGGGCTCGAGCACGTCCTCGATGGTCTCGCGCTCCTCGCCGATGGCCGCGGCGAGGTTGTCGACGCCTACCGGCCCCCCATCGAAGCGCTCGAGCACCGCCTGCAGCAGCTTGCGGTCCATCAGGTCGAGACCGGCGGCATCGACGTCGAGCATCCGCAGTGCGGCGTCGGCGGTGGCGCGGTCGATGCGTCCGCCGGTCTTGACCTGGGCGTAGTCGCGCACGCGGCGCAGCAGCCGGTTGGCGATGCGCGGGGTGCCCCGCGAGCGCCGGGCGATCTCGGCGGCGCCCTCGGCGTCGAGCTCGGCCTCCAGCAGCCGCGCCGATCGGGCCACGATCGAGGTGAGTTCCTCGGGCGTGTAGAACTCGAGCCGCGCGACGATGCCGAAGCGGTCGCGCAGCGGATTGGTGAGCATGCCTGCGCGGGTGGTGGCGCCCACCAGCGTGAAGGGCTGGATGTCGAGCTTGATCGAGCGGGCCGCCGGACCCTCGCCGATCATGATGTCGATCTGGTAGTCCTCGAGCGCCGGGTACAGGATCTCCTCGACGACCGGCGAGAGCCGGTGGATCTCGTCGATGAAGAGCACGTCGTTCTTCTCGAGGTTGGTGAGCAGCGCCGCGAGATCGCCGGCGCGCTCGAGCACCGGCCCCGAGGTCTGGCGCAGCCGCACGCCCATCTCCTCGGCGACGATATGGGCGAGGGTGGTCTTGCCAAGGCCGGGCGGGCCGAACAGCAGCAGGTGGTCGAGCGGCTCGCCGCGGCCGCGGGCTGCCGCGATGAAGATCTCGAGCTGCTCGCGCACCCGCTGCTGGCCGACGTAGTCGTGCAGCCTGCGCGGGCGCAGCGCGCGCTCGACGGTCTCCTCGGCGGGCGAGGCCGCGGTGGGCGCGATCAGGCGATCGTGCTCGATCATGGCCTGGCGAGCAGGCGCAGCGCCTGGCGAATGCCCTCGGACACCCCGGTACCCGCGGGCAGCTGGCGCACCGCGGCGCCGGCCTCGCGTTCGGAGTAGCCGAGCGCGAGCAGCGCACGAAGGACATCGGCATCGAGGGTTCCGCCCTCGGCGGCGGCGCCGCCGGCACCGGCCAACGGCATGGCCGGCGCGATCCGGCCCTTGAGCTCCAGAAGCAGGCGCTCTGCGGTCTTGCGTCCGATGCCGGGCACGCGGGTGAGGCGTGCGCTTTCCTGCAGCGCGACCGCCTGCGCGAGTTCGGCGACCGAAAGGCCGGAGAGCACCGCGAGCGCGATCCGCGGCCCCACGCCGCTGATGCGCAGCAGTTCGCGGAAGGCGTCGCGCTCGGCGGGACGCAGGAAGCCGAACAGCAGGTGAGCGTCCTCGCGCACCACCGGGTGGATCAGCAGCACCACGGCCGCCCCTTCGGAGGGGAGGTCGTAGAAGGTGCTCATCGGCACGTCGATCTCGTAGCCGACACCCGCGACGTCGAGGAGCACCGACGGTGGCGTCTTCTGCAGCAGGGTTCCGGCGAGGCGTCCGATCATCGGGCTAGCTTACACCAGCGGCCAGGGCCGCCCGGGTGCCGGCCTCAGGCCGCCGGGCGGGGCCCTGCGTAGCGCTGCTTGAGCAGCCGCTTGTAGAGCTTGCCGGTGGGCAGCCGCGGCATCGCGTCGATGAAGTCGATCGAGCGCGGCACCATGTAGCGCGCCACCCGATCGCGCACGAACGCGAGCAGCTCCTCGCGCAGCGCCTCATCGGGGATCACGCCCGCCGCCGGCTCGATGATCGCCTTGACCGACTCGCCCATCTCGGGGTCGGGCACGCCGATCACCGCGACGTCGGCGACCGCCGGATGCATCACGAAGGCGTTCTCGATTGCCTGCGGGTAGATGTTGACCCCGCCCGAGATGATCATGAAGGCGCTGCGATCGGTCAGGTACAGGTAGCCGTCGTCGTCGACATGACCGATGTCGCCGACGGTGCTCCAGGTGGCGTGCACCGGGTGGCGAGCCGCGGCGCTCGCCTCGGGCGCGTTGTGGTACTCGAAGGCGACGATGTCGCGCTCGAAGTAGACCAGACCGTCCTCGCCGGCGGGCAGTTCGCGCCCGTCGTCGTCGCAGATGCGCAGCGTGCCGACGATCGCGCGCCCGACCGAACCGGGGTGAGCGAGCCATTCGGCGCTCGAGATCGCGGTCACGCCGTTGCCCTCGCTCGCACCGTAGTACTCCTCGATGATCGGGCCCCACCAGTCGATCATGCCGCGCTTGACGTCGACCGGGCAGGGCGCCGCGGCATGGATCGCCACCTGGTGGCTCGACAGGTCGTGACGGCGGCGCTCCTCGTCAGTGAGCTTGAGCATGCGCACGAACATCGTCGGCACCCACTGGCTGTGCGTGACCCGATGGCGTTCGATCAGCGCGAGCGCCTGCAGCGGATCGAAGCGCTCCATCATCACCACCGTGCCGCCCAGGAAGTGCACCGACTGGCAGTAGCCGAGCGGCGCAGCGTGATAGAGCGGGGCGGGCGACAGGTAGACCGTGTCGGGCGAGATCCGGTAGCGGGCGAGCTGCTGCAGGCGCGCGGCGTTGAGGCCTTCGTTCACCCGGCCGCCCTGCTGGGCGCGCACGATGCCCTTGGGCCGTCCGGTGGTGCCGGAGCTGTAGAACATGGTCGCGCCCATCCACTCGTCGGCCAGGCGCTGCGCGGGATGCCCGGCGATGGCGGCCTCGTACGCTTCCCAGCCGTCGATGCAGCCATCGACCATCAGCCGCCGCTCGCAGCCGGGCATCAGCGGACCGAGTGCGGCGGCGAGCTCGCGCATCGCGAAGGAACTCACGACCGTGCGGGCCTGGCTGTCGCCGATGATGTAAGCAGCCTCGTCGGGGGTCAGGTAGCGGTTGACCGGCGCGATCAGCAGCCCGGAGCGCAGCGCCGCCCAGCAGACTTCCAGGTAGCGCATGTTGTTCTCCATGACGATCGCGATCCGATCGCCGCGCCGCAGGCCCTGGGCGAACAGGCACTGGGCCAGCCGCATCGAGCGCTCGTCGAGTTCGCCGTAGGTGAGCACCGCACCGGTGCCGCCGCTGATCAGCGCCGGCTTGTCGGGGTTGCGCTGCGCGTGGTCGCCAAGGTATCGGGCTTCGCTCATCGGGTTTTCCGGAGGGTGGATCGGGTTGCAGCCGCGCTCAGCGCAGGCGGCCACGGCGCAGGCCGCCGCCGCCGCGGCGGGGTCCGACCGGCAGTTGCGCGCCGACGGCGCTGCGCATCGCGGCCGCGTGCGCGTGGCAGATGGCGCAGGCGAGCGCGTCGGCGGCGTCGGGCGAGGGCTCCGCGGGCAGGGCGAGCAGTCGCTGCACCATCGCCTGGACCTGGGCCTTGGCCGCGCGTCCGCTGCCGGCGACCGCCTGCTTGATCTGCAGGGCGGTGTACTCGTGGACCAGCAGGCCGTCGGCCACCAGGGCCGCGATCGCGGCACCGCGCGCCTGGCCGAGCAGCAGCGTGGACTGCGGGTTGACGTTGACGAAGACGATCTCGACCGACGCCACGTCGGGCCGGTAGGCGGCGACCACCTCGCGCACGCCGGCGTGGATCGTGCCCAGCCGCGGCGGCAGCGCGCCCGTGCCGATCCGGATCACGCCGCTGGCGACATAGCGCGGCGTCCCGGAGGCGGTATCGACCACGCCGAAGCCGGTGAGCCGCAACCCGGGGTCGATGCCGAGAACGCGCAAGCGCGGCTCAGTCCGCGCGCCGGGCCCGGTTGCCGGGGATGGTGGACAACCCGGGCATACGCGCTCAGTGGCGGAAGTGGCGCACGCCGGTGAACACCATCGCGACACCGAGTTCGTCGGCCGCGCCGATGACCTCGTCGTCGCGCACCGAGCCGCCCGGCTGGATCACGGCGACCGCGCCCGCGTCGACCACCGCGTCGAGCCCGTCGCGGAAGGGGAAGAAGGCGTCGGAGGCGACCACCGAGCCGCGCAGCGCGAGGCGCGCCTGGTCGGCCTTGATCGCGGCGATGCGGGCGGAGTCGATGCGGCTCATCTGCCCGGCGCCGATGCCGAGCGTGCGTCCGCCGCCACAGAAGACGATGGCGTTCGACTTGACGAAGTGCGCCACGCGCCAGGCGAAGAGCAGGTCGTCGATCTGGGCGGCCGTGGGCGTCAGCCGGGTGACCACCCGCAGGTCGGCGGAGGCCAGGCGATGCTCGTCGGGGGACTGCACGAGCAGACCCCCGCCCACCCGCTTGAGATCGTAGCGGTTGCCGCGACGCGACAGCGCGATCTCGAGCAGGCGCACGTTGGGTTTGGCAGCGAAGACGCGCCGCGCGCCGTCGTCGAAACCGGGGGCGATCAGCACTTCGACGAACTGTGCGGCGACGCGCTCGGCGCAGGCCGCGTCGAGCGGGCGGTTGAAGGCGATGATGCCGCCGAACGCCGATGTGGGATCGGTGCCGAAGGCTTTCAGGTAGGCGGTGAGCGCGTCGGCGGCGATCGCCACGCCGCAGGGATTGGCGTGCTTGACGATCACGCAGGCCGGCTCGTCGAAGCTCTTGACGCACTCCCAGGCCGCGTCGGCGTCGGCGACGTTGTTGTAGGAAAGCTCCTTGCCCTGCAGCTGCTGCCAGGTCGCGAGGCTGCCCTCGGGGGCATCGAGGTCGCGATAGAAGGCCGCGCGCTGATGAGGGTTCTCGCCGTAGCGCATCGCCTGGCGGCGGGTCCACTGGCGGGTGAGTACCGCGGGATGGTCGGCTCGGGTGCCGTCGGGCTCGATGGCCGAGAGCCAGTTCGCGATCGCGCCGTCGTAGCGCGCGGTGTGGGCGAAGACCTTGCAGGCCAGCGCGAATCGGGTGGCGGCCTGCGTGGCGCCGCTCGCGTCGATCTCGGCGAGCACGACCGGGTAGTCGGCCGGATCGACCACCACGGTGACGCCGCCGTGATTCTTGGCGGCTGCCCGCAGCATCGCCGGCCCGCCGATGTCGATGTTCTCGATCGCGTCCTCGAGCGAGCAGTCCGGGCGGGCCACGGTGGCTTCGAAGGGATAGAGATTGACCACCAGCAGGTCGATCGGCGCGATGCCCTGCGCCCGCAGGGCATCCATGTGCGCCGGCAGGTCGCGGCGGGCAAGCAGCCCGCCATGCACCGCCGGGTGCAGGGTCTTGACCCTGCCGTCGAGCATCTCGGGAAAGCCGGTGAGGTCGGCGACCTCGCGTACCGCGAGGCCGGCCTCGGCGAGGAGTTTCGCGGTCCCGCCGGTGGAGATGATTTCGAAGCCCCGCGTCGCGAGGGCGCGGGCGAAATCGACGACGCCCGCCTTGTCCGAGACGCTGATCAGCGCCCGCCTGAGCTGTGGATTCATAGCATGCCGTGCAGCTGGAGTTTCTTTCTCAGGGTGTTGCGATTGATGCCGAGCATTTCGCTGGCGCGAAGCTGGTTGCCTCCGGCCTGCCGCATCACGACCTCGAGCATCGGCCGCTCGACAGCGCGAATAACCATATCGTAGATGGATGCCGGCGCGGTCCCTTCCAGATCCTTGAAATACTTCTCCAGACTGCGCGTCACCGCGTCATCGATCGATGCATGACGGTTCATGCCATCTCCAGGGAAGTGCTTTCTCGAGGCGCCGCGGTCGAGACCGGGCTGGCGGCATCACCGGCGAGAAAGGCGCCGATGAGGTCGAGCTGGTCGTCGGGCCGCTCGAGGGTGTTGAAGTGCGCGCGCAGCGCCTGCCAGCCAGCGACCCCGGCGAGATACCAGCCGACGTGCTTGCGCGCGGTTCGCACGCCGGTGCGCTCGCCGTGGAAGGCATAGTGCTCGACCAGATGGGCCAGCAGCCGTACGCGAAGCTCGCCGCGGGTCGGGCCGGGCAGCTCGCGCCCGGTGGCCAGGTGGTGCGCGATCTCGCGAAAGATCCAGGGCCGGCCCTGCGCCGCGCGGCCGATCATCACGGCGTCGGCGCCGGTGGCCGCGAGCACCGCGCGTGCTCGCGCACCGCTGGTGATGTCGCCATTGGCCACCAGCGGGATGCGCACCGCGCGGCGGATCGCCGCGAGGGTTTCGTACTCGGCCTGTCCCGAATAGCCGCAGGCGCGGGTGCGTCCGTGCACGGTGAGCATGGCCACGCCAAGATCCTCGAAGCGGCGCGCGAGGTCGACCGCGTTGCGTCGCCCCGGGTGCGGGCCGGTGCGCATCTTGACCGTGACCGGCACGTCGACCGCGGCACGCACGGCCGCGACGATCGCGGTGGCCAGCGGCTCGTCGGCCATCAGCGCCGAGCCTGCATGCACGTTGCAGACCTTGCGCGCCGGGCAGCCCATGTTGATGTCGATGATCTGGGCGCCGCGCTCGACGTTGTGGCGTGCCGCATGGGCCATCATCGCCGGGTCGGCGCCGGCGATCTGCACGGCCCGTGGCTCGGCTTCGCCGGCATGGTCGGCCCGTTTCTGGGTCTTCACGCTGTCTAGCAGGCGGGGGTCGGAGGCGGTCATCTCGGAAACCGCATAGCCGGCGCCGAGCGCTCGACAGAGCGAACGGAAGGGACGGTCGGTCACTCCCGCCATGGGCGCAACGAACACGTTGCTGCTCAGCGTGTAGGGACCGAGACGCATGGACGACCAGGAACTCCGGGCGGGGGGGTGCGGCGCTTGCGACACCGCGCCGCGCGGCAGGACGCGGATTCTAGCGAAATTCGTCGCCTGCGGCGCGGCACTCGGCATCGAGCGCGGCCAGCCGCTGTGGCGTGCCGACATCGACCCAGCGCCCGGCGTGGCGCTCGCCGCCGAGGGCGGCCGCGTCGATCAGCTTCTCGAGGATCGGGCGCAGCGGCGCGCGCGCGCCGGCGGGCAACCCGGCGAAGACGGCGGGGTCGTAAACCGCGATGCCGCTGAAGGTGAGCGCGACGCCGCCGCGCCGGGCGAGCCGTTGCCCGACCAGCGAGAAGTCGCCCTGCGGATGCTCCGGCGGGTTGTCGACCAGCACGGCCCATGCGCGCAGCCCGAGTGCGCCGAACTGCGCGGCGATCCCCGGGGCCCGGCCGAAGTCGAAATCGGTGAAGACATCGCCATTGACGACGAGGAAGGGGGCGTCGCCAAGCAGCGGCAGGGCCCGCGCGATGCCGCCGGCGGTCTCCAGCGCCTTGCCCTCGGGGGAATAGCGGATGCGCAGCCCCCAGCGGCTGCCATCGCCCAGCGACGCCTCGATCAGGGCGCCCAGGTGTGCATGGTTGATCACGACCTCGGCGAATCCGGCACGCGCGAGCCGCTCGAGGTGGCGCACGATCAGCGGCTTGCCCGCGACCGGCAGCAGCGGTTTGGGGCAGGTGTCGGTGAGCGGACGCAGCCGCTCGCCGCGGCCGGCCGCCAGGATCATCGCGCGCATCAGAAGGTGTAGCCGGTCTCGCGCGAGTAGCCTTCGACACGCTCGATCAGGCGCACCAGCGGGTCGAAGTCGCGGTAGCGGCGGGCCGCGCGAAGCAGGTCGGCCAGCACCCGGGGCATGTCGGCCAGGTAGCGATCCTTGCCATCGCGATGCGACAGCCGCGCGAAGATGCCCAGGACCTTGAGATGGCGCTGCATGCCCATCCACTCGAACTGGCGCCAGAAGTCGCTGAAGTCGGCGGGCACCGGCAGGCCCGCCCGACGCGCGCGCTCCCAGTGCCGGATCGTCTGGTCGAGCACGAACTCCTCGGGCCACCCGATGTAGGCGTCGCGAAGGATCGAGACGAGATCGTAGGTGCAGGGACCGTGGACCGCATCCTGGAAATCGAGCACCCCGGGGTTGGCCTCGCCCGGCAGCACCATCAGGTTGCGCGAGTGCCAGTCGCGGTGCACCGCCACCGCGGGCTGCGCGAGCGCCGAGGCGACGAGCAGCCGGAAGGCATCGTCGAGCACCTGTCGGGCCGTGGGGTCGAGGTGGCAGCCGCGGTGGCGCTGCAGGTACCACTCGGGGTAGAGCTCGAGTTCGCGCCGCAGC
>JBIIHU010000310.1:0-4216 GCA_044235405.1 Burkholderiaceae bacterium
TCGAGGTCGCCGGGGGAGGGGGTGCGGTGGCGGCCGGGGCGGTGGCGGCGTCCACCGCCGCCTGGACCGCGCCAGGGTCGCGGGCCGCGGCGAGCGACGATCCGCTGCCGGGGATGCTGTCGCTGCCGGGCGGCGAGTTTCTGATGGGCTGCGATGCCGGTGACGGCGAACCGGGCGACGGCGAGGCACCGGTGCGGCGGGTGACGCTGCGGCCCTTTCGGATCGCGCGTACCGCGGTCAGCAACCGCGAGTTCGCGGCCTTCGTGGCGGCAACCGGTTACCTGACGCTTGCCGAGGAACTCGGCGCGAGCTTCGTGTTCGCCGGGCTGCTGCCGGACGATTTCCCGGCGACCCGTGGCGTGGCCGATGCGCCGTGGTGGCGCGAGGTGCCGGGCGCCTGCTGGCATCGGCCCGAGGGCGAGGGCTCGTCGATCGCCGGGCGCGAGGACCATCCGGTGGTCCATGTGTGCTGGCATGACGCGCTCGCCTGGTGCGCGTGGGCGGGTATGCGCCTGCCCACCGAGGCCGAGTGGGAGTACGCGGCGCGCGGCGGCCTGGTGCAGCGGCGCTACCCGTGGGGCGACGAGCTCGTGCCGGACGGTACCCACCGCTGCAACATCTGGCAGGGGCGCTTTCCGGCGCACGACAGCCGCGACGACGGCTACCACGGCACCGCGCCGGTCGACGCCTTCGCGCCGAACGGTTTCGGACTGCACAACGCCTGCGGCAATGTGTGGGAGTGGTGCGCCGACTGGTTCACGGCCGAGCATCCGCCCGGGCCGCTGCGCGATCCGTGCGGTCCGCCGCGGGGCGAGCGGCGGGTGATGCGCGGCGGCAGCTACCTGTGTCACGAGAGCTGGTGTTTTCGCTACCGCGTTGCCGCGCGCAGCGCCAATCCGCCGGGCGCGAGCACCGGCCACCTGGGATTCCGATGCGCGGCCGATGCTGCCGCGCCCGGTGCCATCGAGGAGACCCCATGAACGATCGACCCACCCGCAACCGGCTCGGCCTCACCGCGAGCGAGTCCGAGCCGCACTGGCCGGCGCCGCCGCGCCCGCGCGAGGGCGCCCCCAATGTCGTGGTCATCGTCTTCGACGACCTCGGCTTCGCCGACCTCGGCTGCTATGGCTCCGAGATCGCCACGCCGAACATCGATGCGCTCGCTTCGGGCGGCCTGCGCTACACGAACTTCCACACCACCGCGCTGTGCTCGCCGACGCGGGCCGCGCTGCTGACCGGGCGCAACCATCATTCGGTGGGCATGGGCGGCCTGGCCGACTGGGATCTCGGCTTCCCGGGCATGCGGGGGCGCATCGCGCGCAGCGCCGGCACGCTGGCCGAGATGCTGCGCGGCGCCGGCTACAACACCTTCGCGGTCGGCAAGTGGCATCTGACACCCACCTTCGAGACCTCGCAGGCCGGGCCTTTCGACCAGTGGCCGCTGCAGCGCGGCTTCGACCGCTACTACGGCTTCCTCGAGGGCGAGACCAGCCAGTGGCATCCCGAGCTCGTCCTCGACAACCATCACATCGAGGCACCGGACCACGAGGGCTACCATCTGTCCGAGGATCTGGTCGACCAGTCGATCGGCTTCGTGCGCGCGCAGCAGGCGGTGGCCCCCGGCAAGCCCTTCTTCCTGTACCTGTGCCTCGGGGCCCAGCACGCGCCGCACCATGCGCCCAGAGACTACATCGACCGCTACGTGCCGGTCTTCGAAAAGGGCTGGGACCGCACCCGCGAGGAGCGGCTGGCGCGGCAGAAGGCGCTGGGCATCGTGCCGCAGGGCACCGAGCTGCCCGAGCGCAACCCGGGCGTGAAGGCCTGGGAGGCGCTCGGCGAGGATGAACGCCGTCTCGCGGTGCGCCTGCAGGCCGCCTTCGCCGGCATGCTCGAGCATGCCGATGCGCAGATCGGCCGACTGGTCGGGTGGCTGCGCGAGGCCGGTTGCCTCGACAACACGCTGCTGACGCTGATCTCGGACAACGGCGCGAGCCAGGAGGGCTCGCCGTTCGGGACGGTGAACGCGCTGCGCTACTTCAACGGCGTGCGCGACTCCCTCGACGACAACCTGCCGCACCTCGACGCGATCGGCCAGGCGCACCTGAACAACAACTACCCGCTTGGCTGGGCGATGGCCGGCAACACGCCGCTGAAGCGCTACAAGCAGAACACGCATGGCGGCGGCGTGCGCGACCCGCTGATCGTGCACTGGCCGGCGGGCATCGCCGCCGGCGGCGGCATCCGGCACCAGTTCCACCATGTCAGTGACATCACGCCGACGGTGCTCGAGATCGCCGGCGTGCCAGTGCCCGCCGAGATCGCCGGGGTCGCGCAGCAGCCGGTCGAGGGCACGAGCTTCGCCTACAGTTTCGGTGCGCCCGATGCGCCCACGCGCAAGCGTACGCAGTACTTCGAGATGCTCGGCCACCGCGCGATCTGGCACGAGGGCTGGAAGGCGGTGACCGTGCACCGGCCCGGCACGCGCTTCGAGGACGACCGCTGGGAGCTTTACCACGTCGCCGAGGACTTCAACGAGATGCACGACCTCGCCGACGCGCAGCCGGCGAAGCTGCAGCAGATGATCGCGCGCTGGTTCTCGGAGGCCGGCGCCTGCAACGTGCTGCCGCTCGACGACACGCTGAACCGTTTCGTCAGCTCGAACCCGCACAGCATCGCGGCCCGCCGTCACTGGGTGCTGCTGCCGGGCTCGGGCCGCATCCCGCAGGCGGCCGCCCCGGACATCCGCAACCGCTCGTACCGGATCGTCGCGCATGTCGAGATTCCGCCGGGCGGCGCCGACGGCGTGCTGCTCGCGCAGGGCGACTGGTGCGGCGGCTATGCGTTCTACCTGCGCGACGGCCACCTGGTCCACGACTACAACTTCGTGAACCGGCACTACGTCGCGCGGTCGGCGCAGCCGGTGCCGCCCGGCGCGCACGAACTCGCATGGGAGGTTCGCAAGACCGGCGAGTACCGCGGCGAGGGCACGCTGAGCATCGACGGCGTGGCCTGTGGCGGCGTCGTGCTGCCGCAGACCTATCGCGCGCAGTCGTCGTTCATCGGACTCGAGGTGGGGCGCGCGCCGAAGCCCGCGGTCGGCGACTTCGTCGCGCCGTTCCCGTTCACCGGAAGGCTGCTGCGCGTCGAAGTCCTGCTGGCCGACGACCAGCGAACCGACGACGCGATGGCGCTCGAGTCGGCATTGCGCCGGCAGTGATCGTTGCGTTGGCAACCATGCTTTGTCCAGTACAAGGCATGGCCAAAGGCGCGCAGCGTGCCTCTCGGCGTTGCGCGCGCCGACCCCCTTGATGTTTGTCAATGCGGTGCTGCGGTGCGGTAGCTAAGGTGCCCGAGCCGCCGGCCTTTGGGGCCGCGCGATTCGCTCGTTCAACCGGAGAAGCAACATGGCCGCACAGCCTGTCGCTGCCAGCACCGAGGCCTACAACTACAGCGTGGTCCGCCAGTTCGCGGTCATGACCGTGGTCTGGGGTGTCGTCGGCATGCTGGTCGGCGTCATCATCGCCGCCCAGCTCGCCTGGCCTGCGCTCAATTTCGACATCCCCTGGCTGACCTACGGCCGGCTGCGCCCGCTTCACACCAACGCGGTGATCTTCGCCTTCGGCGGCTGCGCGCTGTTCGCGAGTTCGTACTACGTCGTGCAGCGCACCTGCCAGACGCGGCTGTTCGCGGGGCCGCTCGCGGCCTTCACGTTCTGGGGCTGGCAGCTGGTGATCCTGCTCGCTGCGGTGTCGCTGCCGCTGGGCTTCACGTCGGGCAAGGAGTACGCGGAACTCGAGTGGCCGATCGACCTGCTGATCGCGGTGGTCTGGGTCAGCTACGCGATCGTGTTCTTCGGCACGATCGTCAAGCGGCGCACGCCGCACATCTACGTGGCGAACTGGTTCTTCGGCGCGTTCATCCTGACGGTGGCGTTGCTGCACATCGTCAACAGCGCCGCGATCCCGGTGTCGCTGCTGAAGAGCTACTCGGCCTACGCCGGCGTGCAGGACGCGATGATCCAGTGGTGGTACGGCCACAACGCGGTGGGCTTCTTCCTGACCGCGGGCTTCCTCGGGATGATGTACTACTTCATCCCGAAGCAGGCCGAGCGCCCGGTGTACTCGTACCGGCTGTCGATCGTGCACTTCTGGGCGCTGATCTTCACCTACATGTGGGCGGGCCCGCACCACCTGCACTACACCGCGCTGCCCGACTG
>JBIIHU010000311.1:0-4213 GCA_044235405.1 Burkholderiaceae bacterium
ATGACCACTCGGCCCGCATCGAGGTCCGCCCGCACGCGGGCGTCGTCGATCGATTCGATGCGCGCCTTGGTGTAGGCAGAGTCGGTGCGCACCGGCACCTGCCAGCCGGCGTAGCTGACCGCATCGACACCCAGCGACTTCAGCGCGATGGCAAGCAGACCGACCGAGACCTGCTCGCCGGTGGCCGCGATCATGTCGAGTTCGCGCCCATCGGGCTGCGGGTCGATTTCCCGGGCAAGCGCAAGCAGGCGATTGGTCTCGCCCGACATGGCCGAAGGAACCACCACCATCTGGTGGCCGGCGGCCTGCCACTTGGCAACGCGGCGGGCCACATTGCGGATGCGCTCGGTGGAGCCCATCGAGGTGCCGCCGTACTTGTGAACGATGAGAGCCATGACGGGTGGTTCCGCAGGACTGGGCAAAGCCTGCGATTATACCCGGGGCAACCTGGGATGCTGCAACGCACAAATCGCCCATCTCGGATCGTCTGGCGATGCCGGCTCCCAGCGCAGCCGCCAGGCGACGCCGGCGCCCTCATGCTTCGCCGGCAGCGCGCGCCGATCCGCCTCCCGGACCGCACCCAGGCCAGCCGCCCAGCGCAGCTCGTCACCCACCGAGATGCCGGGCAATCCCGCGCGAAGGCGTGCCGGCACACCGAACTGCTGGTGCCAGTGCTTGAGGCTGCGCGACACGCCACCAGGGTCGAGCCGCATACGCGTCGCCGAGGACAGTCCGCTCACCCGGATCGGCAGCGCGCGCAGGCGGCCGTCGTCCACCGCGGCCGGGTCGCCGGGCTCGGCCGGTGTCACGACAACCCACCCGCCCGCGGCCTCGAGCCGCGACTCGCCGCCCCAGCGCAGGATCTCGTCAGCCTCGGGGAGCACCGGCCGCGGCCGATCCGGCTCCAGCCACAGCCAGTCCCGGAAGCGACAGAGCGCCACGCCATCGAGCACGACGCGCCCCTGGGGCGCGGCCGCCTCGAGCATCTGGCGCCGGGCCTCGTCGAGCCGCGCGAGCGAGGGCATCGGCCGGCCGGCCGCCTCGAGCCATGCCCGCAGCGCGAGCCGCTGGCGCGCCGGGCCGAGCGCGATCAGCGGCGTGCGAACGAGCACCGAGCCGGCGATCGCCTCGTCGAGCACGGCAGCTAGCACGACGGGCGCGCGGCTGCGATCGGCCCGCGCCCCGGCAAGGGCTGCGGTGAGGTCGCCCGCGGCGACCTCGTCGAGCACGACCTGCGCCTCGGCCGCGAGGGCGGCCGCCCGGACGAGGTTGGCGCGCGCTGCGGGCGCCGCCTGCTCGAGCGCCGGCAGCACGACCCGGCGCACGCGGTTGCGGGCATGGCGCAGGTCGGCGTTGCTGGGATCGTCGACCCATTCGAGCGCGTGCGAGCGGGCGTACGCCATCAGGACAGCGCGCGGCAGCGCGAGCAGCGGGCGCAGCAGCCGCGCCTGATCGAACGAGGCATCCAGCGACCGCTCGGCAGCCATCGCCGCGAGCCCGCGCAGCCCGGCACCGCGTGCCAGCCGCAGCAGCACGGTCTCGGCCTGATCGTCGGCATGGTGGGCAGCAAGGACCCGCTCGGCGCCCAACGCCCGCGCCCGGTCCGCGATCACCGCATAACGCTCGCGGCGCGCCCAGGCCTCGAGCCCGATGCCCGCCGGCTGCGCCACTGGCAGCACGGCGACGTGCAAGCGCACGCCGCAGGAGTCGGCCACGCGTCGGCAGTGCGCCGGCCAGTCGCGCGCGGCGCGCTGAAGCCCGTGGTCGACATGGATCGCATGCAACGCCACGCCGGTCTCCCGGCAGGCGACCGAGGCGGCATGCAGCAGCACGCTGGAATCGAGGCCGCCGCTGAAGGCGACCAGCACCGGCCCATCACCGGCGCGCAGCGCGGCACGCACCGCGCCGAGCACGGCGCAGGCGCCGTCGACGCGCTCAGCGGGCGTCGCCGATCTCCTTGATCTTGCCGAAGGCAAGCAGCCGCGCCTGACGCTGGCGCACCAGCTCGGCGGGTTTGAGGTCCTGAAGCTGGCGCAGCGCATCAGCGAGCGCGCGGCGCAGCAGCTGCGCCATCTGGGCGGGGTCGCGGTGCGCACCGCCCACCGGCTCGTTGACGATGCGATCGATCAGGCCGAGCGCCTTCAGGCGATGCGCGGTGATGCCGAGAATCTCGGCTGCCTCGGGCGCCTTGGCCGCGCTCTTCCAGAGGATGGCCGCACCGCCCTCCGGCGAGATCACCGAGTAGATCGCATGCTGCAGCATCAGCACGGTATCGCCGACCGCGATCGCGAGCGCGCCGCCCGAACCGCCCTCGCCGATCACCGTGGTGACGATCGGCACGCGCAGCGCCGCCATCTCGATCAGGTTGCGGCCGATGGCCTCGGACTGCCCGCGCTCCTCGGCCCCCACACCGGGAAAGGCACCCGGGGTATCGACGAAGGTGAACACCGGCATGCCGAACTTCTCGGCGAGCTTCATCATGCGCAGCGCCTTGCGGTAGCCCTCGGGCCGCGGCATGCCGAAGTTGCGGTAGCCGCGCTCCTTGGTATCGCGCCCCTTCTGGTGACCGATGACCACCACCGGCTGGCCGTTGAAGCGGGCCATGCCGCAGACGATGGCGGGGTCGTCCGCGAAGTGGCGATCGCCGTGCAGCTCGTGCCAGTCGGTGAACAGCGCCGCGACGTAGTCGAGCGTGTAGGGGCGCTGGGGGTGGCGCGCAACCTGCGCGACCTGCCAGGGCGTGAGCTTGCTGTAGGTTTCCTTGACCAGGCCCTGGCTCTTCTTCTGCAGCCGGTCGATCTCCTCGGCGATATCGACCGCGGAGTCGTCGCGCACGAAGCGCAGCGCGTCGATCTTCTGCTCGAGATCAGCGATGGGCTGTTCGAAGTCGAGGAAAGTGGTCTTCATGAAGGATCGGTTCCTAGTAGTCGACCGGCAGCGGGTCGAGGCTGCGCCAGAGGTACCAGGTGGCCACCGAGCGCCAGGGGCGCCAGCGCTCGGCGAGCACCTGCACCCGGGCGCGACTTTCGCGATGCCGGCGGGCCGCGGGCTCCTGGGGGTTCTCGGTGCCTGGCGCCGTGCCCTCGGGCGGATAGTGACGGGCCACCGCGCGCAGCAGACCGATGTCGTCCAGGGGCAGGACGTCGGGTCGCTGCAGATTAAAGATCAGAAACATCTCGGCTGTCCAGCGACCGATCCCGCGCAGCCGGGTGAGGTCGGCGATCACCGATTCGTCGTCCATCGTCTGCCAGCGCGCCGGATCGATCTCGCCGCGGTGAAAGCCCGTGGCGAGCCCGCGCAGGTACTCGATTTTGCGCATCGACAGGCCGCAGCGCGCGAACGTGGCCTCGCGCATGCGGCTCACCCGGCCAGGCTCCACGCGGCCGCAGGCGGCCTCGAAGCGGCTCCAGATGGTCTGCGCGGCAGCCACCGAGATCTGCTGGCCGACCACCGAGCGCGCGAGCGTGAGGAAGGGATCACCGCGCGGCACGAGCGCGCCCGGGCCGCAGGCACGGATCACGGCGCCGAGGACGGGATCGCGCCGGGTGAGGCTGCGCCGCGCCCGGAGCCAGAAATCGGGGGCTGAGGCCGCGGCGACCAAGGAATCAGGCACGCCGCCAGATCGTGCCCAAAGGCCCGTCCTCGAGCACCACGCCCTGCGCGAGCAGCTCGGCCCGAACCCGGTCGGCGGTGGCGAAGTCGCGCGCCTTCTTGGCGGCAGCGCGCTCGGCGATGCGCGCGGCGATGGCGGCATCGTCGAGCCCGGCCTTCGCCTGCGCGAGCTCGGCGCGTCCGCGCAGGCCGCCGCGCCGCACCTCGGCGAGCGGACGCTGCAGCAGCCCGAGCACGCCGGCGAGCGCGCGCAGCTGGCGTTCGAGCTCGGCGCTGCGCGTGCGGTTGAGTTCGGCGGCGAGATCGAACACGGCGGCCATCGCCTCGGGCGTGTTGAAGTCGTCGTCCATCGCCTCGCGAAAGCGCGTGGCCCAGGGTAACGACCAGTCGATCGCGCCCGCCTCGACCGGACCGGCGGATTCGTCGGACAGCGCGTTGTAGAGCCGCAGCAGCGAGGCACGCGCGTCCTCGAGGTGGGCATCCGAGTGGTTGATCGGACTGCGGTAATGGGCGCGCACGATGAACAGGCGCACCACCTCGGCATCGAAGCGCTGCAGCACGTCGCGGATCGTGAAGAAGTTGCCGAGCGACTTGGACATCT
>JBIIHU010000081.1:0-13319 GCA_044235405.1 Burkholderiaceae bacterium
CGGCGCGGGGAAGCTTGCAACGCGCGGAGGCGATGAGTCGGCGCTGACAGCGGCGCGAGCGAGGCGCCGTTGGCGTCGACACGTGGGTTGTGCGCGTGCTCCCCGGTGTCGCCTTCGCGCGGTCGGGGGTTGGCGCCGCGCGCAGCCTTCGGCCTCGCCGAGGCGCGCAGACGGACGGGGTTGCCGCGCGTCAGCGCGGTCGGCACGCGCTGTTCGAGGCGCGCAGCGCCGAGTTCGCGGGCCGCCCCGGACGGCAAGCGCCGATGGGTACCCGGCGCAGCCGGGCGAGGTCGGGAGCGGCGCGCTGCGCCAACCCCCAACCCCCGACCGCACGCCGCACGCCGCACGCCGCACGCCGCACGCCGCACGCCGCAGCGCCCGCGGCCGCAGGAAGGCGCGGACGGCCCAGTCGACCTGCGCGACGCGGCCGGGGGCTAGCCGCCGAGCAGGTCGGCGAGGGCCGCGTCGAGGGCTCGGCCCTGCTCGGGCGTGCCCACCGAGATTCGCAGGAACTGGGCGATGCGCGGCGAAGTGAAGTGCCGCACCAGCACCTTGCGCTCGCGCAGCCCGGCCTGCAGCCACGCGCCGTCGTGCGCCGGATGGCGGGCGAAGACGAAGTTGGCGGCCGAGGGCAGCACCTCGAAGCCGCGGGCCTGCAGGCGTACGGTCATCGCCTCGCGCTCCGCGACGACCGCGGCGCAGGCGCGCGCGAACCATGCGCCATCCTGTACCGACGCGACCGCGGCGGCGATGGCGATCCGATCGAGCGGGTAGGAATTGAAGCTGTCCTTCACGCGCTCGAGGGCCTCGATCAGCGCGGGGTGGCCCATCGCGTAGCCCACGCGCAGCCCTGCGAGCGCGCGCGACTTCGAGAAGGTGCGCACCACCAGCAGCTGCGGGAAGCGCGCGATCAGGCTAACCGCGGATTCGCCGCCGAAGTCGACGTAGGCCTCGTCGATCAGCACCGCCGAGTCGGTGTTGGCTTCGAGCAGGCGCTCGATCTGGGCAAGCGGCAGCAGCCGGCCCGTGGGCGCATTGGGGTTGGCAATGACGATGCCGCCGTTGGGCCGCCGGTAGTCGTCGACGCGGACCGTGAAGTCGGCGGCGAGCGGCACGCGCTCGTGCGCAATGCGGTACAGGCCGCAGTAGACCGGGTAGAAGCTGTAGGTGACATCCGGAAACAGAATGGGTCGCCCGCTGCCGAACAGGCCCAGGAAGGCATGCGCGAGCACCTCGTCGGAGCCGTTGCCGACGAAGATCTGCCCCGGTTCGAGACCGTGGATCTGGGCAAGCGCGCGTTTCAGGGCGCCGGCCTGCGGATCGGGGTACAGCCTCAGCGCGTCGCCGGTCTCGCGCCGGATGGCCTCGAGCACCCGCGGCGACGGGCCCATCGGATGCTCGTTGGTGTTGAGCTTGACCAGCCCCTCGATCTGCGGCTGCTCGCCCGGTACGTAGGGGCTCAGCGTGGCGACCACCGGACTCCAGAGGCGACGCGGATCGATCTTCGGGAGCGCCTCGGCCCGGGGGGCGTCGACGGGCGTCGCGGCCGGGGGGGCGCTGACGGGCGCGAAGGGCTCGGTCACGGAAGCTTCCTCAGGCAATGCCGGCGGCGTGCGCCTGCTGGTCGGCGTGATAGGACGATCGCACCATCGCGCCAACCGCCGCGTGGGTGAAGCCCATCGCCTGCGCCTGCGCCTCGAAGGTACGGAAGGTGTCCGGGTGAACGTAGCGGCGCACTGGCAGGTGGGCGCTGGAGGGCGCGAGATACTGGCCGATCGTCAGCATGTCGACATCGTGGGCGCGCAGGTCGCGCATCGTGGCGAGGATCTCGTCGTCGGTCTCGCCGAGCCCTACCATCAGGCCGCTCTTGGTCGGAACCCCTGGCACGCGTCGACGGAATTCCTGCAGCAGCTTCAGCGAGTGGGCGTAATCGGATCCCGGCCGGGCCTCCCGGTAGAGGCGCGGTACGGTCTCGAGGTTGTGGTTCATGACGTCGGGTGGGGCGCTCTCGAGAATGCCGAGCGCCCGGTCGAGCCTGCCGCGGAAGTCGGGCACCAGCACCTCGATGCGCGTGCCGGGCGAGTGGCTGCGCACCGCGCGGATGCAGTCGACGAAGTGCTGGGCGCCGCCGTCGCGAAGGTCGTCGCGGTCGACGCTGGTGATCACCACGTAGGACAGGCGCAGCTCGGCGATCGTGCGGGCGAGGTTGAGCGGCTCGTCGGCGTCGAGCGGGTCGGGCCGGCCGTGACCGACGTCGCAGAAGGGGCAGCGCCGCGTGCACTTGTCACCCATGATCATGAAGGTGGCGGTGCCCTTGCCGAAGCACTCGCCGATGTTCGGGCAGCTCGCCTCCTCGCAGACCGTGAACAGCCGGTTGCGGCGCAGGATGTCCTTGATCTCGCGGAAGCGCGACCCGTGCGAGCCCGCGCGAACGCGGATCCAGTCGGGCTTCTTCAGGACCTCGTCGGCCGGCACCACCTTGATCGGGATGCGCGAGGTCTTGGCAGCCGCCTTCTGCTTGGCCGACGCGTCGTAGGGCTCGGCAGTGTTCGGGGATTCGCTCATGGCACGGCTCCGGCACAGCGCGTTGCACGCGCCGACGAGATTCTAGCCCTCGGGCTGCGGGCTGCCGGCCGGCGCCACCGCGCAGGCCGGGGTGATGCCGGGCGCTGCGGCCGCGGCCAGCCGCAGCCGCTCGCCGAAGCGCTGCGCGATCCGCGCGACCTGTGCGGGCGACAACCGCGCGTCGGCCGCCCGCGCGAGGTCGGTGACATGCAGCCCTGCCTGGCCGCAGGGGTTGATGCGGCCGAAGGGTTCGAGCGCCATCGCCACATTCAGGGCAATGCCGTGGAAGGTGCATCCGCGCGAGACCTTCAGGCCGACCGATGCGAACTTCGCGCCCGCGGCGCGTGGTGCGTCGTCGGCGACGTAGACCCCGGGTGCGCCGGCATGCCGCACCGCGGGCACGCCGAGCTCCCGCGCGATCGCGATCGCCGCGGCCTCGAGCCGACAGACGAGATCGCGCACGCCCAGCCCGCTGCGCCGCAGATCGAGCAGCAGGTAGGCCACCACCTGGCCGGGACCATGGTAGGTCACCTGTCCGCCGCGCTCGGTGCGCACCACCGGGATGTCGCCGGCATCCAGCACATGCTCGGCCCGTCCCGCCAGTCCCTGGGTGAAGACCGGTTCGTGCTCGACCAGCCAGATCTCGTCCGGCGTCAGCGCATCGCGCGCCGCAGTGAAGGCGCGCATCGCGGCCAGGCTCTCGAGGTAGTCCTGGCGTTGCCACGGCCGCAGCAGCGGGCTCGCCGCCGCGGTCCTGCCGGCCGCATCCGACGGTGTCGCGCAGGCGTTCATCGGCGAGGGGATCTCAGGCAAAGGGTCTCACACCGATCAGCGAGGCGTGCAGCACGAAGGCGAACGCGACCCAGGCCCCCAGGCCGACCGCGATCGCGATCGCATCCCGGCTGGCGGGGCCGGCCTGCCGCACCACGCCATCGCGTCGGTCGCGAGCCCGTGCCGCCCGGAAATCGGCGATCGCCCAGACGAGGAATCCGCCGAACAGCAGAAGATCGGCGAGCCGGCCGTTGGCCAGCAGATGCGCGAGGGCCCAGAGCTTCACGCCAAGCACCATCGGGTGCCCGAGGCGCGCCCGGATGCGGGTGCCCGGTACGTAGGCTGCCGCCATCAGCACGAAGGCCGGCAGCGTGAGCAGCGAGGCGAGGTGGCGGGTGAACAGCGGCGGTTGCCAGAGGTCGATCGGTGCGGCACGGGTCTGGCCGTAGCCCCAGACAAGCAACACCAAGCCGAGCAGCGAGGCGAGCGAGTAGAGACCCTTCCAGGCCCCCTCGCCGAGCCTGGCGATGCGCGCACTTCGCCAGTCGTCGGCGACGATGCGAACCGAGTGGACACCGAGGAACAGGACCAGGCCGATCAGGAACACGAGCATGCGAGAACTCCGGGTTGGTCAGCGGGCGGCCCGCGCGTCGGTGAGCCGGTAGAGCAGACCCATCGGGTCGGCGGGCAGCACCTGGAGCGTACCCTCGAGCACCATCGCATCGACGTCGACCTTGATGCCGGTGCCACGGATCCGGACCTCGATGATGCCCTCGGGGCCGGCGGGCAGGCAGAAATTGCAGGTGGTGGGCACGGCCGACAGCAGGAAATGCTTCTGGCGCTCCCCGGGCTGCAGCGGCAGCATGAAACCCTGCACCTTCACCCGCGTGCCCGCCAGGCTGGTCAGCTGCGCCGGGAACACCGGAACGCTGCGCTTGCCCTCCTGCCGGTGGGTGACTTCGCCGAAGACACGCCACGGCAGCACGCCGGGCAGTTCGCGCAGCGGCGCGAAGGCGCTCTGCGGCGAATGGAAGCCCTGGCCCGTGCCAAGACCGGGCGCGGCCGTCGTGCCGGGTGGCGGTGTCGTCTCGGGCGTCTGGAAGAGCAGCGGCGCCGTCGCACCGGGCGGGGTCCCGGGTCCTGGCGCTGCCGGCTGCGAGCCAGCCTGCGCCCCGGCCGGTGGCGCGGGCACGAGCAGGGCGATCGTCAGCGCCGTGGCAAGCAGGGTCGCGCGACGCGCGCGCGGGCTTTCGGTGATCGGATGCTCAGTGCGCATGTTTCATTCCGCAGTACTTGCCGATGCCCAGTCCCTTGCAGGCGGCCTGCAGCTGACCGAGGCAGCTGTCGTAGGGCTGCTTCGCCTCCAGGCAGCGGGCCGCCGCCTCGTGGGCGGTGGCCATCGCCCGGTGGCGCTCGATATCGCGCCGGATGTGCTCGGCGCCGTGCTTGTCCTGGCCGATCGCCGCGCCCGCCGGCAGCAGCAGGCCGAATGCGAGGCTGGCGATCGAAAGGGCGAAACGACGTGGCATGGCGATTCTCCTGGAGCGTGGCGGCCGGGGTGCGCGTGATCGGGGAATGGGTGCTCACCCGGCAAGCAGGTGGTCGACAGGCACCCGGCAGGCTTTCATGGCCGGCGCCAGCGCCGCCACCCAGGCGGTCGCGAGCGCAGCGCCCGCGGCCCAGGCTTCATCCGCCGAAAACCACGCGCCGCTGAGCGGCAAGCCGCCCTCGGCGGCAAGGGCCTCGCCGAGCAGGGCCACCCCGGCATGCCCCACGGCGAATCCGAGCAGCAGCGCGCCGGCGGCGAGCACGCTCGCCTGCAGCAGGATGACCTGCACGAGCCGCGCCCGCGAAGCGCCGACCAGCCGCAGCAGGGCCAGATCGGCGATCCGGTCCTGCACGGCGGCGTAGAGCGCGGCGAAGATCGACAAGCCGGCGAGTGCCAGCAGCCCGGCACCGACCGCGCCGATCACGGTCGATCCGATGCCCATCATGCGCCACAGTCGCGCCATCTCGAGGGCGGGCACCGCGGCCTGCAGGTCGGGGCGCGCGTTCAGCGTCCGCGGCAGCGTGACCGCGGCCAGCGGCGAGCTGTAGGCCACGTGCAGCAGGCTCGCCTCACGGGCGGCGACGAGTTCGGCGCGGTCGTCGTCGTCCAGGGCGGTCTCGTGTTCATGCACCTGCCACACCGAGGCGATGTCGGTCAGGATCAGGCGGTCGATGGCGCCGCCCGTCGGCGCAAGGATGCCCACGACCTCGAAAGGCTGGTCGGCATGGGTCTCGCCGCCTTCGCCCAGTCCATGCTGGCCGGCGAAGCGTGCCCCCAGGGTGAGGCCGGTGACCCTTGCCGCCCGTGCGCCCAGCACCACCTGCATCGGAGCGGTCCAGGGAGCACCCTGGGCAAAGCGGGCTTCGGCTGCCTCGAGATAGGCCAGGCGGGTGCCGACGATGCGCTGGCCGCGGTAGCTGTCGCCGAGCGCGAGCGGGACCACCCGCGCCACGCCGGGCAGCGCCGCGATCGTCTGCTCGAGCCCGGCGGGGATGTTGCCTGCCGGCTGGTCGACGTGGAACACCCCGGCCAGGATCAGCTGCAGCGGGCTGCCCTTCACGCCGATCACGAGGTCCACGCCGCGAAGGTCGCGATCGACGTGAGCGCTCACCTGTCCGGAGACGCTGAGCACCATCACCAGGGCGGCCAGGCCCAGCGCGAGGGTCACCAGGTTGAGCAGCGCCACCGCCGGCCGATAGGCAAGCATCCGCCAGGCGAGGAGCCACCAGCTCATGCCAGCACCAGCGTGCGTGCGTCGGGGTCGCCGGCGGCGAGCAGGGCGATCGCCCGGGCATCGTGCGTGGCCACCAGCAGGCTCGCGCCCGAGGCTCGCCACACGGCGAGCAGTTCGCCGATCGCGGTCGTTGCCGCGTCGTCGTCGAGGCTGGCGCTCGGCTCGTCGGCCACGAGCAGCCGGGGTTCGTTCATCAACGCGCGCGCAAGGGCCACCCGCTGCGCCTGCCCGCCGCTGAGTTCGCCGGGGCGGGCCCGCGCGAGCTCGCGCAGCCCGAAGCGCTCGAGCAGCGCATCGGCTCGCGCCCGCGCGCCGGCAGCCGGCAAGTCTGCCGCGAGCGCGGCGAGCAGCAGGTTCTCGCGGACATCGAGCGCCGCGGCAAGGTGCAGCCGCTGCGGCAGCAGGCCGAGCGTGCGGCCACGCCAGCGATCGCGCTGCGCTGGCGGCAACCGGCCGGGCTCGGTGCCGCAGACCACGACGCGTCCGCGGTCGGCCTCGAGCAGGCCGGCGATCAGCGCGATCAGCGTGGACTTGCCGCTGCCCGATGGTCCGCGCAGCACGGCGAGGCCGCGCTGCGGCAGCGTGAAGTCGGGGAAGTCGAGCGACAGCCGCCTCCCGCGGCCGATGCGATCGACGCCTGCCCCCGCGAGTTCGATCATGCGCGGTGCGCTGATGCCGCTACAGGACGATGCGCACCCAGGGGTGCGCGGCGACCGCGCGGTAGATCGATTCGAGCTGGGCGCGCGACTCGACCCGCAGCATCAGGGTCAGGCTGAGCCACGCGCCCTTCGAGGAGGCGCGCAGCTCGATCGTCGAGGGATCGAAGCCGGGCAGCCGCTCGAGCACCAGCGCGACGATCGCCTGTGCGAAGCCATCGACGCGGCGGCCCATCACCTTGAGCGGGAAGTCGGCCGGGAATTCGAGCAGGCGCTCGATGCGATCGAAGGCCTGCGCGAGGTCGGTGGCGTCGGCGTCGGGCCGATCGGGGGTGCTCACGGCGAGGTCAGCCGACTTTCGCGGCCTGGTAGGCCTCGTACAGCGCCCGGTAGACCGGGCCCGGACGGCCATCGCCCACCGGGCGCCCGTCGAGCCGCGTGACCGGGAGGATCTCCTTGGTGGCCGAGCTGATCAGCAGCTCGTCGGCGGCGAGCACCTCCTCGCGCAGCACCGGGCGGGTCTCGGCGGCCAGCCCGCCTCGCGCGCACAGCTCATCGATCAGGCCGACACGGATGCCTTCCAGGATGCGGTTGTCGCGAGGTGCGCCGAGTACCGTGCCGTTACGGACCACCCAGATGTTGGAGGCCGAGCCTTCGGTGAGGAAGCCGTCGCGGAACATCACGCACTCGACCGCGCCGGCGTCGACCGCCGCCTGGCGCGCGAGGACGTTGCCGAGCAGCGATACCGACTTGATGTCGCAGTGCAGCCAGCGCTCGTCGGGCAGCGTGATGGCTGCCACGCCAGCCTCGCGCTGGGCGGCAGGAACCGGCACCAGTTCACTCGCCATCGCGAACACCGTGGGCTCGACGCCCGCGGGGAAGGCATGGTCGCGGCGCGCCACGCCGCGGGTGACCTGCAGGTAGACGAACTGGTCAGGCCAGGGATGCCGTGCGATCAGCGCCTGGACGAGGTCGGTCCAGCCGGTATCGTCGCGGGGATTCCGGATGCGGATCGCCGCCAGGCTGCGCTTGAGGCGCGCCAGATGCTGCGGCCAGCGGAACAGCCGCCCGCCGTAGCTCGGCACGACCTCGTAGATGCCGTCGCCGAAGATGAAGCCGCGGTCGAGCACCGGCACGCGAGCCTCGTCGAGAGGCAGGAACTCGCCATTCAGAAAGACGGTGGGGTTGACGTTCATCATCGCTCCATCCATAGCCGGATCGTATCCCAGGCACGGCCAATCAGACCGGCAGGTGCCACTGCCTCGAGGGCCAGCAGCGGGCGCTCGACGATGGTCTGCTCGCCGAGCTTCACCCGCAGCGTGCCCACACGCTGGCCGCGCAGCACCGGCGCGGTCAGCGGCTGCACGCGCTCGACCTCGGCCTTCAGGGCACCCGCCTGACCCCGTGGCGCGCTGACGATGACGTCGGTCTCGAAGCCGGCCTTCACCTCGGCAGCCGTGCCCTTCCAGACCCGGTAGCTGCCGGCCGGCTGGTTCTTCGCGAACAGGCGGACCGCCTCCGTGTTCTGGAATCCCCAGTTGAGCAGGCGCTGCGACTCGGCGGCTCGTGCCGAATCGGAGGCCGCACCAAGGACGACCGACAGCAGACGCCGTTCGAGCACGCCACCCTGGTCGCGGCGCGCCGAGGCGATCAGGCACCAGCCGGCCGCCTCGGTGTGCCCGGTCTTCAGGCCATCGACCGTGGGGTCGATGAAAAGCAGGCGGTTGCGGTTGGGCTGGCGGATGCCGTTGTAGGTGTATTCCTTGCGACCGTAGAGCGCGTAGTGCTGCGGGTGGTCGGCGATCAGGCGGCTGGCGAGCACCGCGAGGTCGCGGGCGGTGCTGTAGTGCTGCGCATCGGGCAAGCCGGTGGCGTTCGCGAAGCGGGTGTTGCTCAGGCCGAGGCGCTGGGCCTCGCGGTTCATCTGCTCGGCGAACTGGGCCTCGGTGCCACCGACCGCCTCGGCGAGCACGATCGAGGCGTCGTTGCCTGACTGCACGATCATGCCTTGCATCAGTTCCTCGACGGTGGCCGGCCGGGCGGGGTCGACGAACATCCGCGAGCCGATCGCCTTCCAGGCGGCCTGCGACACCGGCGGGCGCTGCTCCGGCCGCAGCTTGCCGTCGGCGAGGGCACCGAACACCAGCCGAGCGGTCATCAGCTTGGTGAGGGAGGCCGGGTCGACCCTGCGGTCGGCTTCGGCCGAGGCCAGCACCTGGCCACTGCTGACATCCACCAGCATCCAGCTGCGCGCGGCCAGGGTGGGCGCACCGCCGGGTTGCGGCGGCGGGGCGGGCGCCTCCTCGGCGGGCGCCTTCTTCGCCTGCCGGCGGCTCGCGGCTTCGGCGGTGACGGGTGCCGCGGCGATCAGGCTCGCGAGCAGCAGCGCCGCGACGCGCAGGCCCGTGCCTGCTTCAGCCTGCGGATTCATCGGCGGGATCGACGGAGGGCGACGCACCGAAGGCCTCGAGCACCAGCCGCTTGAGGAGCGGCAGACGGCGGTGGAAGAAGTGATCGGTACCCGGCAGCACCACGATCGGCAGCGTCTGGGGGCGGGCCCAGTCGAGCACCGAAGCCAGCGGAACCACGTCGTCGGTTTCGCCGTGGATCACCAGCGTGTCGGGCGGCACCTCGCCGAGCGCAAAGCGCGAGACCGCCGGGCCGACGAGCACCAGCCGCGCGGCGGGTTCGCCCGCCTCGGCCAGCCGCCGTGCCACCTGCGCCTGAACGAAGGCGCCGAAGGAGAATCCGGCAAGCACCAGCGGCAGCCCGGTGGCGCCTTCGGCGGCCGCCGTGGCACGGGCCGCACGCGCCACCGCCACCAGGTCGTCGGTCTCGCCGCGGCCTTCGTCGTGAAGGCCCGCCGATTCGCCCACGCCCCGGAAATCGGGTCGCCAGCTCTGATAGCCGAGCGCGACGAAGGCGCGCGCCAGCGTCTGCACGACCTTGTTGTCGCGGGTGCCGCCGTACAGGGGGTGCGGATGCGCGATCAGCGCGATGCCCTCGGGGCTGCCGGCAGGGCGGTCGACCGCGATGTCGATCGCTCCGGCCGCGCCGGGCACCTGGACGTGGCGGGTGCCGGCGTTCATTCGAGCCGAAGGCGCTCGACCGGGACGCCGCCCACCAGGTGCGAATCGATGATCTCGTCGATGTCCTCGCGGTCGACGAAGGTGTACCAGATCCCTTCCGGGTAGACCACGGCGACCGGGCCGAGTTCGCAGCGGTCGAGGCAGCCCGCCTTGTTGATGCGGATCCTGCCTTCGCCTGCCAGCCCGAGCTCCTTCACGCGCCGCTTGGCGTAGTCCTGGAGCTCGGCGGCGCCAGCCGCCGCACAGCAGGCGCGCGCCGGGTCGTCGCGCTGATTGAGGCAGAAGAACACATGCTTGGCGAAGTGGCTCATGGCGGTGTCGGGGTACCGGTGGCGCTCGCGGGCGCCGGGTGCGCCAGGATGGGGCCGGCCGGGCAGGGGATCGCGATTATAGGCGGGGCGACGGGCCCGCGGGCGGGGTGGGCGGGCTCTGCTCGGGGTATCCCGGGTCGAGGGCGCGCAGGCGCAGGCCGCACCAGACGATCGCTGCCATGGGCCACAGCACCGCGGCACCGCGAAGCAGCCCCTCGAGATTGCGCCAGCCGCCGGCGGCCCGTGCGCTGGCGGCGCTGGCAAAGTAGGCGTCGACCGGGAAGATCGTGCTGCACAGGCTGCCCACGGCGAGTGCCGCGATCGCCAGGGCGAGCCGGGTGCGACGACGCGCCACCGCGAGCAGGGCGAGCATCAGCGCCCCGGCCAGAAGACCGCCCTGAGCGCCGGCACTCAGCCAGCCGGCGACGCGCGGCGCGCCGAGCGCGGCGCCGCCCGCCGACTTGACGAGGATCGCCGTCAGGACCAGCACCGCGGTGACCAGCGCGCGCGGGGCCCGCGTGGGCAATAGCTCGCGGACCATCAGGCCGACGCCCACCACCACGGCGGCCACGCCGAGCGCGTCGAGAAACTCGCCATGAGCAGGCGCCAGACGCCAGGCGGCGGGCGTCCAGCCGGCACCGGTCAGCGCGGCGAGCGCGGCGAGCGGCGTCTGCAGATCGCCCTGGCCGAACAGCGGTCGGCTGGCGGGCCACTGGATCGCCACCCAGCCGATCAGCAGCAGCGCGCCGATCGCGCTGTCGGTGCTGCTGATCGCGCGGCGAGCGTCGAGCGCCCGCTGGCCGCTCGCGACCGCGCGCTCGCCCGCCGGCGCACCGAGCGCGCCCAGCAGTGCGCCCGCGGTGTTGGCCAGCCAGTCGAGCCGCGAGGGGACGCGTCCGGGCAGCAGGTTCTGCAGGGCCTCGAGCCCGAGGGCGAGCAGGCTGCAGGCGAGCAGCGCCAGCATCACGGCACCCGTCCTCAGTCCGGTCGCGCGCAGCAGCATCGTGGCGAGCAGGCCCCCGGGCAGGTAGATCGCGACGTTGAAGGCGAGGTCGAAGCCCGTCCACCAGCGTGGCCAGGGATCGTGCAGGAAGGCGAGCAGCGGTGTTCCGCGGTACGCCCAGCCATGCATCGGGTAAAGCGAGCCCCAGACCAGTGCGCCCAGGTAGACCAGCAGGGTCGCCGGGACGAGCCGGGAGGCGTGACGGTGCGAAGGGCTCGGCATGACGTGGCCCCATCAGGGTACAGGATATGATTGGGCGGTGGATCGCAATCCGGCAACCCCTAGGCCCGCCGAGGCCGGCGTCGCCAGCGCGTCGCCGGAAAGCGCTCGCGCTCGCGCCGCCGAAGGCGGCGATCTCGATGCCGCCGCGATCGCTCGGGCAGCCGGGCTGCCCGAGCGCGCCGTTCGGGTGCTCGACACCGTCGATTCCACCAGCCGGGTCCTGATGGAGGAGCCCTGGCCGGCGTCGCCGGCGTCGCCGGTCGTGCTGGTGGCGCGACGTCAGACCGCGGGTCGTGGACGGCTCGGTCGGGTCTGGCTGAGCGGGGGCGATGATTCCCTCACGATGTCGGTGGCGCTCGAATTGCCGCTGCCGCTGGTGGCAGGCAGGCTCGGCGCCCTTTCGGTCGTCGCCGGCCTCGCGGTTGCCGAGGCGCTCGTGGGTACCGTGCCCGACCTGCGGCTCAAGTGGCCCAACGACCTGCAACGCGCCGGTCGCAAGGTGGCCGGCCTGCTGTGCGAGTCGCGGCTCCAGGGCGAGCGTGTCCGGGTGGTGGCCGGGCTCGGGCTGAACCTGCTCCCGGCGCCGGATCGCTTCGACGCGATCGGCCAGCCCGTGGGCGCGCTTTTCGACTCGGCGTCGCAACGGCCGCCGCGCTCGCGGCTGGCGGGGCAGCTCGCGGCGGCGCTGGTGGCGGCGATCGCCGGTGATCAGCGCGCGAGTGGCTCGCTGCCGCAGCGATGGGCATGCTTCGATGCACTCGCCGGGCGCGCGGTCGACATCATCGTCGGGGGCGAGATCCGGGGCGGTGGTCTTGCCTGCGGGGTCGACGAGGGCGGCGCCCTGCGCCTGCTCACTGCCGCTGGCGAGCAGTCCATCGGGATCGGTGAGGTGTCGGTGCGCCCGACGGATCCGGGAGGCGCGTCGCGGTGATACGTCTGGTCGCGATCCTGCTGCTGCTGGCCAACCTGCTGGCGCTCGGTGTGCTTGCGGGGCTGTTCGACGATCTCTGGCCGCGCGGGCGCGAGCCGCAGCGCGTCGCAAGCCAGGTTGCGCCCGACAGGCTGCGTGTGGTGCCGCCTGCCCCACCAGCCCCTGCGAGCACGCCCGAGGCCGTGCCGGGCGAGCGGCCGGCCGCGCCCGGCGCCGCGGCCGTCGGCGATGGCCAGGCAGCCCCCGGTGTGGCGTCGGCGCCGAGCCCCGCCGCGGCAACGGGCGGGCCTCAGGCGACCCTCGCCTCGGCGAGCGTCGAGCCGATGTGCATGGAGGCGGGTCCGCTCGACGAGGCGCGCGCCGAGCGTCTGCGCGAATGGGCCCGGGGTCTGCGCGAACCGTTGCGCGCGGTCATCGATCGGCGACCCGAGGCGCCCTCTTTCATGGTCTACCTGCCGCCCGCTGCCGATCCGCAGCGCCGGCTGGCGCAGCTGCGCCAGCTCGGCGTCTCCGACCTCTATCTGATCGCCGAGGGCCCGCTGCGGCAGGCGATCTCGCTGGGCATCTTCCGTTCTCAGGAGGGCGCGCGCGCGCGCCAGGGCGAGCTCGCGGCGCGTGGCGTGCAAGGCACCCGGATCGGGCCGGGGCCGCTGCGCGCGGAGCGCCTGGTCGCACGCCTCACCCGGGACGCCACCACGCCGGAGGCCGCCTGGCGCGAGGCGCTCGTGCGGCTGCAGGCCTTCGCCGGGTCCGAGCCGGTCGCCTGCGCCGCACCCTGATGGGTCGGCCGATGGCCCTTCGGGCGAGGAGACGGGGCATCATGGCGATCGCCGATCGTTCACGAGAGGAGCCCAGCCCGATGTCCGTCACCACCGCCATGCTCCTGCCGCGGATGGCGCCATGCTCCCGGGGCGTGCTGTTCGTCATGGCGGCGCTCGGCGCCCTCGGGACGACCGCGGTTGCGGCCCCCCCCCCCCCCGCGGGGCGC
>JBIIHU010000312.1:0-4172 GCA_044235405.1 Burkholderiaceae bacterium
CGCCATGCCGGGTCTTGATGAAGAAATCCGAGGCGCCAGCATCGTAAGCGGCGCGCACCGCCTCGTCGCCCGCAAGACTGGTGAGCATCATCACCGGCAAGCCCGCTAGCGAGAGATCGCGGCGCAGCGCCCGGCAGACCTCAAAGCCATCGGTTCCGGGCATGATCGCATCTACCAGGACGACATCGACCCGCTCCCGCGCGAGGGTTTCGAGCAGGGGGCCGCCATCGGTGTGCTCATGCACGATAAAACCGGCTGCGCGCAGGGCGGTGCATGCGAAGCCGCGCCAGACCGGGTCGTCGTCGGCAATCGCGACCGAGATCGACCGTGTGTCGTCGGTACCGGAAGTTGCTGCGGTCATGTCGGGTTCACGCGCAGGCGGCGGCAAGGTGGGGGCATGCAAATGCGACAAGCCATGTCCGGTGGCGAGCGCCCGCCACTCCCTTGCACAGTCTGCGGGATCGGACTGTGCGCCGAAACGCGGGTATCGCGCGCCGCCGACCGGCGGTGCCTGGCGCCGACTCAACGGTCGGGTCCGGGTGTTCGCGTCGCTGGTCGCGCTGATTGCGGCCATCCCACGTTCGGTGAACTGACCCCAGAAAGTTGGACTCACCCAAGATTGGCCAGCGCAGCAATCCAGTCAGACAAGCTCCGAGTGGGCGCGCGGGGCATGGTGTCGCGCCAGCGGGACGGTGGATTCGGGCTGTCGCGCGGCATCCTGTGGTCAGGCTCGGGTTGCTAGCCTTGACCATCCAATCGATGGTGTCCCGGTCATGTCGCTTCGAGCCGCTGCGCACTTCGGTAGCGCTTTCGTTCTGCTGTCGATCTACGGGGGGCAGATCTGCCCGTTCCTGGAAAGCCTTTCGCTGATCCAGGTCGGCGCGCCCATCGCGGTGGTCCTGACGGCTGCGGGCCTGTTACGCAAGCCTCTGCACACCCGCTTCATCGACCGGGCATCGCTCGCCGCTCAATCCCGCTCGGCTTTTGCGCTCGACTGGGGATTGTTCGCTGTCGCGGGCATCGTGCTCACGGTCTTCAACAGCGTGATCCACGGGTTTCCGGCAGGAAGTGGCCTGAAGCTGTCGCTAGGACTGATCACGCTGGGCCTGTTCGCCGCGGTCGACCTGTCGCTCGAACGGGAACGTTCGCTGGTGGCGCGCTTTCAGCGCACGGGTGAGCAGATGACCATCACGGAGCGCCATGTCCCGGTATCCACGAAGCTGGGACTGTTCGCGACGCTCACGGTGATCTTCACGATGACGGTGCTATTCCTCGTCATGAGCAAGGACCTCGACTGGCTGACCCATCCCGAACAAACCCTGCCGATCGAACAGGCCCAGCGCGCAATCCTGATGGAGTTCCTGTTCGTGGCGGCGGTCATGCTGGCTCACCTGCTCAACGCGACCATGTCCTATGCCCGAAACCTGACGCTGTTCTTCCGGAATCAGAATGGCGTGCTGTCGGCTGCCACCAGCGGCCGCCTGGACGGGCGCGTTCCGGTCAGCAGCAACGACGATTTCGGTGTCATGGCGAGCTACACCAACCAGATGATTGCCAGTTTGCGGGACCAGAATACGCTGCTGCAACGAACGCAGGATGTCACGATCCTGACGCTGGCCTCGCTCGCCGAGACGCGCGACAACGAAACCGGCGCGCACATCCTACGAACCCAACGCTACGTCCGTGCACTGGCGATGCGGCTGCGCGACCATCCGCGATTTCGCGCCGCGTTGAGCGACGAGGCCATCGACCTCATGTACAAGTCGGCGCCGCTGCATGATGTGGGCAAGGTAGGCATTCCTGATGCGATCCTCCTGAAACCCGGCAAACTGACCGAGGAGGAATGGGCAGTGATGCGAACGCATCCCGAGATCGGCGCGTCGGCGCTGCAGGCGGCTGAAGAAGCGCTCGGCGGCAACTCTTTCCTGAGATATGCGCGCGAGATCGCCTTGACCCATCATGAAAAGTGGGACGGCAGCGGCTACCCCGCCGGGCTTGCCGGCGAAGCGATTCCGGTGTCCGGGCGCCTGATGGCGCTGGCCGATGTCTACGACGCGCTGACCACGCAGCGTGTCTACAAGCCGGCGTGGTCGCATGAGCAGGCGGCCAGGACCGTGCGCGAAGGCGCCGGCAGCCACTTCGATCCGGCCGTGGTCGCCGCCTTCACGGCCGCCGAGGAGGAGTTCCGCTCGATCGCCCGCGAGTTCTCCGATGCGCAGCACCAGGCCGAGGCGGCACTTGCCGCCGAAAGGCAGGACAGCTGCGAGGGGCGACGCGAGGGCCAAGCGCGCGGGCATGAGGCGCTGGCCTGACCCCGCCAGCGAGGCTACGGGGATACGGCTCGTGGAGACCTCGGACTGATCGCCAACGTGGTCGGCATCTCGCATCGATCGGTCGGCTCTCGTCCTTTGCCCGGGAATAATCTCGCGAAGAAGTACGTCATCGCCCTCACCCACTTCCTCGACGCCCGGGGCGCCATTGCGCCGGAGCGGGGCCCAGCCCGGAAGTTCGCCGACTTCCTCACCGCCGTGGTGGCCCACGCCACCGATTTCGATCGCCCCGACGAGACGCCCGGCCCGTTTTGCTTCAAGTGCCGCAAGCGCGACCGGCACGTCGTCGACACCGGCTTCGCCGACGTAGATCGCGTCGCCTGGCGCTGTGTGAAATGCGGCACCGAGGGGCTGATCTCGAACTGGCAGGGAAGCTTCCGGGACATGAGCTCCGGCCTGCCATCGGCCTGAATCCATCCCCCGCTGACCTCGGTGGCCAGGCCTCCCACAGAATGCCTCGCCGGCTTTCTCGCCCGATAGTCCCCGGGACAGCAAACCGGATTCATCGGCAGACATCACGGCCGCCTTGGCTCGCTGGTCGAGGCGCTGCGCACTCGACACCGACCACAACAATAGCGATGCCTGGAGACTACGCCGCCACAGCATCCAACATTCCGATCGCCGCCTCCCGCTGGTGGCTCTCCAACTTCGCAAGCTGCGACCGAACCAACGCAAGCGCAGCGTCGCTGAGGCGCGCTTCAGGATCATTCAACTCGTGGGCCCACATCAGGAAGCAGGCCCAGCCCTTGATTTGGGTGCCGACCTCACCGGTGGCGCGAACCACGGCATCGACGATCCGAGAATCAACAGCCTGCTGCGTCACCAAGCCGAGCACCTGCCGGAAAGACAGTCCCGGCGCGACGGCGTCATTGAAAGCTCTGACGAGGAGAAGCGCCGCCTGTCTGACTGACAGGGCTACCACGGTGGGGGCAGGCTCAAGAGCAGGCGAACCCGGGCCTGCACCCGAAGCCGAGGAAACCGTCGGCTCCGCCACGGCCCGAGGACTGCGCCAGACCGCGGGCGGATCGTAGTCGTCGTAACGGCGCGCGGAGCGTGGTGCCGCAGGACGGACGACGGAATCCCGTCGAACGCGTCCGGTGCCGCTCGATCCGGCGGCGATCATCGGCTGAACCATGCGAAGCGACGGCAGACCGTCGGTCTTCTCCGAGTCGGCGCGCTCGATGACGAGCAGCAGATTGCTGTGGTCGGTCACCAACTGATACCGCTCAGCGATCTCCGCCGCGATCGTCGCCTCGGCCGTGTGAGTAATCTGCCGAGCTGCCACGATCCGCGCAACGAGGTCATCGGACAGCCAGGTGATCTCCGGAGGAGCCACCACCTCCTCATCGAACCGCAGGCGCGGTGCCGTGCCTGGACGCGCAGGAAGCCGCAGGTGGATGTGCACCGTCTCATCAGGGGTTATCCGCCGCGGCATCGGACTGGACCATAGCGGCTCGGGGTTCACCTCCATCGATGACTCGACCGCGCCCGCGCTGCGCATCCGGATCAGCATACGGCTCATCGCGGCGTCCATATCCTCGTTCGGCGTGGCGAACTCGCAGGCGCCACCAGTATCCCGGGCTAATTCGCTCAGCAGGCCTTCTTCGGGAGCTGCGCCCACGCCCAGTGCGTAAATGCGATGACCGCTTCGACGAGCTCGCGCAAGAATGCTCTCCGCGTGCCACACCGCACCGTCGGTGATCAGCAGCACATCGGCCTCTGGCGCGCCCGGTACATCGGGAAAGCTCAGGTTGAAGACATGGTCGAAAGCAGCCTCCATTTCCGTACCGCCTAACCGCGCGGTGGTCATATGAATGGCCACATCAAGATCCTCAAGCCCCG
>JBIIHU010000313.1:0-4164 GCA_044235405.1 Burkholderiaceae bacterium
GCGAACCGCCTGGCGGCATCCGCTGGCGAGCCCCGTCCCTACGCCGGCGATGTCACCCCCGCCGAAGCCTGGGCGCTGCTCGGCAAGCCCGGGATACGCTTCATCGACGTGCGCACCCCCGAGGAGCACCGCTACGTCGGGCATGTGCCGGGCTCCGTGCTGGTGGTGTGGCGCGGTCCCGACGATGAGCAGGTCGCGCGCTTCATCGCCGAGCTGCGCGAACAGGCCACCCCCGATGACATGCTGCTGCTGCTGTGCCGCAGCGGCGTGCGCTCGGTGCGGGCGGCCACCGCCGCCACGCGACACGGTTTCAGCCGCGCCTGCAACATCCTCGAGGGCTTCGAGGGGAAGATCGACGCCAACGGGCAGCGCGGGCACATCGATGGCTGGCGACGCGCGGGCCTGCCCTGGAAGCAGGATTGACCGTCGCCCGGCCACGCCCGCGGCGGGCTTCAGATGCCGAGCCGGCCCAGCCTTCGCATCGTCGCGAGCCAGCGGATGCTCGCGGGATCGTCAAGCGCCGCCACCTGGCCGATCAGCGTCTCGTCCACCGGCGAAAAGCCGAGGTGGCCCAGCAGGTTGCGCTCCAGGGCCCGCACGCTGTGCGCCCGGAAGTAGAAGCGGTAGACCAGCCCGGGCATGCCCATCGTCACCACCACCCGCGCCGAGCGGCCGGCAAGCAGTTTCTCGCCGAGCCCGCCGGCCGGCGTGGGCCGGAAGGCGAAGCCCGGCCGCGCCACCTGCTCCAGGAAGCCCTTGAGCAGCGCCGGCATGTCGCCGAGCCACAGCGGGAAAAAGAACACGACGTGATCGGCCCAGCGGATCCACTGCTGAGCCTCGACGATCGCGACCGGCGGCTCGCCCGTCTCCCAGTCCCGGGCGCTGCGCAGCAGCGGAAACGACACGCTAGCCACCTCGATGCGATGCACCTCGTGCCCCGCCTCCTGCGCCGCCTCGGCGTAATCGGCAGCCAGCGCATGGCCGAAATGCCGTTCGGTGGCGTCGGGGTGTCCCTGGACGATCAGAATGCGACGCGACATGGCGCGACCTCCCGCTGAACCCGCAGGCCCGAGCGTGACGCAGGCGGGGGACGGCGCCGCTGACCCGGCGCAAGCGCCCGCCAGACCGGGCGCGCCGCTGCTGGGCATCATGGTGCTGCTGCTGATCGCCACCGCGATGGGCAGCAACCATGTCGCCTCGCGCGTCGCCTTCGACCATGGCGCGAGCGTGCCCACCGCGGTGCTCGCTCGCGCGGGCCTGAACGCGCTGTTCGCGCTCGCGCTGGTGCGCGCGGCGGGCCTGTCGCTCGCGCTGCCCGGCCTCACGCTTGGCCGCGCGGCGCTGGTCGGCGTGCTGCTCACCGTGCAGAGCCTGTGCATCACCAGCGCGGTCGCCCGCATGCCGGTGGCCCTTGCGCTGCTCGTCTTCAACACCTTCCCGATCACGCTCGCGGTGCTGTCGTGGGCGAGCGGCGGCGAGCGCCCGAACCGGCGCGCGATGATCGCGATGCCGGTGGCCTTCGCCGGGCTGGCGCTCGCCCTTGGCGCCCGACCGGGAGCCTTCGCGGCGGGCGGCGATCACGACTACCTCGGCGGCGTGCTGCTCGCCGGCTGCGCCTCGCTCGCCTTCGGCAGCGTGCTGCTGCTGACCACGCGCTGGCTGGGAGCCGTCGACGGCCGGGTACGCACGCTGCTGATGATGGTCGTGATCGTCGTGCTCACGCTGATCGCCGCGCCGGCGGTGGGCGGCTTCCGGGCACCGGCCGATGCCACCGGCTGGCTCGGGCTTGCGTTGCTCGCGCTGCTCTACTCGGGCGGCATCACCACGCTGTTCGTGGTCCTGCCGCGGCTCGGCGTCGTCAACAACGCCGCGGTGCTCAACTTCGAGCCGATCGCGGCGATGGCGATGGCCTGGCTGGTGCTCGATCAGGCGATGGTGCCGCTGCAACTGCTCGGTGCCGCGCTGGTGGTGGCCGCGATCGTGTCGCTGTCCACCGGCGGGCCGCGCCGCGACGCGCGCTGAACGAACCGCCGCGGCCCGCGCGGGTGCCGGCCCTGTGGCACCATGAATCGATGAAACTCAATCACGACGTCGTCACCACCCCGCCCCGCCCGGCGGCCACCGTCATGCTGCTGCGCGACGGCACGAAGGGTCCCGAAGTCTTCATGGTGCGACGCCACGGGCTGTCGGATGTGCTCGGTGGCGCCTATGTCTTCCCCGGCGGCAAGGTCGATGCCGACGATGCCGAGCCCGGGCTGCTCGCCCGCGCCGACCGTCCGCTCGAATCGCTGCACGCGGCGCTCGGCGAGCCGGAGCTCGATGCCGCGGCGGCCGCCTCGATGTACGTGGCCGCGCTGCGCGAGACCTTCGAAGAGGCGGGCCTGCTGCTGGCCAGCGGCGCGGCACCCGACCCCGCCCGCGCCGCGGCGCTCGCGCGCGAGGGGCTGGGCTTCGCGGCGCTGCTCGAGCGTCTCGACACCGGGCTCGCGGTGGGCCGGCTGGTGCCCTTCACGCGCTGGATCACGCCGGTGATCCCGTCGATCCAGACCAAGCGTTTCGACACGCGCTTCTTCGCGGTGCAGGTCGCCGGCGACACCGTCGCCCGCCACGACGACCGCGAGACCACCGAAAGCGAATGGCTCGCGCCGCGCGCGGCGCTGGAGCGCTACTGGGCTCGCGAGATCGCGCTCGCACCGCCGCAGATCATGAGCCTCGCGCAACTGTCGCGGCATCGCGACGTGGCCAGCGCGCTGCGCGAGGCCGCGAGCCGACCGCCGCCGGTGATCCAGCCCGAGCCGCTGAAGGTCGATGGCCAGCGCGTGGTCGCCTACCCGGGCGACTCGGCGCACCCGGTGGCGGTGCGCGCGATGCCCGGCCCCACGCGGCTGGTCTTTCGCGAAGACCGCTTCGAGCCGCCCGAGGGCTACGACGCGCTGTTCGCCTGAGGCGTGCCGCCGGCGTAGGTGGCGACCACCGCCCGATCGTCGGCCAGCACGATCATCGCGAACAGCCATTCATCCAGCTGAACGGCTGTCGCGGTGCGGCGCCCGAGCAGCGGCGTGGCTGCGTCGTCGAGCACGATGAAGTCGGCCTCGTAGCCCGGCGCGAGGTTGCCGATGCGATCGCCCAGGTCCAGCGCGCGCGCCGCGCCCAGCGTGTGGCGCAGCCAGAGCTCGCCCGGCGACAGCGTGACCCCGCGCAGGCGGGCCACCTCGTAGGCCGCGAGCATCGTCCGAAAGGGCGAAAACGACGTACCACCGCCGACATCGCTCGCCAGCCCCCAGGCGAAACCCGCCTGCGCGGCGGCCTCGAAATCGAACAGGCCGCTGCCGAGGAACAGGTTGGAGGTGGGGCACACCGCGGCGGCAGCGCCGCTCTCGGCCAGGCGCGCACGGTCGGTCGCGTCGAGGTGGATGCAGTGCGCGTACATGCTGCGGCCGCGCAGCAGCCCGAAGCGGTCATAGACGTCGAGGTAGCTGCGGGCGTCCGGGTAGAGCTCGCGCACCCAGGCGATCTCGTCGACATTCTCGGCCACGTGGGTCTGGATCCAGGTGCCGGGGTAGGCGCGAGCCAGCTCGGCCACGCCGCGCATCTGCGCGTCGCTGCAGCTCGGCGCGAAGCGCGGCGTCAGCGCGTAGCCCAGCCGACCGCGGCCGTGCCAGCGCTCGATCAGCGCCTGCGAATCCGCGAGCCCCTGGCGGGTGTCGTCGCGCACCGCATCGGGGCTGTGCCGGTCCATCAGGCACTTGCCCGCGATCATGCGCAACCCGCGCGCCTCGCAGGCCGCGAAGTACGCATCGACGCTGCCCGGGTGCGACGAGCAGTAGGTCATCGCGGTGGTGGTGCCGTTGCGCAGCAGCTCGTCGAGGAAGGCCTGCGCCACGCGCGCGGCATGCGCGGGGTCGGCGAAGCGCGCCTCCTGCGGGAACGTGTAGCGCTCGAGCCAGGGCAGCAGGCCCTCGGCCGGCGAGGCGATCACGTCGAGCTGCGGGAAGTGCACATGCAGATCGACGAAGCCCGGCGCCAGCGTGCGTCCGCGCCAGTCGAGCACCGGTACCTCTCGGTGCGACGGCGCGAGCGCCGCGAACTCGCCGATCGCGACGATCCGCCCCTGGTCGACGAGCATCAGCCCATCGTCGATGCGCTGCGCGCGGTCGGCGTCGG
>JBIIHU010000082.1:0-13269 GCA_044235405.1 Burkholderiaceae bacterium
CCCGCCGAGGCGCGCGGACGGCCGGGGTCGCCGCGCGAGCGGCCGGCACGCGCTGTCCGAGGCGCGCAGCGCCGAGTTCGCGGGCCGCCCCGGACGGCAAGCGCCGACGGGTACCCGGCGCAGCCGGGCGGGCTCGCCGCCCCGAGGTCGGCAGCCGGCGCGGGCGCCTCGGCGTCAGCGGAGGCGGCGCGTATGCGCGCCGGTGCGAGCGGCGCGGCTACGCTGGGATCAGCGGGCCGGAGGCGACGCGCGCGCAAAGGGAGCCGCGCGCCACGCAGCCGCTTTCCTCAGCGCGCCTTCGCGGCCAGCTCGGCGCGGGCGGCGTCGTACTCGCGCTTCAGGCGGGCGACGAGGTCGCCGGCGCCGACCACCTCCTTGACCGCCGCGATGCCCTGGCCGCAGCCCCAGATCTCCTTCCAGGCCTTGGGCTTCTCGCGGTCCGAGCCGAAGTTCATCTTGCTCGGATCGCTGACCGGAAGGTTCTCGGGGTCGAGGCCCGCCTTGATCACCGAGGGCTTCAGGTAGTTGCCGTGCACGCCGGTGAACAGGTTGGTGTAGAGGATGTCGTCGGCCGCGCTCTCGACGATCATCTGCTTGTAACCCTCGACCGCATTGGCCTCGCGGGTCGCGATGAAGGCCGAGCCGATGTAGGCAAGATCGGCACCCATCGCCTGCGCGCCCAGGATGGCATGGCCATTGGCGATCGAGCCCGACAGCAGCAGCGGGCCGTCGAACCACTCGCGGATCTCCTGGATCAGCGCGAACGGCGACTGCGTGCCGGCGTGGCCGCCAGCACCCGCGGCCACCGCGATCAGGCCGTCGGCGCCCTTCTCGATCGCCTTGTGCGCGAAGCGGTTGTTGATGATGTCGTGCAGGACGACGCCGCCCCAGCGATGCACCGCCTCGTTGAGCTCGGGCCGCGCGCCCAGCGAGGTGATGATGATCGGCACCTTGTACTTCTCGCACAGGGCCAGGTCGTGGTCGAGCCGGTCGTTGCTCTTGTGGACGATCTGGTTGACCGCGAAGGGCGCCGACGGCGCCTCCGGATGCTGGCGGTCGTACTCGGCGAGTTCGGTCGTGATGCGGATCAGCCACTCCTCGAGCAGCTCCTTGGGCCGCGCATTGAGGGCCGGGAAGGAACCGACCACCCCGGCCTTGCACTGGGCGATCACCAGGTCGGGGTTGGAGATGATGAACAGCGGCGAGGCCACCACCGGCAGGCGAAGGCGGTCACGAAGGATCGGGGGCAGACTCATGAGGCACCAGGACGAGGATGGAAACCCTCGAAGGTACGTGGCCCCCATCTCGGGCGTCAACCACGACCCGGCCGCTTTCCCGTCGGGCAACCGCCGGCAGCCCTTCCTCACGCACCGCCCTGCGATGCGAAAGGGGGCGAGGACGCCGACGCTCGTCGGCACGGGCATAATCCGACGCGTTGTGATTCCGCCCGTCCCACCCCTGGATTCCACCGATGGACATCTTTTCGACCGAGTTCCTGTCCGCGCTGCTCGCGATCATCGTGATCGACCTGGTGCTAGCGGGAGACAACGCGATCGTCATCGCACTGGCCGCACGTCGCCTGCCGCCGAAACTGCAGCGCCGCGCCGTGATGTGGGGCGCTGTCGGCGCGGTTGCGGTGCGCAGCCTGATGACCCTCGCGGTGGTCTGGCTGCTGAAGATCCCCGGGCTGCTGCTGGCCGGCGGTGCGCTGCTGATCTGGATCGCCGTGAAGCTCACCGCCCCTGAAGAAGAGGGCGAGGGCGAGGAGAAGGTGGAAGGATCGACCACCTTCTTCGGTGCGATGAAGACGATCATCATCGCCGATGCGGTCATGGGCGTCGACAACGTGCTGGCGGTGGCCGGCGCGGCCCACGGCAGCTACCTGCTCGTGGTGCTGGGCCTGCTGATCAGCATTCCGATCGTGGTGTGGGGCAGCACGCTGCTGCTGAAGCTCACCGAACGATTTCCGGTGATCGTGCTGATCGGCGCCGGCGTGCTTGCCTTCACCGCGGTCAAGATGATGCTCGCCGAACCGCTGATCAAGCCATGGCTCGAAGGGCTTGGCTGGGTGAACTGGCTCGCCTACCTCGTGGTGGTTGGCGGCGTCGTCGGCTTTGGTCACTGGCGCCGGCGCAGCGGGAACACCCACCGGGGCTGACGCATCATCTCACCGCGGCGCCGGCGTCAGTGCACGGACGCCGGCGCCCGTTCAGCTTTCGTCGGCGCCCGCTGCCCGCACCAGGCCGGCGGCGGCCTGCGCGGCGCGCCGGTACTCGTCGCGCGTGCGTGCCACCAGGTCGGCCACCGTGCAAACCGCGTGCACGCCCGACACCGAGTGGCCGGCGCTCCAGACATCGGCCCAGCGCCGCACACCGGTGCTGCCGCCGCTGCCGTACAGTTCTCGGGCCCGTTCGGGCGCGATGTCGGTCGGCAGGTTGGCCGGGTCGAGTCCCGCAGCCACGATCGATGGCCGCAGCGTGTTGGTCTCCAGGCCGGTGAAGGCCTTCGACAGCAGGATGTCGTCGAGCCGGCTCTCGACCAGCATCCGCTTGTAGCCCTCGACCGCCATGCTCTCGGCGGTGGCGATGAATTTCGTGCCCATGTAGGCTGCATCGCAGCCGAGCACCTGCGCGGCGAGCACCGCGGCGCCGTCGGAGACGCCACCGGCCAGCACCACCGGGCCGTCGAAGAATTCGCGCACCGCGCGCACGAAGGCAAAGCCGTTGGCCCAGCCGGTCTGGCCGCCCGCGCCCGCCGTCAGCAGGATCAGACCATCGACACCGGCGGCCACCGCCTTCTCGGCGTGACGCACCGAGGCCACGTCGCACAGCACCAGGCAGCCGATGTCGTGCAGCGGCGCGACCACCGGATCGGGCGGCCCGACGCTGGTGATCACGACCTCGGGCTTGTGCCGCAACAGCAGAGCGAGCTCCTCGCGCAGCGACTCGCGCCGCATGATCAGGTTCGGGCACCAGGGCGCATCGGCCGGACCGAGCGCGCTGGCGATGCGGGTCAGCCACGCGTCGAAATCCTCGAGGCTGCGACAGTTGGCGGTCGGGAAGGCGCCGACCACGCCCGCACGGCAGGCGGCGATGACGAGTTCGGGCCCCGAGACACGAAACATCGGGGCGGCGATGAGCGGCAGGCTCATCCGCGCGCCGAAACGCTCGGCGAGCAGGCCCGCACGGCCACGGGTCGAAGGCATCGGCATAGCTCCCAGCTGGCTGCCGGCGATCGGGCCGGCAGTTCACGCCGGAACGCCGCCGACGTCGGTCGCTCGCACGACGCGAGCTGCCGGGATCTTGCCAGCAAGCGCGCCGACGCCTCGCGCGTACGGGTCCGATCGGCACCGGACCGCTATGATCGCGAGCGCTTGTTCCCCGTGCGCGCTTGCGCCCGCACGCGGCAGCCGCCGCGCCACGCAGCCGGCGCACCCGCCCCGAGGATCGCCGTGATCGAAGCCTTCGCCCGCCCGCTGCCCACGCTGCGCGACATCGCGCGCGACGCCGGGCCCGCCTATCTCGCCAACGGCCTGATCGGCTTCGTCTTCTCGGCCACCGGCCCGGTGGCGGTGGTGCTCACCGTGGGCAGCCGCGGCGGCCTCTCGCAGGCCGAGCTCGCCTCGTGGATCTTCGGCTCGTTCTTCATCAACGGCCTGCTCACGCTGCTGGCCTGCTGGCTGTACCGGATGCCGCTCGCCTTCTTCTGGACGATCCCCGGCACGGTGCTGGTCGGGCCGGCGCTCGCGCACCTGCGCTTCGCGGAGATCGTCGGCGCCTTCCTCGTCACCGGGCTGCTGATGCTGCTGCTCGGCGCCTCGGGCTGGGTGCGGCGTGCGATGAACGCGGTCCCGATGCCGATCGTGATGGCGATGGTCGCCGGCGTGTTCCTGCGTTTCGGCACCGACCTGGTCCGCTCGCTGCACGCCGATGCCGCGATCGCCGCGCCGATGGTGGCCGCCTTCCTCGCGCTGTCGGCCTGGCCGGCGGCCGGGCGCAGGCTGCCGCCTCTGCTGGGCGCGCTGCTCGTGGGCGTCGCCGCGATCGCGCTGTCGGGCCGCTACGCGCCGGGCGCCGCCGATGTCGCGGTGCTGGTGACGCCCGTGCTGCAGATGCCGGTGTTCTCGTGGCGCGCGATGATCGAGCTCGTGGTGCCGCTCGCGATCACCGTGCTCGTGGTGCAGAACGGGCAGGGCGTCGCGGTGCTGCGCGCGGCCGGCCACGACGCGCCGGTCAGCGCCGTCACGATCGGCTGCGGCCTGTGGTCGCTCGTCACCGCCTGGGTCGGCACGGTGTCCACCTGCCTCACCGGACCCACCAATGCGATCCTGAGCAGTTCCGGCGAGCGCCACCGTCAGTACACCGGCGGACTGCTGGTGGGCCTGCTTGCGCTGGTCTTCGGGCTGCTGTCGCCGCTGGCCACGCAGGCGATGCTCGCCTCGCCGCCGGCCTTCATCGCGACGCTGGCCGGGCTCGCGATGTTGCGCGTGCTGCAGGGCGCCTTCGGCACGGCCTTCGGCGGCGGCTATCCGCTGGGGGCCACCGTCACTTTTCTGGTCACGGTGGCCGACATCGCGATCCTCAATGTCGGGGCGGCCTTCTGGGGGCTGCTGGCCGGTGGCGCGGTCGGCTGGCTGCTCGAGCGGCCGCGACCAACCGACGGACGCTGAGCGCGCCGGCGAGCGCACGACGACGCAGCGGGCGGCAAGCGCGTATACTCGACTTCGCGACGAGCAATCCCAGTCTTTTTCGTCGCAGTCATCGGCCTTCGCGTTTCGCGCCCGCCCATCGGTCGCGCCTCCCCTCGCTCCAGCCCTCGACCCGCCACTCCCCGTCGTCTGCCTGACTGGTGCCGCCGGATCCCCCGGGATCCGCGCGCGATGTCCCGCTCACCCCCGAGCTGGCACGCCACGCGGCCGGTCGACGCGAAAATCCTCTTCCGAGGTCCCATGTCCTTTGCAACGCTCGGGCTCAGCGAGCCCCTGGTGCGTGCCGTCAACGAGTGCGGCTACACCGAACCCACCCCCATCCAGCTGCAGGCCATCCCGCAGGTCCTGAAGGGCGGCGACCTGCTGGCCGCCGCCCAGACCGGCACCGGCAAGACCGCCGGCTTCACGCTGCCCATCCTCCAGCGCCTCCAGGACCGGCCAGCGGCGCGCCTGCCCAACGGGCGCCACCCGGTGCGCGTGCTTGTGCTGACCCCCACGCGCGAACTCGCCGCGCAGGTCCACGACAGCGTGCGCGACTACGGCCGTCACCTTCCGCACACCAGCACGTGCATCTTCGGCGGCGTCAACATCAACCCGCAGATCGCGGCCCTGCGTGGCCGGGTCGATATTCTGGTGGCCACGCCGGGGCGCCTGCTCGACCATGTCGGGCAGCGCACCGTCGACCTGTCCCACGTCGAGATCCTGGTGCTCGACGAAGCCGACCGGATGCTCGACATGGGCTTCATCCACGACATCCGCAAGGTGCTGCGTCTGCTGCCAGCCAAGCGCCAGAACCTGCTGTTCTCGGCGACCTTCTCCGACGAGATCCGCACGCTGGCCAACGGACTGCTCGACAACCCGGCCACGGTCGAGGTCGCGCGCCGCAACGCCCCGGCCGAAGCGGTCGACCAGTCGGTGATCGAAGTCGACAAGGGCGCCAAGCGCACGGTGCTGTCGGCGCTGATCCGCAACCGCGCCTGGTTCCAGGTGCTGGTCTTCACCCGCACCAAGCACGGTGCGAACCGCCTTGCCGAGCAGCTCGGCAAGGACGGCATCGGCGCGATGGCGATCCACGGCAACAAGAGCCAGAACGCCCGCACACGCGCGCTGTCGCAGTTCAAGGACGGCACCCTGCAGGTGCTGGTGGCCACCGACATCGCGGCTCGCGGCCTCGACATCGAGGAGCTGCCGCAGGTGGTGAACTTCGAGCTGCCCAACGTGCCCGAGGACTATGTCCACCGGATCGGCCGAACCGGCCGCGCCGGCGCGAGCGGACGCGCGCTGTCGCTGGTCAGCCCGGACGAGCGCGGGCTGCTGCAGGACATCGAGCGGCTGCTCAAGCGGCGCCTGCCGCGCGAGACGCCCGCCGACATCGACCTCGCCGCAGCGCAGGCGGCGGCGCGGGCCGCGGCGGCCGAGCGCGGTGGCACCGACGAAGACGAAGAGCGCGACGATCGCGGCCCGCGGGGCCGTGGCCGCAGCGGGCCCCCGCGCGGGATGCCAGCCAGGTCCGCGCAGGGCCCGCGTCAGGGGCAGGCACCATCCGGTCGCAACCGCCAGGGGGCGGCCGAGGGCGGCGCGCCGGGTAGCCGACCCGGCGCTGCGAGCGGCCCGTCCCGCGCCGCGAACGCACGCCAGGGCACTGCACCCACGCCTCGTCACAACCCGGCCGCCGCGCCCCGCCAGAGCGCCGGCACTGCGCGAGGGCCCCATGCATCGGCCACGGCGCAACCCGCCGCGGGCAGCGCGCGACCCCAGCCCGCCGCGGCCCCTGCAGCAGCGGGCGACGCCGCGAGCAGCGGCCGCAGGCAGGGCTTCGGCACCGCGCTGCTGTCGGCGATCACCCGGCCCTTCGGCCGCTGAAGCGTTGCGGAAGAGCAGTGCGAAAATAGCGTCATGGAACCCGACCTCGACAGACTCACCCGACGTTACGTCGACCGCACGCCGCACATGCGCGACATCGGGATGCGCGTCTCGGGCGTAGCCCACGGCATGGGCGGCATGACACTGCCGGCGCGCCCCGACTGGATCGGCGATCCGGTCCGGGGCGTGATGCACCCCGGCCCGATCACGGTGCTGGCCGACTCCGCCTGCGGGCTGGCGGTGGGCACCGCGATCGACACCCGGATCCCCTACGCGACCCTCGATCTGCGCATGGACTACCTGCGCCCGGGCGGGCCCGATCACGATGTGCACTGCGAAGCGCACGTCCACCGGCTCACCCGCAGCGTGGCCTTCATCCGTGCCGACGTGTGGCAACAGGATCGCAGCCAGCCCATCGCGGTCGCGCAGGCCGCGTTCATGCTGTCCACGCCAGCCGGCACCCGTCCGGCGAGCCCCGGTTCGATCGCACCCGCGGCGGCAGCGCCCGAACCGCCCCTGCCAGCCTGGCAGGCACCTGCCGACAGCGCGCCGGTGATGCCCGAGGCGCCGGTGCCCTACCTGCGCTACCTGGGGCTGCGCCAGTCGATCGGCGCCGACGGCCGGCCACTGTGGCGGATGCCCTACCAGGAAAAGATCATCGGCAACCCGCACCTGCCGGCACTGCACGGGGGCGTGATCGCCGGATTCGCCGAAAGCGCCGCGATCCTGCATCTGGCCGACACCCTGCGCGGCAGCAAGCTGCCCAAGAGCATCGATTTCGCGATCGACTACCTGCGCGCGGGTCGTCCCGAGGAAAGCTTCGCGAGCTGCGAGGTGGTGCGCCAGGGGGCCCGCGTCGCGATGGTGCTGGTGCGCTGCTGGCAGCGCAGCCCCGACTACCCGATCGCGGTCTGCCGCGGACATTTCCTGCTGACCGATCCGCAGGCTTGAAGCGGTTTGCGGTTTGCGGTCAGCGGCCTGCGCTGCCAGGTCGCTCGGGCGTTACGGCGCCGGTCGATGCCGGGATCGGTGTCGACCGGGCCTTCCGGCAGACGCCGGCGCGAGCTCCGGGGCTTCGTTCACAAGGTCTCAGGCCGGCAGCAGCGCACCACCCGCGGCGGCGGCGGCCATCGGCCGGCCGAGATGATAGCCCTGCGCGAAACGGCAGCCGAGCGCGCGCAGCGTGTGCGCCTGCGTGGCGCTTTCCACGCCCTCGGCCACGCAGTCGCGCGCGAGGCTGTGGAACATCGACAGCGTCGCCCGCACCATGCCGCGCGCCTGAGGGTCGCAATCCAGCGACGCGAGCAGCGAGCGATCGAGCTTGACGACGTCGTAGGGCATCGCCCTAAGACTGCCAAGCGCGGTGGCACCGGTGCCGAAATCATCGAGCACGAGGCCCACGCCCGCGGCGCGCAACGACTCAAGCGTGCCGCCGAGGTCGCCGACATGGCGCGCGAGCTCGCGCTCGCTGATCTCGAGCTGAAGGCAGTGCGACGGCAGGCCGGTGGCCGCCAGCACCTCGTCGATGCGCGCGCGCAGGCTCGCAGCGGCATCGAGCTGCACCCGTGACAGGTTGACCGCCACGCGCGCGGGCGCATCGTCGCCCAGTCGCTGGCGCCATGCCTGCAGCTGGGATCCCGCCTCGCGAAGCACCCAGTCGCCGAGTTCGAGCATCAGGCCGGCTTCCTCGGCGATCGGGATGAAGTCGAGCGGCGGCACCTCGCCGAAGCGCGGGTGCCGCCAGCGCGCGAGCGCCTCCACCGAGACCACGCGACGGCTTTCGAGATCGATCACCGGCTGATAGGCGAGCGACAGTTGCCCGGGCAGGCGCAGCGCCTCCCGCAAGGCCTCGCGCATCGCCTGCCGGCGTTCGCCGCGTCGACGCATCGGTCCGTCGAAGACCGCGCTGCAGGCACCGCCAGCGCGCTTGGCCTCGAACATCGCCTGGTCGGCATCACGCATCAGCGCCTCGACCCCCTCGCAATGCTGGTCAGCGATCACGATGCCGATGCTGGCAGCTGCTACCACCGAGCGGCCGGCCAGCTCGAACGGCGGGGCCAGTGCCTCGAGCAGTCGACGCGCGAGCGACTGGGCGCCGCGCACGCCATCGACCCGCGCGACCAGCACGAATTCATCGCCCCCGAGGCGCGCGATCAGGCCGCCGGTGTCGCTGGCCACGTCGAGATCACCGGCGCGCAGATTGCGCCGCAGCCGCTCGCCGATCTCGCGCAGCATCTGATCGCCGGCCTGATGACCGAGCGTGTCGTTGACCGCCTTGAACCGGTCGAAGTCCATGAAGAGCACCGCGAAGCGCCGCGCCGGATCGCTGCGCACCGCAGCGACCCAGGATTCGAGACGCTCGCGCAGCACCTGGCGGTTGGCGAGCCCGGTGAGCGGATCGGTCAGCGCGGCGCTGACGAGTTCGCGCTCGCGCGTACGCCGGCGACCGAGATCCTGGATCGTCAGCCAGACCACCGGACCATCGACCGGATCGTCGACGCAGGCGCCCGTCAGCAGCGCATCGACACGCCGGCCGTCGCTGGCGACGAGTTCACGCTCCAGCGGCCCGAGGCAGCCGGTCGACTGCATCATCACGCGCTGGAAGGTGCCCTCGTCGAGCCATGCACCCGGCGCGATCGTCAGACAGCCTGCCTGCCGCAGCGAGGCGCGGTCGTGGCCCAGCAGCGCGAGCAGCGCCGCGTTCGCATCGAGGATCGCGCCGTCGCGAAGTCGCACGAGCATCATGCCGGTGGCCGAGAGCGCGAAGAGCCGGTGGATCGCCGGATGCGCGCTGCGCGCGACGCCGGCGAGGCTGGTGTCGCGCGCGCGCCGTCGCGGGCCGGCGCCACGAAGTGCCGGAGGCATCGGACGGGCGGCCGCGGGACGGCCCTGGGGGGCGGGGATCATCTTGCGCATGGCGCTCGGGCTGCCGTCGGGCAACCCCCTGAAGCGTGATCGGCCCGCGAGCGCAATCTCGCGGGGGGATGGATACACGCTGAGGCTAAGCGCGCAAGCCTTCGTCCGATCGCCGGAAATGCGGCAGCTCTGCCCGCCGGCTGCGACGCCGCCGCAACCGGCCCGGGATGCCGGTTCAGGGGGCGGGCAAGAACCGGCTGCGGCCGTCGTTCAGGGCGCGGGCACGAACCGGCTAGGGCCGTCGTTCAGGGCGCGGGCACGAACACGTTGCGGCCGTCGACCTGGCTCACCGTACCCGGCCGTCCCAGGCTCTCGCGGTTCTGCAGGTCCCACAGCACCGCCGGATCGGCCGGCGGATTCGCGAGGAAACGCTCGCCAGTGGACTCCAGCCGACCGTAGACCGCGCCCCACTCCGGGCCGCGCTTGCCGTGCATCACCATGTAGGTCTCGATGCGCGCCGCGCCCTGCGGGCTCTCGTTGAAGGGCGCCTTGGGCAGTGCATCGAGCTTGCCCTGCAGCACCGAGGGCTGCTCGCGCTGCCAGCTGCCGCGCACCGGCGTGGTCGAGTACACGCCGAACGAGTGCTTGGTCACGTAGTTGCCGTTGGCGGTCACGAGGCCGAAGCTGCCCGGGCGCGAGCGCACGCGGCGCATCATCTCGGTGATGGAGTGGGTCACGTAGTTGTTGCCCGGCCCGCCGAAGAAGGGCAACCCGCCGGTAACGGTAAGGCCGCGCGGGTCGTCCTCGGCCAGGCCGATCTCCTGGCAGCCGATCTCGACCGCCGACGAGAAGCAGCTGTAGAGGTCGAGGAAACTGAAGTCCTCGAGCTTGCGACCGGCCATCTCGAGCGCCAGGCGCGACCCGAAGCGGATCGCCGGCGAGGAGTGGAAGTTGACGCGCTCGGAGGCGTACCAGTGGTCGTGGCCGTCGGCGCAGCCGTGCAGGAAGACCCACTTCGACTCCGGGATGCCGAGTTCGCGCGCCTGCTTCACCGAGGTCATCACGACGGCGGCGGCCTGGTCGATGAAGGCGTTGGAGTTCATGAAGCGCGGATACGGGAAGCCGATCCAGCGGTTTTCCTCGTCGACGGTCACCAGGCGCTCGGCACTGTGACCCTCGCGGCGAGTGGCCAGCGGATTGGCCGCCGCCACCTTCGCGAAGCCCGCCATCAGGCGCCCGATCGCCTGCATGTGCGTCGCGAGGCTGCGCCCGCGCGCGGCGCGGATGCCGTTCTCGAACATCGGGTACATCGCGATCGCGGCGCGGATGTTGTGCTTTTCCTCGTGGTCGCTCCAGCCGCGGCGCGAATCGCCGATGACCTCCGGTTCGCCCCCCGGGTTCTCGGCCCACAGGCCTTCGGGCGAGCCGCGCTCGGCCGCGTGCTGGGTGCGCAGCGCCTCGCCGCCGCACAGCAGCACGCCGCGGGTGCGACCCTGGGCGATTTCCTCGGCGAAGCGGTTGACCAGGTACTGCGGCATATTGCCGCCCGGCCAGGTGTAGATAAAGCGTCCGGGCGCCAGGCCCAGGCGGTTGGCGATGCTGCGCGGCGGGTTGGTCGAGGATCCCAGCCGCGTGGCGAAGCGCCACGAGGTGTCGGCGAAGGAGCGGATCATCGCGACGGTGTCGAGGGTCGCGCCGATGCCGGCCGCACCGGTGTCCTCGAGCGCGATTCGCGAAGCCTGCGCGATCAGATCGTAGGGTGAGCGCGCCTCGAGCGCCGGCGTGGTGGTGTCGGTGACATCGCCGCAGCCCACGAGAATCGGTGTGCGGTCATCGAGATCGGCCATCGTCGCTTCCTTTGCGAGAGGCATCCGCGCGCGTCGGATGCGGAGAAATCCGGGAGGCGGATACGATACCGCCGCGCCGCGGCCCCGCGGCGCCATCGGCGCAGATTGCGGTATGGTCGGCGATCGGTCGCCTCCGGAGCGTGTCGTCATGGCCAGGGTCCTGCTGATCAATCCGAACACCACTGCCACGGTCACCGAGCGCCTCGCGCCGGTGGTCGCGCAGGGTCTGGGGGCCGACCACGCGCTCGCGGCCGTGACCGCGCGCTTCGGCGCCAGCTACATCTCGTCGGAGGCGGCCTACTGCATCGCCGCGCATGCCGCGCTGGATGCATGGGCGGCCGATGGCGGCAAGGCCGACGGCGTGCTGGTGGGATGCTTCGGCGACCCCGGCGTGTTCGCGCTTCGCGAACTCTGCGACGGGCCGGTGGTGGGCCTGGCCGAGGCCTCGATGCGCGAGGCGGCAAGCCACGGCCCCTTCGCGATCGTCACCGGCGGGCCGCGCTGGCGGCCGATGCTCGAGCGCCTGGCGATCACGATCGGGCTGGCCGGGCAGCTGCAGCGCATCGAGATCGTCGATCGCACCGGCGCGCAGCTCGCGGCCGACCCCGAGGGCGCGCTGCGGCTGCTGGGCGGCGCCTGCGAGACCGCGGCGCGCAGCGGTGCGCGGTCAGTGATCCTGGGCGGCGCGGCGCTGGTGGGCATGGCCGCGCAGCTCGCGTCGCGCGTGCCGATGCCGCTGATCGACAACGTGCAGGCCGGGGCACGGGCGATGCGCGAGGCGCTGGCGCACCCGGCAACCCGCGCGCCGGGCCCCGACGGCACGTCCTACACGGGGATTTCAGCCGAGCTGACCGCCGCACTCGGCCGGTCGGGCGACCCGGGCCGCTGAGCGCCGCGCGCGGCTAGATCGGCTCGGTGCGTGCAAGCAGCCAGGCGAGCGCATCGCCCGAGCACCGCGGCGCGAGCCGCTCGCGCACGGTGGCGTGATAGGCGTTGAGCCAGTCGATCTCGTCGGAACGCAGCAGCGAGCCCTCCAGGCAGCGGGTGTCGATCGGGCACAGCGTCAGCGTCTCGAAGGCGAGCATCGCACCGAAGGGATTACCCTGGGGGCCGTCCTCGGGCGTGCGGGCGGGCACCGCCAGCACGAGGTTCTCGATTCGGATGCCCCAGCGGCCATCACGGTACACGCCGGGCTCGATCGAGGTGATCATGCCCGGCTGCATCGCCATCGCCGGATCGGGCACCGCCTTGCTGATGCTCTGGGGGCCCTCGTGCACATTCAGGAAGTAACCCACACCGTGGCCGGTGCCGTGGCCGAAGTCCAGCCCCGCGGCCCACAGCGGCGCGCGGGCGAGCGCATCGAGCATCGGTCCCGGCGTGCCCAGCGGAAACACCGCGCGCGACAGCGCCATCGTGCCCTGCAGCACGCGGGTGTAGTCGCGCCGCATCTCGGCCGACACGTTGCCGATCGGCCACACGCGGGTGATGTCGGTGGTGCCGCCGAGGTACTGGCCGCCCGAGTCGATCAGCAGCAGCCCGTCGCCGGCGATCAGCGCCTCGCTGCCCGCCTCGGCCCGGTAGTGAGGCATCGCGCCGTTGGCGTTGTAGCCGGCGATCACCGGGAAGCTCAGACCCACGAAACCGGGACGGCGCGCACGCGCCGCCGATAGCTTCTCGTCGATGGTGATCTCGGTGATGCGCTCGCCGCGCGCGAGCGCCTGCTCGAACCAGGCGTAGAACTCGCACATCGCCACGCCGTCCTCGATCATGGCCTCGCGCACGAACGCGGCCTCCTGGTCGCTCTTGCGACTCTTGGCCAGCGTGCTGGGGTTGATGGCCTCGACGACCCTGAGGCCCGCGGGCACGCGCTCGCGCAGGCCCAGCGTGATGCGGCGCGGATCGACGAGCAGCACCGCGCCCTGCGGCAGCGCGGCGAGCGCGGCACCGGCCTGCGCATAGTCGGCCACGGCGACGCCGTCGGCGGCGAGCCGCTCG
>JBIIHU010000314.1:0-4157 GCA_044235405.1 Burkholderiaceae bacterium
CCGGCCTCACGCGCGACCCTCCGCGGTCTTGGCCGTATCGCCCTTATCGAGCCGCCTGCAGCATCCGGTCCAGATCAGCCACGATGTCGTCGAGCGGCTCGCCGGCCACCGCACGCAACTGCAGCAGCGCCAGCAGCCAGCCATAACGGGCCTGCTGCAGGTCGCGCCGCGCCTGGAAGAGCTGGCGCGTGGCATCGAGCACATCAAGGTTGGTGCGCAGCCCCGCGCGCAGGCCGAAGCGGGTGCCCTCGAGCGCGATCTCGCTGGAGCGCACTGCCTTCGCAAGCGCATCCACTCGCGCGAGCGCGCTGCCGGCGGCCAGATACTGCCGTCGCAGCTCGATGCGCTGGGCATTGAGCTCGGCGTCGAGCTCCTCCTCGGCCTTGCGCACCGCCGTCAGTGCCTGGTCGGTGGTCGCATCGACATAGCCGCCACTGTAGATCGGGATGTTGATCTGCAGCCCGATGGAATTCTGGCGGATGCGGGTGTTCAGCGTGTTGATGGTGTCGTTCTCGAGCTGCGAGATCGCCGCCACCGCGTCCACGCGCGGGTAGTGGCCCGAGCGGGCCCGCTCGACTTCCTGCCGCGCCGAGGCCACCAGCAGGCGGCGCGCGGCCACCTCGGGGCTGCCCGCCTCGACGCGGGCCAGCCACGGCTCGAGCGCCGCAGGCGCCAGAGGTGCCACCGGCAGCACCCCCGCCGGCGGGCGCAGGCCCTGGGCATCGAGCCCGGAGATCACCTGCAGCGTGCGCCGGGCCACCTCGACCGCGTCGCGCGCCTCGATCAGCTGCGCGGCAGCGATGTCGAGCCGCGCCTCGGCCTCCCCGACCTCGGTTCGCGTGCCCTCGCCGCCCTCGAAACGGCGCGTGGCGAAGGCGACCGCCTCGGTGTAGGTGTCGACCGCCGACTGCGCAAGGGACACCGCATCGAGCGCATAGAGCAGCTCGAAGTAGGCCTTGCCCATCCGCGTGACCAGATCCTTGCCGCGCACCTGGAAGGCGGCCTCGGCGTAGGCGACCTGCGCCTGCCCGCCTCGCAGCCTGGCGAGCGCCTCCATGTTGAGCAGCGGCATGCGCACCGACAGCGAACGCGAGCGCGAGGTGTAGTCGAGCGGCGTCGACGGAAGGCCGCCCGCCGTGCTCTCGCGCGTGCCGTTCACACGACTGTCGGCCACCGAGACCCCCACCTGCGGCAGCAGCTGGGAGCGCGCGATCGGGATCGCAAAGCGGTTGGCCTCGAGATCGGCGCGTGCGGCGCGATACTGGGGATCGGCGCGCTGCGCGGCCTTCCAGGCCTCGGCGAACCCGACCGCGGCGGCATGGCCCGACGCCGCGAGCGCGGCAATCGCCAGGGCCAGTGGCGCGATTCGGCAGGACACGGGACGGCGGCGCACGGTCAGTCCTCGGTCATCGCCGCACGGAGGCGATCGGTCAGCGGCTTGAACAGGTAGTTGAGCGCGGTGCGCTCACCGGTCCGGATGAAGACCTCGGCCTGCATGCCCGCCTTGATCTGCTTGTCGCGAAGCTGCTTCTCGCCTTCGGGCGTCACCTCGACGATCGCGCGGTAGAAGGTGGTGCCCGAGCGCTGGTCGGCCAGCGCATCGGCCGACACCGAGGTCACCTTCGCCTTGATGTTCGGGGTGACGCGCTGATTGAACGCGGGAAAGAGCACCTCGACATCGAGCCCGGGCCGGATCTTGTCGATGAACTGCGGCGGCACGCTCGCCTCGACCCGCAGCGGCTCGCCCTTGGGCACCACCTCCATCAGCGGCGCGCCGGCCTGGATGACGCCGCCCGGCGTGAACACGTTCAGCGCCACGACGGTACCGCTCGCCGGCGACCGGACTTCGGTGTTGCGAAGATCGAACTGCAGACCCTGGATCCGGCTTGCGAGCGCGTTGACTTCCTTCTGCGTGTCGGTGAGCTGGGTCTCGGCCTGCTGGCGATACTCGTTCTGGCGCCCGACCGCCCGCACCCGAAGCTCGCCGATATTGCTGCGCGCCCTGGCGATGGCGGCGGCGTCCTCGGCGATCTGGCCGGCGAGCTGCGCCTGCAGCCGCTCCTGCTCGGACACGCGATTGCGCGGCAGATAGCCGCCGGCCGACAGTTCGCGCTGGTTGCGCAACTCCTCGCGCAGCAGTCGCAGCTGCTCCTCGCGCGCCTCGCGCGAGGCCTCGGTGCCCCGGATCTGGGCTTGCAGGCCCGCGATCGATTCGTCGATCGCGGCGAGCTCGGTGCGCAGCGACGCGCGGCGAGTGTCGAACAGCCGCTTCTGCAGCGCGATCGCCTGCGCAACCGCCGATTCGGTTGCGGACGCAACCAGATCGCGGGCGAATTCGACGCTGTCGCGCCCCTCGCGCTCCGCCGACAGGCGACCCTCGACCGCACGGGCGACGATCCATTGCGCGCGCAGGGTTTCGAGCTGCGTACGCGCGAGCGTGGTGTCCATCCGCACGAGGGTCTGGCCCGCCTGCACGGCATCGCCTTCGCGAACCAGGATCTCGGCGATGATGCCACCCGACGGATGCTGGACCAGCTTGCGGTTGCCGGTGACCACGACCTGCCCGGGCGCGGTGACGCCCTGGTCGAGCGGCGCGATGCTCGCCCAGGCGAAGAATCCGCCACCGCCGACAAGCAGCACCAGCCAGCCCCAGAACAGCGCGCGGCCAAGCGACATCGGCGTGCGGGTGCGTTCACCGGCCGGGGCCTGGGCAGGCGCCTGCGGCGAGCCGGCACCCGCCGGCCCTTCGGGCCCGAAGGCCGGGCCGCGGACGACACCGGACAGGAGAAAGAGGGTCTTCATCGGATGGTCTCGGTTCATTTCTGGGGCGCCGGCGGGGGCACCTGCGGCGGCCGGGGCTGCTGGTTCTGCTGCTGGGCTCGCGCGGCGGCGAACATCGGCGCGAGGATCTCGTCGCGCAGGCCGAAAGCGCGCACCGCGCCGTCCTGCATCACGAGCACCTTGTCGACGGCTGCCAGCGTGCCCATCCGGTGGGTGATCAGCACCACGGTGCGGCCGCGCTGCTTCAGGCCCTTGATGGTCTCGAGCAGCGCCGCTTCGCCCTGGTCATCGAGGTTGGCATTCGGTTCGTCGAGCACGATGAGCGCCGGATCGCCGTAGATGGCGCGCGCGAGCCCGACCCGCTGGCGCTGGCCGCCCGACAGCGCCATGCCGCCCGGCCCGAGCGGGGTGTCGTAACCCTGGGGCAGGCGCAGGATGTGCTCGTGCATGCCGCTGCGCATCGCCGCCTCGACCACCCGCTCGGAGTCGATCGGGCCGAAGCGCGCGATGTTCTCGGCGATCGTACCGTCGAAGATCTCGATGTCCTGCGGCAGGTAGCCAAGATGGGGGCCGAGTTCGGCCTTGTTCCAGCTGAAGACCTCGGCGCCGTCCAGGCGCACGCTGCCGGTGAGCGGCGCCCAAACGCCAACCAGCAGACGCGCCAGCGTGGACTTGCCCGAGGCGCTCGGCCCGATCATCGCGATCACCTGCCCCGGATCGATCGTGAAGCTCACGTTCTTCAGGATCAGCGTGCGCGAGCCGGGCGCTCCCGCCGACAGCGCCTCGACGGCCACCTTCCCCGTGGGCGGCGGCAGCGGCATGCCGCTGGCACGTTCCGGGAAGGCGCCCAGGACCTCGCGCAGCCGCTGGTAGGACTCGCGCCCGGCGACCATCTGGCGCCAGTTGCCGATCAGCTGCTCGATCGGGGCGAGCGCCCTTCCGGCGAGGATCGACGCCGCAATCATCATGCCCGAGGTCATCTTGCCATCGAGGGTCTCGAGCGCCCCCAGGCCGAGCACCAGCGACTGCAGCGCGATGCGCACGAACTTGGTCATGCCGGTGAGCACGCCAGCCCGGTCGCTCGCGGTGGCCTGCATCGCGATGAAGCGCTGATGACGCTCGGCCCAGCGCGCGCGCAGGTTGCCGAGCATGCCCATCGCGGCGATCACCTCGGCATTGCGCAGGTTGTTGGCCGCCAGATTATTGGCCGAGGCGGAGATCTTGCTGGATTCGTCGAGCAGCGGCCGCGACACCCGCTCGGTGATCAGTGTGAGGATGGCCAGCAGCACCGCCCCGGCAAGCACGAGCGCACCCATGTGCCACGAGAAGATGAAGATGACCACCATGTAGATCGGCATCCACGGCATGTCGAAGAG
>JBIIHU010000083.1:0-13266 GCA_044235405.1 Burkholderiaceae bacterium
CCCGGGCGCGCTGTTCAGCACCTCGTAGGGGCCGATCGCATCGAGCGCGGTGAGGCCGGGATAGAGGACGATCGCGATGCTCATGCTCGCCGGGGACGCGTCGCGCGTCCGGAGGGTTGGGATCGCTGAAGTATAGGCACGGCGGTACGGGCACGGCGGTACGGACGCGGCGGTACGGACGCGGCGGCACGGGCACGGTGCGGCCCGTGGAGGCGCGGCGCGCCCCGCGCTTCGGCATCGCCTGTCGACCCGGCGCTGTTGCGGCTTTGGCGCACAAGTTCGCAGGCGAAGATGGTCCGCAGGCTGACAATCGGGCTATCGCCGCGGGGGCCTCGACCCCGCCCCCTTCCTCCGCCGCGGGTGTGCCTCGCCATGTCACGTTCACCGCTCGATCAGGCGCTTCGCCAGGCCTTTGGCGCTTCCGCCGGTGTCTCATCGCCCTTGCGCCCGCCAGCGGGGCCACTCCGAAGTCCGGGCGTGGTCTCGTCCGGACGCCTGCCGGCTGCATCGCGGGAACCTGCCCGTTCGCGAGCGATGGCGCTGGCACGCGCGGGTCGGATGACGGAGGCACTGGCCGCCTTCGACGAGGCGCAGCGGATCGCGCCGCGCGATGCCGCGCTCCATGTCCATCGGGGGCTGGTGCTGAAGGAACTCGGCCGCTTCGAGGACGCCGCCGCAGCCTTCGGGCGAGCCGCCGAGCTGCAGCCCGGGCTAGTGGCGGCGACGGCCAACCGGGGCAGCGCCCTGCTGGTGCTGCGCCGTTTCGAGGAGGCGCTCGGCTGCTTCGAGCAGGTGCTGCGGGTCGATCCAGGGTCGGTGGAGGCGCTGAACAACCGTGGCAGCGCACTCTTCGAGTTGCGGCGCTTCGAGGAATCGCTCGCAAGTCACGAGGCGGCGCTCGCGCTGCGCCCCGGTCATGCGTCGGCGTTCAACAACCGGGGTAACGCGCTCAGGGAGCTCGACCGTCTCGACGAGGCGCTGACGAGCTTCGAGGCCGCCTTGCGCGCTCAGCCGGACTTCGCCGCCGCGCAGGCCAATCGGGCGGGGGTTCTGCTCGCGCTCGGGCGGGTTGACGAAGCGCTCGTCGGCTTCGATGCCGCGCTGGCGCTGCGTCCCGACTACCCCGATGCGCGCTGGGGCAAGGCCGTGACGCTGCTGACGATCGGCCGCTTCGCCGAGGGCTGGCGGCTTCACGAGGCGCGCTGGCAGCAGCGCCATGCCCCGCCGATGCGGGTGATGCGCGCCGATCCGCCCTGGTTGGGCGAGGAAGCCCTGACGGGTCGGTCGATCCTGCTGCATGCCGAGCAGGGTCTGGGCGACACGCTGCAGTTCAGTCCCTACGCGGCCCTGTTGCGCGACCAGGGGGCGCGGGTGACGCTATCGGTGCCGCCGCCGCTGCGCACGCTGCTCGCGCGAAGCCTGCCCGGGGTGGCGGTGGTCGATGGCGACGCCCCGCTTGCGCATCACGATCGCCATTGTCCCCTGATGTCGCTGCCGCTCGCGCTCGGGGCTCGGGCCCCCGAGCCGCTCGCACCGGCGCAGCGGCTGCGGCCCGATCCCGAGCGTGTCGCCCGCTGGGCAAGCTGGCTGGGGCCTCGGTCCCGGCCGCGGGTCGGGCTGGTCTGGCGAGGCAATCCCGCGCACCGCAACGATCGACGGCGAAGCCTGCCGCTGTCGGCGCTGCGCCATGCGCTGCCCGAAGGGCTGGAGTACCTCAGCCTGCAGAAGCAGCTTCTGGACGAGGAAGTCCCGATGCTCGCCGCCGCGGCCGTGCGCGACCCCGCCGCACTGCTCGAGGATTTCGACGATACCGCGGCGCTCTGCCAGTGTCTCGATCTGGTGGTCAGCGTGGACACCAGCGTCGCCCACCTCGCGGCCGGACTCGGCCGCCCGACCTGGATCCTGCTGCCCTTCGCACCGGACTGGCGGTGGATGCTCGAGCGCGACGACAGCCCCTGGTACGCGTCGGTGCGCCTGCTGCGCCAGGGACCGGATCGCGGATGGGGATCGGTGCTCGCACGGCTGGCGCGCGAACTCGCGGCCCTCCCGCGCGACCAGGGCGGATGGGGCCCGCGATGAAAGGTCGACTGGGTGTCGACGACGCAGAAAATTGTCCACAATCGCCGGAGCTCAGGTGGCGCCTTTCCGACGCTGGTTGCCCTCCCGTGATTCCCTGCGCAAGAACCGCTGGTTGCGCTGGATCGGGCCGCGCCTTTTCGATCCGCATCTCTGGCATGCGCGTCGCCGGGCGATTGCGCTCGGCATGGCCGTCGGGGTTTTTTTCGGTCTGCTGATCCCCATCGCCCAGATCCCGGCGAGCGCAGCGGTCGCGGTGGTCCTGCGGGCCAACGTGCCGGCCGCGGTGGCCAGCACGCTGGTCACCAATCCCTTCACCTTCGGTCCGATCTACTACGCGGCCTGGTGGGTGGGCAGTGCGCTGCTGGGCGAATCCACGCCGCCGCCCGGGGATCCGGCTGCGCCCGATGCCCGCGCGGCCGCCGTCGGTTTCTGGGCGTCGCTGCAGGACTCGATCGCCGGCGTCGGCCAGCCGCTGATGCTCGGGCTCGCGCTCTTCGCGACCGTGACAGGCCTGGCCACCTATCTGCTGGTCTCGCTCGGATGGCGACTGGCGGTGCTGCGCCGGCGTCGCCGCCGCAGCGGGCGCGCCGCGCGCGCGCGCTGACGTGCCACCTGCGGCCGGCGGCCATGTCAGGCCTGGGGCGCTGGCGCCGACAACCAGAGGCCGCACCGCGTCGGCCGGTATCGCGCAGCACCGCGCGGCACCGGCCCGTTCGGCGGATTCCCACCTCCCTCTCTTTCCTGGCGAACCATGCACGCCACCCAACGTCTCCGCCCGCGCCCTGGCCTTGCGCCGGCGCTCCTGTGGCTGCTGACCCTGACCGGCGCTGGTGCCCACGCCCAGGCTCGAACGCCCGAAGCCACTGGCGTCGTCGTCGACCTGGAGTGGGGAGCCGCCTGGCAGACCCGAAACGATGTGCAATCGCCCAACGACGCCGCGGGCACCCGCTTCGCGCTCGACGGCCTGACCGGCGACGGCCCGGCGTCGGCGCCGCGTGTGCAGGTCGCCCTCGGTCTGGCGCCGCGCCATGAGCTGCGCCTGGTGGTGGCGCCGCTGCGTCTGTCCGGGGCCGGGAATCTGCCAGGGCCGGTCGCCTTTCAGGGCGCGTCCTTTGGCGCGGCGCCCACGTCGGCGAGCTACCGTTTCGATTCCTACCGGGCGACCTGGCGCTACACGGTGCATGCCTCCGAGGGGCTGACCGTCAAGGCCGGCGTGACCGGCAAGATCCGCGATGCCGAGATCACGCTGCGCGAGGGCGGCATCACGGCCACGCGGTCGAACACCGGCTTCGTGCCGCTGCTGCACCTCCACGCCGAGCGGACGCTCGGCGATCGCACCCGGCTCGTGTTCGAAGGCGACGGGCTTGCCGGGGGGCCGGGCCGCGCCTTCGATCTGGCGCTGCGCGTCGTGCAGGACCTGCGTCCGGGGCTGGGGGTTTTCGCGGGGGTGCGTGTCCTCGACGGAGGCGCCGACAGCAGCGTCTACAACATGGCGCGATTCCAGTACCTGATGGCCGGGGTGCAGTGGCGTCGCTGAGTCCGGCGACATCGACTCCCGGACCGCCCGCCTTCCGACTTCGCCCCCTTCGCACGGCCGTCGGCCGCGACCCGCGCCTATGATGGCGCGACAACGCGACGACGACTGTGACGGGGGCAGACCTTGAAATTCAGCTTTTCCGAGGAGCAGGAACTGTTCCGGACCACGGTCCGGCGCTTCCTGGACGATCGATCGCCGACCACCGAGGTGCGCCGGCTGATGGCCACCGAGGCCGGCTGGGAGCGCGCCACCTGGCAGGCCATGGATCGCGAACTCGGCCTTTGCGCGGTGCGCATTCCCGAGGCCTATGGTGGCCAGGGCTTCGGTTTCGGCGAGCACGCGATCGTGCTCGAGGAGATGGGGCGCGCGCTGCTTTGCGCGCCCTACCTGGCCTCGACGGTGCTCGGCGCCGGCGCGATCCTGAACGCGGGTCATGCCGCTCAGAAGGAAGTGCTGCTGCCGGGCATCGCGAGCGGCGCGACGGTGGCCACGCTGGCGAGCGCCGAGGATGACGGTCGCTGGGAGGCGGCCGCCACCACGCTTCAGGCCACGCGCGGCGCCGACGGCTGGCGGCTGAACGGCCACAAGAGCTTCGTGCTCGACGGGCATACCGCGGACCTGATCGTCGTGCTCGCGCGTGCGCCGGGTTCGTCGGGCGAGGTTGGCCTGTCGCTGTTCACGGTGCGCGCCGACGCGCCAGGCCTGTCACGTCGGCCGCTGGCGACGATGGACGCCACCCGCAAGCTCGCGCGGCTGCAGTTCGCCGACGTGCCGGCCGAGCTGCTCGGCGACGAGGGCGCGGCCGCGGCGCCCTTCGAACGCACGATGGTCGAGGCGGCGGTCTGCCTGGCCAACGAGATGGTGGGCGGCGCCGCGCGACTGCGCGAGGACGCGCTTGCCTACGCGAAGATGCGCGTGCAGTTCGGCCGCTCGATCGCGTCCTTCCAGTCGATGAAGCACAAGCAGGCCGACATGCTGCTCGAGGTCGAGCTCGCGAAGTCGGCCGCCTACTACGCGGCGGCCGCCCTCGATGAAGGCGACGCCGACATGGTCGCGGTCGCCTCGCTCGCCAAGGCAGGCGCGGCCGAGACCTACCTGCAGACCGCGATCCACGCGATTCAGATCCACGGCGGCATCGGCTTCACCTGGGACCACGACACCCACCTGTGGTTCAAGCGCGCCAAGAGCTCCGAAGTGCTCTTCGGCGATGCGCACGAGCACCGTGAGCGGATGTTGCGGCACTGGCCCGAGTGAGGAGCGAGACGATGAGCGAACTGACCGAATCCTCGGTGCGTGCCGAGGTACGCGCCTGGCTTGAGGCCAACTGGGACCCCACGCTGTCGCTGATCGACTGGCGCAATCGGCTGGTCGATTCCGGCTGGGGCGCGCCGCACTGGCCCAGCGCCTGGCACGGCCGCGACCTGCCGGTGGGGCTGGTGCCGGTGGTCGAGGAGGAGTTCAACCGCATCGGCGCGGTGAGCGTGGCCCGCGTGGGCATCCGCACGCTGGCCGCGGCCACCATCCTCGAGCACGGCACCGACTTCCAGAAGCGCAAGTTCCTGCGCCGCAGCCTCACCGGCGAGGACGCCTGGTGCCAGCTCTTCAGCGAGCCGGGCAGCGGCTCGGATGCTGCCGGGGCACTGACGCGCGCCGACTTCGATGGCACGAACTGGATCGTCAACGGCCAGAAGGTCTGGACCTCGGGCGCGCAGAAGGCCCACTGGGGTCTGCTGCTCGCGCGCACCGACTGGGGCCGCACCAAGCACGCCGGCCTGTCCTACTTCGTGATCGACATGAAGCAGCCGGGCGTGACCGTGCAGCCGCTGCAGCAGATGAACGGCCACGCCACCTTCAACCAGGTCTTCATCACCGACGCCGTCGTGCCGCCCGAGCACCTGGTCGGTCGCGAGGGCGGCGGATGGGCAGTGACGACCACCACGCTGATGCACGAGCGTCGCGGCGCCGACGCGCTGCGCGGCTGGGCCCGCGGCTCGGATCGCCCGGGCCGCGTGTACGCGGAGGAGCGCGAGGAGATCGAGGTCGCGCTCGCGCCCTACAAGTGGTACCCGAATCGGGCGGGTCGCATCGATCTCGTCATGTCGCGCGCCCGCGAGACGGGCAAGCTCGGCGATCCGGTGGTGCGCCAGGAGATCGCGAGACTGCTGGTGATGGCGAGGTCGGCAGAGTGGACGGCCCGGCGCGCGCGCGCCGCGCAGCAGCAGGGTCGCCCCCAGGGCCCGGAGGGCTCGCTCGGCAAGCTCGCGGCGAGCCATGTCGCGCGGGCCGCCGCGCGGGTACACACGCAGCTCAGCGGCGCCGACGCGCTGCTCACGGGCGCCGACGGCCCGCTGAACGGGACCATCGCCGAGATCCTGGTCTCGGTGCCCGCCACGTCGATCGCCGGCGGCACCGACGAGATCCAGCGCAACATCATCGCCGAGCGCGTGCTTGGCATGCCGCGCGAGGCGAGTGTCGATACCGACAAGCCCTATCGCGACGTGCCGCGCAACGTCGTCGGCTGAACCGGGAGCCTTCGATGTCCGCACGCCGCGATGCCATGGTCGTCACCGCTCAGCCCGAGGCCACCGAGGTCGGGGCCGACATCCTGCGCGAGGGCGGCAACGCGGTCGACGCGGCCGTCGCCATCGCCTTCACGCAAGGGGTGGTCGACCCCCTGATGGCCGGCATCTCCGGCTTCGGCAGCATGGGGCTTTACCTGCCCGGCAAGGGCGTGCACGCTTACCTCGATTTCCATTCGCCGGCCCCCGCGGCCACGCGCCCCGACATGTGGGCCGACCTGATCGAGTCCGAGGCCCGCGACGGCTACGGTTTCGTCCTGAAGGGGCGGGTCAACGACGTCGGCTACCAGTCGATCTGCGTGCCGGCCTCGCTGCGGGCCTACCACGACGCGCACGCGCGCCACGGTCGCCTGCCCTGGGCCGAGGTTGTGCGCCCGGCGATCGCGTGGGCGCGGCAGGGCTGGCGGGTGCGTCCGCACGTGCACTACTTCTGGTCCGACGAGGGGCAGATGGGCCGCACCGGTTCGGCCGAGCGCATCGCCTGGTCGCCCTCCGGACGGCGCCTGTACGTCGGGGCCGACGGTCGGCCGCGGCGCGTGGGCGAGCTCGTGAGGAACCCTGATCTCGCCGACACCCTCGACACGATCGCGCGCGAGGGCGCCGACGCCTTCTACGTCGGCGACATCGCCGCGCGTATCGACGCCGACATGAAGGCCCACGGTGGACTGCTGTCGCGCGCCGACCTGGCCGCCTACCGCACCCGCGACACCGCGCCGCTCTGGGGCAGCTATCGTGGGCTGAACGTGTCGAGCAACGCGCCACCCGGCGGCGGCATCATGCTGATCGAGATGCTCAACGTGCTCGAGCGCTTCGACCTGCGCGCGCTTGGCCACAACAGCAGTGCCTACATCCGCGTGGTCTGCGAGGCCATGAAGCGCGCCACCGTCGACAAGGACCTGCATGTCGGCGACCCGGCCTTCGTCGACGTACCCGTCGAACGACTGCTCTCGGCGGCGCATGCCGACGCGGCAGCCGCCGCGATCCGCGCGGGCGAGCGCCTGAGTGTGCCGCGCGTCAACAGCGGCCGGCCCACGAAGGACACCACGCAGTTGTGCGTGATCGACCACGACGGCAACTGCGTCACGATGACCCATTCGCTGGGCATGCCCTCGGGGGTGATCACCGAGGGGCTGGGCTTTCTCTACAACGGCTGCATGGCGGTCTTCGATCCGCGCCCGGGACGTGCGGGGTCGCTCGCACCCGGCAAGGCGCGGTTCAGCTCGATCTGCCCGTCGATCGTGTTCCGCGGCGCCGACCCCTGCCTGCTGATCGGCGCGCCCGGCGCCACGCAGATCGCGATGGGTGTGCTGCAGGCCTGCCTGAACGTGATCGACTTCGACATGACGATGACCGAGGCGGTGAGCGCGCCGCGCTTCTCGTCGACCAGCGACGCGATCGACCTGTCGAACCGGATCGCGTTCCGCACCGAGCGCGAGCTGCAGGCGATGGGCTACGACACCGTGCGCGATGCGGCAACCTTCGGCATCGCCGCGGTCCATGGCATCCGCATCGATGGCGACCATCTCGATGGCGGCGCCGACCCCGGCCATGACGGCACCGCGATGCGCGTGCCGGCGCCTCGCTGACCCCCCCTCTGCTTGTTCGCAGGAGAGCTCCCGATGAATGCCTATGTCGTCACCGGCGGATCCTCCGGCGTGGGCGCTGCACTTGCGCGTCGTCTCGCCGCGGGTGGCCAGCCGGTCTATAACCTCGACCGCGCCGAGCCCGCGCAGACGGTTGCCGGGGTCACTTGGTTGCGCTGCGACCTCGGCGACCACGCGAGCATCTCGCAGGCCGTGCAGTCGCTGCCTGCGCAGTCGCTGCTGGGGCTGGCCAATGTTGCCGGCATGGCCCGCGCCGACGATCCCTCGCGCGTGCTCGCGGTCAATTTTCTCGGGATGCGCGAAGTCACCGCGCAGCTCTCGCCGCGCCTGGCCCGCGGCAGCGCGATCGTCAATGTCTCCTCGATCGCGGGGCGCGACTGGCTGCGCCGCCTCGATCGCATCGCGCCGCTGCTCGACACCGGCTCGATGGCCGAGGGGCTCGCCTGGTGCGAGGCCAACCGTGCGGCGTTCGCGCGCGATCCCTACTCGTTTTCCAAGCGCTGTGTCACCGCGTGGTCGCTGCGCGAGGCGCGCCACCATGTGCACCGCGGCACCCGCGTGCTGTGCGTGAGTCCTGGCGGCATCGACACCCCGCTGTCGCCTCAGTTCGAGGCGCTGATGGGCAGCGAGCAGACCGCCTGGTCGCGGTCGCAGGTCGGCCGCTCGGCGACGCCCGACGAGATCGCCGCCGCGATCGAGGCGCTGCTCGGGCCGGGCTGCGCGTGGATCAATGGCGTCGACATCCCGGTCGATCGCGGCTACAGCGCGGGACTCGAGGCGGGCTGGATCGACTTCAGCCAGTCGCCGGCGGCGATCGCCGCTCGCGCCTCGCGCGACCGTTAGGCCGCGCGCGCCAGGGCCGGCTTGCCGGATCGGCCGGCGCGGGCGCGCCTCAGGACGGCTTGCCGGGTTCGAGTACCCGGCCGCGCACGGTGCGGCTCGGCACGGCGAAGAGGCCGGCGCCGAGGTGGTGCAGCGTGTGCCGTTCGGCGTTGCCGTCGTGGAAATCCCAGCGTCCGTCGCGGAACACCCGCGTGTCGGCCTGCGCCGAATCGATCTCGACGAACAGCGTGTCGTAGGCCTGCGCGGCGTGCCGGTTGCGGTCGACGCCGTGCTCGTCGGGGGCGACGATCACCCGACCCTCGAGCCACGCCACGCAGCCCTCGACCATCGGCAGACGGTGTACCGGCCCGTCGAAGCAGGCGATGCCGTGGCGCGCGAACTTGTCGGTGCCCGCCTGCGCGAGCTCCCGGCCGCTCTCGCTGCCCACCGTGAAGCACAGGTCGGCCTGCGCGGCGCAGGGGATGCACAGGCCGACCAGGCCGCTGGCGGCGATCAACTCGGCGCTCCAGGTGCGCTTGTCGACCACCACCGCGATGCGCGGCGGCGTGAACTCGACCGGCATCGACCAGGCCGCGGCCATCAGGTTGCGGCGCGCGCCGTCGCGGCTGGTGACCAGCACCGTGGGCCCATGGTTGATCAGCCGGCTGGCATGGGCGAGTGCGACCGGCGCCCTCACGACGACGCTCCGCGCAAGGCCGCATAGACGTCGTGCTGGCGGGCCTCGCCCCAGCCGCGATCGTAGGGCGCGAGGATCTTCAGCGCGACCTCGACGCGGGCGAAGCGCCAACCCTGATCGGTGCGTACGCAACGATCGTCGTAGCGCGCCGACATCCACCACGCCTGCTCGCCGCCGGGCAGCCGGTAGACCATCGGTTGCCACAGGTACCAGCGGGCCCGCGCGATGTCGCCGTCGATCGCGATCTGCGGGTTCAGGACCATGTGCAGCGCGAACGCCACCCGCGTCGACGAGCCCTCGAAGAAGCGCCGGATCGCCTCGCGGCCGTGGTGCGAGCCCATCGGTCCGCCGTCCCATACCGCGTCCTCGGTGAAGAGCGCGGCCAGCGCGTCGGCGTCATAGTCGGCGTCGCACAGCTCGCAGTAGCGGTGCTTGAGCTGGCGGATCGCCTCGATGTCGGCGAGCTCGCGCACCAGGCGCGCGGTCTCGGCGGCCTCGGCCGCGGCATCCTGCGGCAAATTCATTACCATCGCGGCTTCCTCGTTGGTTCATTGCAGGAGGCAAGCTTGCCAGATACGTCCGATCCCACCCGTCGCCGGCTGCTCGCTGGTGCCGGCGCATCCCTCGCCACGCTGGCCGCGCCGGTGCTCGCGCAATCCGATTACCCGAACCGGCCGATCCGGATGGTGGTCGCCTATCCCCCGGGCGGGCCGGTCGACTCGGCCGGCCGGCTGGTTGCGCAGCAACTGAGCGCGCGGATTGGCCAGCAGGTGATCGTCGACAACCGCCCGGGCGCCGGCGGCATCATCGGCCACGACGCGGTCGCCAAGGCGCCAGCCGACGGCTACCTGTTGCTGTTCGGCGCGAGCCCGCCGCAGACCATCTCCCCGCATGTGCAGAGCAAGGTGCCCTTCGACCCGCTGAAGGACCACCAGCCGATCTCGCTGGTCGTCAACTACGCGAACGTGCTGTGCGTGAACCCCGACCTGCCGATCCGCTCGCTGAAGGAGCTGATCGACTACGCGCGCGCCAACCCCGAGAAGGTCACCTACGGCTCGGCCGGTGTGGGCGGCTCGAACCATCTCGCCGGCGAGCTGCTGGCGAAGATGAGCGGCACGAAGATGGTCCACGTGCCCTACAAGGGCAACAACCCGGCGATGATGGACGTGATCGGCGGCAAGATCACGATGATGTTCGACATCACCAACACCGCCGCCGGCCTCATCAAGGCGGGCAAGGTGCGTCCGATCGCGGTGACCTCGAAGCGGCGCAACCGCGCGCTGCCCGACGTGCCAACGATGATCGAGGCCGGCCTGCCGGGTTACGAGGTCGTCGGCTGGTTCGGCGTGCTCGGTCCGGCGGCATTGCCCCGGCCGATCGTCGACAAGCTGAACGGCGCGCTGCGCCAGATCCTCGCGGACCCCGCCTTCGTCGAGCGGCTGCAGGGGCTGGGGCTGGACCCGGAGTCGTCGTCGCCCGAGGAATTCCAGGCGCTGATCCGTCGCGATTTCGAGTTCTGGGGCAAGGTGGTTCGCGACGCGAACGTCCCGCGCGAGTAGGGCTGCGCGACGGCGGCGTTCGGAACGGCCCCGGGCGCACGGCGCGCCCGGGTGCGACTTGCTCGGGCAAGATGCGCCAACTTCCGTCCACCGCGAGGGTCAACGATGCGTCCGCTCTCCCGCCGTCTGCTGTTTCCGATGCTCGCCGGTGTCCTTGTCGGGGCGCTCTCGCCCCTGGCGCAGGCGCAGGACTTCCCCTCGCGCCCGATCACCATCGTCGTGCCCTACGCGGCGGGCGGTCCCACCGACCTCACCGCCCGGCGCATCGGCGAGCTGATGTCGCGCAACCTGGGCGTGGCGGTCACGGTCGAGAACCGCCCGGGTGCCTCGACCACGATCGGCGCGGCCCACGTCGCCCGTGCGGCGAAGGACGGCCACACGCTGCTGATGGCTCCGGGCACCACCACCGCGATCAACCCTCACGTCTTCCGTTCGCTGCCCTATCGGACCGAGCAGTTCGCGCCAGTGTCGCTGGTCTCGCGCCAGCCCTTCGTCCTGACCGTGACGCCCGCGCTGCCGCCGAAGTCGGTGGCGGAGTTCGTTGCCTGGGGCAAGGCCCAGGGCAAGGGCGTGAGCTTCGGCACGACTGGCACCGGCACGATGACCCACATCATCGGCGAGTGGATCGGTCAGGAGCTCGCCGTGAAGATGACCGAGGTGCCCTACAAGGGCACCTCGCAGTCGACGCTCGATCTGGTCGGTGGCCGGCTCGACACCCAGGTCGAGGGGCTGGCGAGCGGCTCGGCGCTGCACGCGAGCGGCAAGGGCCGCGTGATCGCGGTGATGGACGACGAGCGCTCGCCCACGATGCCTGATGTGCCGACCTTCCGCGAGGCGGGGTTCCGGGACCTGAAGGCCTACACCTACTTCGGCCTGCTAGCGCCCGCGGGCACACCCCGGCCGGTGATCGATCGGCTGCACAGGGCGGTGGTGGCGGCGGTCGCTGCGCCCGAGTACGTCGAGCGCCTGCGCGCCAACGGCGAGCAGCCGATGTCGTCCGCGAGCCCCGAGGCCTATGCCCAGCTGATCCAGGCCGAGCATGACCACTGGGGCCGCATCATCCGGCCGCTGAACATTCGACTCGACTGAGACGTCGCCGGGCCAGCCGGCGCGCCACGCGAGATCGCGGCCGCGCGGCCGGCCGCCGCTCAGGCGATGTCGAGTTCGCGGTAGCCGCCGGCAGCCACCGCATCGGCCCGCGCCCGGAAGTCCGGGCCGGTGCCGCTGTAGCGCGCGAGTACCCGCTCGCTCTTGCCCTCGACGTTGCGGTTGACGCCGGTCATCCACGAGTCGACCTCGTTGGAAAGCAGCCCGATCGAGGCGGCGCGCACGATGTCCATCCAGCCCTGCACGCTTTCGGGCCGCGCCTCGACGCGCGTGCGGCCGTGGTCGCGCAGGTGGCGCAGCAGGCCGGCCACCCAGTCGACGTTGTACTCGATGCTGCGCGGGATGTTGCCCAGCGCGCACATCGGGCCCATCACCATCAGCAGGTTGGGAAAGCCCGCGTTCTGAATGCCGAAGAAGGTCTTCGCGCCGCCGCGCCACTGGTCCTTCAGGCGCTGTCCGTCGGTGCCGACGATCTCGATCCGGTCATAGGCGCCGGTCAGCGCATCGAAGCCGGTGGCGAACACGATGATGTCGAAGGCTCGCTCGCCATCGCGGGTTCGGATGCCCTGCGCGGTGATGGCCTCGATCGGCGTCTCGTGCAGGTCGACGAGTTCGACGTTGGGCTGGTTGTAGACCTCGTAGTACCCGGTCTCCAGGGGCAGCCGGCGGGTGCCGAAACCATGGTTCTTCGGGATCAGCTTCTCGGCGGTCTTCGGGTCCTTCACGCGCTGGCGGATCTTGCGCGCCATGAAGTCCGACATCAGCGCGTTGGCCTGTCGGTCGATCAGCACGTCGCGGAAGTTGCCCATCCAGATGCCGAAGCCCGGTTCGGCGTAGCGCTGCTCCCAGAAGGCCTCGCGTTCCTCGGGCGAGACGTCCTGCGTGCGGCGCGGATCGGGCCGATGGATGAAGCCCGCGGGGCTCTCGCGGCACTGGCGGAAGATCTCGCCGTAGCTCGCCTTGATGCGCTGCTGCTCCTCGTCGGTGATCCGGCGGTTGTGCAGCGGCGCGCACCAGTTGGGCGTGCGCTGGAAGACCGTCAGCGACGCCGCGGTCCTGGCCACCTCCTGGATGGTCTGCACGCCGCTGGCGCCGGTGCCGACCACCGCCACCCGTTTGCCCTCGAAGCTCACCGGCTCGTGCGGCCAGTTGGCGGTGTGGCAGATGAGGCCGGCGAAGGTGTCGATGCCCTCGATGCGCGGCAGCGTGGGGACCGACAGCGCGCCGATCGCGGTGATCAGGAAGCGGCAGCTGCGGGTCGTTCCGTCATCCAGTGCGACCC
>JBIIHU010000084.1:0-13171 GCA_044235405.1 Burkholderiaceae bacterium
CTGGAAGAAGAGCTCGCCGCTGGAGCGCAGCCGCATCCTGCGCAAGGTCGCCGAGCTCACCCGCGAGCGTGCCAAGGAGATCGGCCGCAACATCGTCCTCGACATGGGCAAGCCGCTGGCCGAGGCGATCGGCGAGGTGGTCTCGTGCTCCGAGCACTGCGAGTGGCACGCCGAGGAGTGCCGGCGCATCTACGGCCGCGTGATCCCGCCGCGCCTGCCCAACGTGCGCCAGATGGTGCTGCGCGAACCCATCGGCGTGTGCGCCGCCTTCACGCCCTGGAACTTTCCCTACAACCAGGCCATCCGCAAGATCGCCGCGGCCGTGGGCGCCGGCTGCACCATCGTCATCAAGGGCCCCGAGGACGCGCCCAGCGCGGTGGTCGCCATCGCCCGCATGTTCCACGACGCCGGCCTGCCCCCGGGGGTGCTCAACCTGGTCTGGGGCGTGCCCGGCGAGGTCTCCGAGTACCTGATCAAGTCGCCGATCGTGCGCAAGGTCTCGTTCACCGGCTCGGTGCCGGTGGGCAAGCAGCTCGCCGCGCTCGCCGGATCGCACATGAAGCGCGTCACGATGGAGCTCGGCGGCCACTCGCCGGTCATCGTCTTCGACGATGCCGACCTCGACCGCGCCTGCGACCTGCTGGTGGGCTTCAAGTTCCGCAACGCCGGCCAGGTCTGCGTGTCGCCCACCCGCTTCTACGTCCAGGAGAAGGCCTACGACCGTTTCGTCGAGCGCTTCATCGCGAAGACCCGCGAGCTGAAGGTCGGCTCGGGCCTGGAGGCCGACACGAAGATGGGCCCGCTCGCCCACGACCGCCGGCTGCCGGCGATGGCGCAGTTCATCGAGGATGCGCGCGCCCGCGGCGGGCGCATCGAGGTCGGCGGCGAGCGGCTGGGCGAGATCGGCAACTTCTTCGCCCCCACGGTCATCACCGGCGTGCCCGACGACAGCCTGGTCATGACCTCCGAGCCCTTCGGCCCGATCGCGCCCTTCGCGCGCTTCAAGGATGTCGACGAGGTGCTGCGCCGCGCCAACGCGCTGCCCTACGGCCTGTCCTCCTACGCCTTCACCACCTCGACGAAGAACGCGCTCGCGGTGCAGAACGGCCTGGAGTCGGGCATGGTCAACATCAACCACTTCGGCCAGGCGCTGGCCGAGACGCCCTTCGGCGGCGTCAAGGACAGCGGTATCGGCAGCGAGGGCGGCACCGAGACCTTCGACGGCTATCTGACCACGAAGTTCGTCACGCAGATGGATTGAGGCGCCGCGCCGGATCTGATTCGTTGCGCGCGCAACCATCATCGCCCGCCGCGCCGGCGCGTCCGGACCGGCTGGCGGCGTCGGCCTTGCGGAGGGTGGCGCTGACGCTGGCGAGCGTTGTCGCGCTCGCGCTCGGGGCCTGCGCCCCGGTGCCCGCCGGCGTTGACCGCCCGCGGGCCGAACACCACCGCGACGACGGCTACGTCAATCGCGACGGCACGCGGGTCAACAAGCCGTTGTCCGAACTGCTGCGCTGGTGGTGGTCGCGCCGCGACCTCGACCTCGACGCGCTCGTGGCCCCCGAGCGCGTGGCGGCCGCGTGGCGCTCGTTGCCCGCGACCTGGCGCGGGCAGGCAGCCGAGGCGGCGGGCGGGTCCGATCGGTGGCAGATGCTGCCGGTGGGTGTCGATGCGCACGCGGCCGACGCCGTGGCGCTGCCCGCCGAGGCCGCGCGCGTGGGCACTGCCGCCACCCGCGTGGTCTGGCTGGGCCATGCCACGCTGCTGGTCGAGCTCGGCGGCCTGCGCATCCTCACCGACCCGCATTTCTCCGAGCGCGCCTCGCCGGTGCCCTGGCTGGCCGGCCCGAAGCGGCTGCATCCGGTGCCCGAGGAGGCGCGCCGGCTCGGCCGCGTCGATGTGGTGCTGATCTCGCACAACCACTACGACCACCTCGACCTGCCCACCGTGCGGGCGCTGGCCGCGCAGCCCGGCGGGCCGCCGCTGTTCCTGGTGCCGCTCGGCGTCGATGCCTGGATGCGCGAGCAGGGCATCGACCGTGTGCGCGCGCTCGACTGGTGGGAGAACCACCGTCTGGGCGAGGCGGATTTCCATTTCGTGCCGGCCCATCACTGGAGCGGGCGCGGGCTGCGGGACCGCAACCGCACGCTGTGGGGCGGCTGGGTGCTGCACCATCCGGCGCTGCGCCTGTATTTCGCCGGCGACACCGGCTGGACCGACGACATCGCCGAGATCGGCCGGCGCCTGGGTCCCTTCGACCTTGCCGCGCTGCCGGTGGGCGCCTATGAGCCGCGATGGTTCATGGCCGCGCAGCATGTGAACCCCCACGAGGCGGTGCGGCTGCACCAGGCGCTGGGCGGGCCGCTTTCCATCGGCATCCACTGGGGCACCTTCCAGCTGACCGACGAGCCCTACGAGGCGCCCATCCAGGACCTGCGCGCGGCGCTGCGCGAGGCGGGCATCGCCGAGGAACGCTTCCGGATGCTGGTGCCCGGCGATGCGCTGCGCTTCAGCTGCGCGGGCGCACCACCATGCAGGTCGCCACCGCGCTCGCCACCACCTGCCCGTCCTGGACGAGCTCGCCATGGACATGGCACACGTCGCGGCCCCGTCGGGCGATGCGGGCGCGCCCGCGCAGCGGGCCCGGCCGCGCCGGACGCAGGAAGGACACGTTAAGGTTGAGGGTGGCGCAGTGCTCGCCCTCGGCTACGGTCGCCATCACGAGCAGGGCCGTCACGTCGTCGAGCATCGAGGCGAGCATGCCGCCCTGCACCTGGCCGGCCGGGTTGCGGAAGGCCGCGATGCCCTCGTAGTCGGACTCGAGCGTTCCGGCCGCCGGGTCGGCGGCGACGACGCGCCCGCCCAGCGTCGACTGGATCGGCGGGCCCGAGGTTTCGCCGCGCATCACGCGCGCGAGCCAGGGGTTCAGGCCGGGCGCGCTCGAAGCGGCTGTCGCAGCTGCCGGGGCCGGGGCACCGGGCGGGTCCTTGCGGTCGGCGCTCATGCGTCGCTGCGCGCGAACATCACGCCGAAGCCCGCCACGTACTCGGGAATCGCCTGATAGTGGCGAAACTCGCAGCGGGCCGCCCCGGTGGCGGCCCTCGCGATCAGCCAGGTCTTGGATTCGTGCGCCGACAGCCCGGCCTCGCGGGTGATGGCGTCTTCGTCCAGCGCCAGCAGGTCGGTGAGGCGGCCGCTCTCCAGCGCATCGAGCCAGCGCGCGTCCCATGCGGGGTTGAGCGGCTTGTAGCGCGCGTCGCCGGCGGCCAGCGCCATGCCGTGGGCCATCACCCGCTGCTTGCGCGCGCCGAAGCTCGCGGGATCGGGGTCGCTGCGCACGGTGATGCGCTCGCGCACCGCGGGGTCGGGATGCTCGAGGGTGGGCACCGGCGGCTCGTGCGACAGCCCGCCGCTGCCGATCAGCAGCGTGCGTCGGGGCTGCTTGTCGAGGAAGCGGCCGATCGCCTGGCCGAGCGCAAGACACCGGCCCAGCCGCGGGATGCCCGGCTGCGCCACGGCGTTCATGAAGAGCGGCACCACCGGCGGCGTGTCCAGGCCGTCCCAGAGGGCCTGCAGGGCCTGCGCGAAGCCGTGATCGACGCGCATGCGCCGCGAGACCGCGATGTCGAATCCCTCGTCCATCAGGAAGGTCGCGAGCGCGAGCGCGGCCGGCGTGTCGACGTTCAGCGGGCCTGCGGGCGTGTCCCAGTCGCCCACCGCGGTGGCCTGCGTGCCCAGGCAGAAGGGCGGCATCAGCTCGTTGAAGAAGCCGTGGTAGTGGTCGGGGCCGGCGATCACGACCAGCTCGGGGTCGAAGGCGCGAACCTGCGCGCGGGCGTCGGCGATCGCGGCCTGCAGCGCCGAGCCGACTTCGGGGGCGACCGGGTTCAGACCGATCAGCGGCGAATGCGACAGGCCGAGGAAGGCGCGCGGTGCGCGCTCGCGGTTGGCCGCGCGCTCGGCGGCGGCGCCGGAGGCGATGGGAGCGTTCATGGCGGGCTTCCGGTCGGCACGCGCAGCGCGCGGGCGAAGGCGAGGGTGGTGGCGGAGATCTCCTGCGGCGCGCACAGCGCGCCCACGAAGCGGTCGGGGCGCACGAACACCACCGACTTCGGCCAGCGCGCGAACCAGTCCTTCAGGCGGTTGGCGGGATCGCCCACGCGGATCACGCCGCTGCGCGCATCGGCCGCGTGGGCCATCTGCACCGAGGGCACGGCACGGACGAACACCGCGCCCAGCCGGGCCCAGGTCGCGCGCGCCGCCTCGCTCAGGCCGTGGGTGGGGTCGGTGCCCCAGGCGATCACGGCGAATCCCGGGCCGATGACGTCGTCCAGGCGCCGCGTGGCGCCGTCCTCGCACAGCACGCGCGGCTGGATGAACATGCGGCCCACCGGCGTGTCGGGCGGCACGTCGAGGCCGTGCACGAGGCGGCCGACCAGGGACTCGCGCTTGTCGGCCATCAGCCCGAGCAGGCGCCCCAGCGGATGGTCGCCCGCGCGCTCGAGCAGGCCGGCCAGCGGCGTGGGCTGGCGCGGCGGCTGGGGCGGCGCGACGATCGCGCCCTGCTCGTAGCGCGGCATCGGCTTGAAGCGCATCTCGACGAAGTACTGCTTCCACGCGGGCACCAGGTCGAGCACGCGGGTGAGGTTGTCGCGCGCCCGTGCCGCGGTCGCGCTCTCGGGCGAGAAGATGTCGCCGGCCACCTCCGACAGGTGGATCATCGCGCGGGCGTGCGGCCGGCGCTCCTCGCCGTAGGTGTCGAGCAGGCCTTCGTCGGCGAGGCCGCGCGTCACCAGCGCGAGCTTCCAGCCGAGGTTGCTCGCATCGCGCAGCCCGCTGTTGTAGCCCTGGCCCTGCCACACCGGCATGATGTGCGCCGCGTCGCCGGCGAGCAGCACCCGCCCGAGGCGGAAGTGGTCGGCCAGGCGGGCGTTGTGGGTGTAGATGCGCAGCCGGATCGGGTCGACCGTGGCCGGGTCGGGCACGATGCCGGCGAGCAGCCTTGCGAGGTTGTCGGGCTGCGCGAGCGTCTCCTCGGTCTCGTCGGGCATCACCATGAACTCGAAGCGGCGGATGCCATGCGGCAGCGCCGCCGACACCCACGGGCGCTGCGGGTCGCAGTGCAGATAGATGTGCGGCGTGCCCAGCGGGTCGTTGCGCAGGTCGAGCACCACCCACCGGTTGGGCTTGGTGCGGCCCTCGAAGCCCACGCCCAGGGTGCGTCGCACGAAGCTGTTGCCGCCGTCGCAGCCGACCAGCCAGCGCACGCGCAGCCTGCGGCGGGCAGGGCCGTCGGCGGCGATGGCCTCGCCGACACCCGCACGGATACCTGCGCCGGGCGCGCCCGCCTCGGCCTGGCCCGCCTGCGGCGCGCCCGCGGCCTCGAGCTCGAGCGTGACGCCGTCGTCGTCCTGCGCGAAACCGGCGAGCGACTGGCCGAACAGCACCTGCACGCCCGGGAAGCGCGACAGGCCCTCGAACAGGATGCGGTCGACCTGCGGCTGGATGAAGGCGTTGCGACGCGACCATCCGAACTCATCGGTGCGCGGCTCGATGGAGGCGAAGATGCGCCCGTCGGCGGTGGTGAAGCGCATCCAGTGATCGGGGGTGATGTGGGCCTGGACCCGTTCGGCCAGGCCCACGCCCTGCAGCGTGCGCAGCGACTCGTCGTCGATGCCGATCGCGCGCGGGTAGTCGATCAGGCCCTCGAGGCGCTCGATGACGCGCACCGACACGCCGTGCGCGCCGAGGATGCTGGCGAGCGTGAGGCCGACCGGGCCGGCACCGACGATGGCGACATCGGCCTCGAGGGGGGCGGGGTCCGTGCCCTCGCGGCCCGCCAGGGGTTCCGACGCCGCCGACGGCTTGCCGGGATCGTTGCCGCTCATGCATGCCCTCCGCGTCAGTGGATCTCGGGGTCGGCGGTGGCCGCGCCCGGATCCTCGCCGAGGAAATCGAAGTCGCAGCCCTGATCGGCCTGTGACACATGCTTCAGGTAGAGCGCGCCGAAGCCGCGCGAGAAGCGCGGCGCGGGCGCCTTCCAGTCGGCGCGACGACGCTCGAGTTCGGCGGCGTCGACCCGCAGCTCGAGGCGGCGGCCCGGCACGTCGAGCTCGACGAGGTCGCCGTCGCGCACCAGCGCGAGCGGCCCGCCGACGTGCGACTCGGGCGCGACGTGCAGCACGCAGGCGCCGTAGCTGGTGCCGCTCATGCGCGCGTCCGAGATGCGCACCATGTCGCGCACGCCCTGCTGCAGCAGCTTGCGCGGGATGGGCAGCTGCCCCCACTCGGGCATGCCCGGCGCGCCCTGCGGGCCGGCGCTGCGCAGCACGATGACGGAGTCGGGGGTCACCGGCAGGTCCGGGTCGTCGATGCGCGCGGCCATGTCGTTGTAGTCGTCGAAGACCACGGCCGGCCCGACATGGCGCTGCAGCCGCGCCTCCATCGCCGGCGGCTTGATGACCGCGCCATCGGGCGCGAGGTTGCCGCGCAGCACCGCCAGTCCGTCGCTCGCCACCAGCGGGTTGTCGCGCGGGCGGATCACCTCGGGGTTGTGCACCGCCGCGCCCTCGAGGTTGGCGCCGAGCGTGCGGCCGTTGACGGTGAGCGCGTCGGGCTCGAGCAGGTCGGTGATGCGCGACAGCAGGCCGCGCAGCCCACCGGCGTAGAAGAAATCTTCCATCAGGAAACGGCCCGACGGACGCACGTCGGCGAGCACCGGCGTGCGTCGCGCGAGCGCATCGAAGCGGGCGAGGTCGAGCGCGATGCCGGCGCGCCGCGCGATGGCGATCAGATGCACGATCGCGTTGGTCGAGCCGCCCAGCGCGAGCGCGGTGGTGACCGCGTTGTGGATCGCGCGCGCATCGACGATCTCGCGGATGCGCAGGTCTTCCCAGGCCATGTCGACGATGCGCTTGCCCGACAGCGTGGCCATCTGCGCGTGGCGCGAGTCGGGCGCCGGGATCGAGGCCGCGCCCGGCAGCGTCAGGCCCATCGCCTCGGTGGCGCTGGTCATGGTGGAGGCGGTGCCCATCGTCATGCAGTGGCCCGGCGAGCGGGCGATGCCCTCCTCGACCTCGCGCCAGTCCTGCTCGGTGATGTTGCCGGCGCGCAGCTCGGCCCAGTACTTCCAGGTGTCGCTGCCGCTGCCGAGGAATCCGCCCTTGTAGTCGCCGCGCAGCATCGGCCCGGCAGGCACGAAGATCGCGGGAAGGTCCATCGACAGCGCGCCCATGATCAGGGCCGGGGTGGTCTTGTCGCAGCCGCCCATCAGCACGCAGGCATCGGCCGGGTAGGAGCGCAGCAGCTCCTCGGTCTCCATCGCGAGCAGGTTGCGATAGAGCATGGTCGTGGGCTTCTGGAAGGGCTCCGAGAGCGAGATCGCGGGCATCTCCACCGGGAAGCCGCCGGCCTGCCAGATGCCGCGCTTGACCTCTTCGGCGCGCTGGCGGAAGTGGGTGTGGCAGGGGTTGATCTCGCTCCAGGTGTTGATGATCGCGATCACCGGCTTGCCGGCGTAGTCGGAGCGATGGAAACCCATCTGCGCGGTACGCGAGCGGTGACCGAAGGAGCGCAGGTCGTTCACGCCGTACCAGCGGTGGCTGCGGAGTTCCTCGGGCTTCTTGCGGGGTCGGGTGCTCATCGGGGTCGGGCTCGCGGGAGGGTGAAGCCGATGATACTGCCCGCGCGGGCACGGTATGCTCGGCGCGCTCCTGCCTCCGCCTTGCCGCGCCCTCGCCCTCGCTGCCGCCATGCCCGACGTCCGCTCCCCCGCCGCCGCGCGTCCCGCGACGCGTATCCGCCAGGTCGTGGCCGCGCTCGCGACCGTGGTTCTCGCGCTCGCGGTCGCGGTTCCCGCGCTCGCTTCCGGGTCCGCTGCGCTCGCGGCGCCGCCGACCGCGCAGGCCGGCGCCGATCCCGGCGCGGGCAAGGCGCGTCCGCGGATCGGGCTGGCGCTGTCGGGCGGTGGCGCGCGCGGCTTCGCGCACGTGGGCATCCTGCGCGTGCTCGAGCGGCTGCGCGTGCCGGTGGACTGCATCGCCGGCACCAGCGCGGGCGCGGCGGTCGGCGCGGCCTATGCCGCCGGGCTGTCGCCCGACGAGATCGAGGCGCGCCTGCGTGCGGTCGACTGGAACGACATCTTCGACGACGGCACCGCGCGCCCCGACCAGCTGCACCGGCGCAAGCAGGAGGAGCGGATGGCGCAGCTCGGCCTGACCTTCGGCGTGGACGGCAGCGGTCTGCGCACCGCGCCGGGGCTGAGCGCAGGCCACAAGGTGGAGCTTCTGCTGCATGAGTTGCTGGGCATCAGCGGCGAGCTGCCGAGTTTCGATGCGCTGTCGGTGCCCTACCGTGCGGTGGCCACCGACCTCGTTCGCGGCGAGATGGTGGTGCTCGAACGCGGCAGCCTGGTGCGTGCGGTGCGCGCGAGCATGTCGGTGCCCTCGGGCTTCGCGCCGGTTCGCGAGCAGGAGCGGCTGCTGGTCGACGGCGGCCTCACGCGCAACCTGCCGGTCGACGTGGTGCGCCGCCTGTGCGCCGATGTCGTGATCGCGGTCGATGTGGGCAGCCCGCTGCTGCGCGAGGACGAACTGCAGTCGCTGCTCGGGGTCGCCGCGCAGATGGTCAACATCCTGATCGAGGACAACGTGCGCCGCTCGCATGCGGAGCTCGGCCCGGCCGACGTGCTGATCACGCCCGCGCTGGGCAGCGTGGGTTCGGCCGACTTCGGCAAGGGGGTCGCGGGGATTCCCGCCGGCGAGCGGGCCGCCGGGTTGCGCGAGCCGCAGCTGATCAACCTTGCGCTCGACGAGGCGGCCTGGGCCGAGCATCGCGCGCTGCGCGGCGCGTGGCGCGCGCCGCAGGAGCGGGTCGACGAGATTCGCATCGGGGCCACCCGCTACGTGAATCCGGTGGTGGTCGAGGCGCAGATGCGGCATCCGCGCGACGGCGCGCCGCTCGACCGCCAGCGACTGCATCGCGACCTCGACGGCCTGATGGCGCGCGGCGATTTCTCGCAGATCAACTATCGCGTGGTCCCCGAGCAGGGCTCGGCGGTGCTGCGAGTGCAGCCGCAGGAGCGGGCGACCGGCCCCGGCTACCTGCACCTGGGGCTGGGCGCCGCGGTCGATTCGCGTTCCAACACCTACTTCAACCTGCCCATCGCCTACACCCGCACCTGGGTCAACCGCCTGGGCGCGGAGTGGACCTCGATCGCGCAGATCGGGCGTACCTCGCGGCTGGGCACGCAGCTCTTCCAGCCGCTCGCCCCGGATGGTCGCCTCTACCTGCTGCCGCGCCTGTTCTACGAGCGGCGCCCGCTCAGCCTCTTCCTGAACGATGCGCGTGTCGCGGATTTCGCGGTCCGCCACGAGCGCATCGAGCTGCACGCGGGCGTGCAGGGTGCGATCGGCGACGCGCGGATCGGCCTCGTGCACGGCCGTGTGTCGAGTGCTCCGCTGGTCGGCCTGCCTTTCACGCTCGACGAGAACTTCCGCCACAGCGGGCTGAGCCTGCGGCTGGGCATCGACCGGCTCGATGCGATCGACTTCCCGCGGCGCGGCTGGTCGCTCGACAGCGGTGCCTATCTCGCACGGCCGGTGCTCGGCGGCGAGCGCCGCTACAACCGGGTCGAGAACCAGGCCCAGGCGGCGGTGAGCGTCGGGCCTCATACCTTCAGCGGTCTGCTGCGACTCGGCTCCGGACTCGGAGGCGACCTGCCGCCGGCCGAGGCCTTCACGCTGGGCGGCTTCCTCAATCTGTCGGGTTTCCAGATCAACGAGCTGCTCGGCTCCTCGCTGCAGTTCGGCCGACTCATGTATTACCACCAGGTGATGCCGCTGCCTCGCCCCTTCGGAACCGGCCTGTTCATGGGCGCCTCGCTCGAAGCCGGCCGTGTGCAGCGGCCCTTCATTCCGGTGGCCAACACCCGCTGGCTGACGGGCGCGAGCCTCTTCGTGGGGGCGAGCACCGGGCTGGGCCCGGTCTATCTCGGGCTCGGGCTCGGCGAGAGCGGACGCAGCGCGCTCTACCTGTATCTCGGGCGCCCCTGAGCTGTCGCCGCGTGGGCCGGCGGGCCCGCGGCGGACCCTGCATGTCCGCGGCTTGGGCTAAGCTCGCAGACCGTCTTCGAGGAGAGTCTTCATGTCCGCACCTTCCCGCGTGGCCCTGATCACCGGCGCCGGCAGTGGCGTCGGCCGCGCCACCGCGCTGGCCTTTCTCGCCGCCGGCTGGCAGGTGACGCTGGCCGGCCGCCGCGCCGACGCCCTTGCCGCCACCATCGACATGGCCGGCGACCGCGGCGCCTCGGCGCTCGCCGTACCCACCGACGTCGGCAACCCGGATTCGGTGCGCGCGCTCTTCGACGCCGCGGTCGCGCGCTTCGGTCGGCTCGACTTCCTCTTCAACAACGCCGGCACCGGCGCGCCCGCCGTGCCGCTCGAGGACCTCAGCTACGCGCAGTGGAAGACCGTCGTCGACGCCAACCTGACCGGTACCTTCCTGTGCATGCAGCAGGCCTTCCGCGTGATGAAGGACCAGAGCCCGCGCGGCGGTCGCATCGTCAACAACGGCTCCATTTCCGCCTACGCGCCGCGGCCCAACTCGGCGCCCTACACCTCGACCAAGCACGCGGTGAGCGGCCTGACCCGCTCGGGTGCGCTCGACGGTCGCAAGTACGACATCGCGGTGGGGCAGATCGACATCGGCAATGCGGTGACCGAGATGACCGAACGCATGGCCAACGGCGTGCCGCAGGCCGACGGCAGCGTGCGCGTCGAGCCGCGCATGGACGTCGACCATGTCGCGCAGTCGGTGCTGCACATGGCCGGGCTGCCGCTCGAATCCAACGTGCTCTTCATGACCGTCATGGCCACGAAGATGCCCTTCGTGGGCCGCGGCTGACGCCGACCGGGGAGGGCGCGATGCACCTCGAGGGCAGGGCCGCGATCGTCACCGGCGCGGGCCGCGGCATCGGCCGCGAAGTGGCGCTGATGCTCGCGCGCGAGGGCGCGCGGGTGGTGGTCAACGACACCGGCGTGGGCCGCGGCGGCGAGCCCACCGACGAGCGGCCCGCCGACGAGGTGGTGGCGCAGATCCGCGCCGCCGGCGGCACGGCGGTGGCCAACCACGACAGCGTGGCCGATTACCAGAAGGCCGGGCGCATGGTCGCGCAGTGCGTCGACACCTTCGGTGGCATCGACATCCTGGTGAACGTGGCCGGCATGCTGCGCGAGCGCATGATCTGGAACATGACCGAGGACGACTTCGACGCGGTCATCAATGTGCACCTGAAAGGCCACTGGGCGATGTCGCACCACGCCATCAAGTACATGCGGCGCGAGGGCTACGGGCGCATCGTCAACTTCTCGTCGGACGCCTTCAAGGGGTCGCTCGGCCAGTGCAACTACAGCGCGGCCAAGGCCGGCATCATCGGGCTGACGCGCTCGATCGCCAAGGAGACCGCGCGCTTCGGCATCACCTGCAACGCGCTGTGCCCGGCGGCCGATACCCGCATGATGATGACCGAGGCGGTCATCGCCAACCAGAAGCGCAAGCTCGACGCGGGCCTCATCAGCCAGGAACAGTACGACCGCTTCTTCGCCGGCCGCGGCCCCGAGCACATCGCGCCGCTCGCGGGCTACCTGTGCACCGAGCAGGCCCACGCCATCAACGGCCATGTCTTCCATGTCGAGAAGGGCCGCATCCATTCCTACTGGTACGGCGAGCCGTTCCGCACGCTGAGCAACGACGGCGCGCTCTTCACCGTCGACGAGCTCGCGCGGCGCCTGCCCGCGGAGGTGCTCGAGGGCATCACGCCGGTGGTGCCGCCGGTGGCGCCGCACGACGTGGTGAGGGCAGGGGAGGAGCGGGCGGGCTGACATGGCCTGGCCCGGCCCGCGGCTCGCCCCGGATCGACCCCGCCAGTGGCCGGGGCGGCGCCGATGGCTGCTCGCGGCCGCCGCCACGGCCGCCGCCGGCTCGCTCGCGTCGGGCGTCGCCGGCGGCGAAGGGACCGCCGCGACGGTGTCCTCCGGCCCCGCCGCCACCCCGATGGCTTCCGAGCCCGAAGCGGTCCCGCTTGCGCTCGCGGCCGCGCCGCCGGACGCGGTGCGCACGGCCTGGGTCTTCGGTTCGGGCGGGCCCCGCGGCTTCGTGCACATCGGCGTGCTCAAGGGACTGGTGGCGCTGGGCCTGCGCCCCGACCTGGTGGTGGGCAGCTCGGTCGGCGCGCTGGCTGCCACCCTGTACGCCGCGGGTCTGGATGCCGGTCGTCTCGAGTCGCTGGCGAGGTCCGTGCAGCCCTGGGACCTGGTGCGCCTGACCCTGCGCGGCCCCACGTGGCTGAGCGGCGACGGCATCGCCGGGCTGGTGCGCGAGGTCCTCGGCGGCCGTCGGCTGCAGGATCTGCCCGTGCCGGCGGCCTGCGTGGCCCTGAGGCTCGATGACGGCGAGCTGGTCGCCTTCACGCGCGGCGATGCCGGCCTCGCGGTGCAGGCCTCGACCGCGATCGTCGGGCGCCTGGCCCCGGTGGCCATCCGCGGCGCCCGCTACGCGGACCCCGACCTGCACATGCCCCTGCCGGTGCGCATCGCGCGCAGCCTGGGCGCGACCCGGGTGCTCGCGGTGGATGCCTCGGCCCACGAGGATCGGGCGCCGCCCCAGGCCGCAGCCTACCGCGAGTCCGACCGCCGCAAGCGCGAGCTCACGCTGCCCGATGCACGCCTGGCCGACGTGCTGCTGCACCCGGATACCGGCTACTGGGCCGGCTGGTCGGGCGCCTACCGCGTCCGGCTGATCGCCGCCGGCGAAGCCGCTGTCCACGCCCGAGCCGATGCGTTGCGCGACTTGCACGCGCGGGTACACTCGCCCTCATGAGCACGAAACCCACCCCCGCGAAGCCGGCCCGCAAGGCCGCCCCCCGATCGGCCGCCAAGGCCGCCCCCAAGGCCGCCCCGGCGGCCGTCGAAGCCGCCCGCGCCAGGCCCGCCCGCAAGCGCGCGGCCGCGGCCGCCTCCGCCGCCCCCGCGGTCGAGTACATCAACCCTCCGGGCGCCTGCCCCGCTCAGGGCCTCTACTCGCACATCGGCAAGGTCAGCTCGGGCTCGCTGCTGTTCGTGGCCGGGCAGCTTTCGGTGGGCGCCAACGGCGAGGTCGTCGGCGCCCACGACTT
>JBIIHU010000315.1:0-4123 GCA_044235405.1 Burkholderiaceae bacterium
ACACATCGAGATCCAGGTCTTCGGCGACAGCCACGGCCAGTGCGTCTACCTGTTCGAGCGCGACTGCTCGGTGCAGCGGCGCCACCAGAAGGTGATCGAGGAGGCGCCCGCGCCCGGCATGACCGAGGCGCGGCGCCGCGCGATGGGCGAGGCCGCGGTCGCCGCCGCACGCGCGGTCGGCTACGTGGGGGCGGGCACCGTCGAGTTCATCGCCGAGCCCGACGGGCGCTTCTTCTTCATGGAGATGAACACCCGCCTGCAGGTCGAGCACCCGGTCACCGAGATGATCACCGGCCACGACCTCGTCGAGTGGCAGCTGCGCGTGGCCGCCGGCGAGCCGCTGCCGCTCCCCCAGGAGGCGCTGCGCATCGACGGCCACGCGATCGAGGTGCGGGTCTACGCCGAGAATGCCGACAAGGGTTTCCTGCCCTCCACCGGCGAGCTGCGCCACCTGCGCACACCGCCCGCGGTGGCCTTCACCCACCGCGACGGCGCGCAGACCGCCGCGGTGCGCATCGACAGCGGCGTGCGCGAAGGCGACGCGATCTCGCCCTTCTACGACCCGATGATCGCCAAGCTGATCACCTGGGCGCCCGATCGCGCCGGGGCGATCGCCCGGATGGATGCCGCGCTCGGGCGCTTCGAGGCGGTGGGCCTGCACACCAATGTCGGCTTCCTGCGCCGCCTGATGCGCTGCGACGCCTTCGCCGGCGCCGACCTCGACACCGGCCTGATCGAACGCGAACGCGCGGTGCTGCTGCCGCGGCCGCGCCCGCCGGCGGCGCGCGAGATCGCGCTCGCCTGCGCAATGGTGCTGGCGCGCGAGCAGGCGGCCGCGCAGGCCGCCCCGGATGCCCACGACCCCTGGCAGCAGCGCGACGGCTGGCGCATCGGCGCGGCGCTCGAACGCACGCTGGTCTTCGGCGCGGGCACCGACAGCGTCGAAGCGCGCGTGAGCCATGCCGCCGGCGGCCACACGGTACGGGTCGGCGACGAGGCGCTCTGCCTGGGGTCGCTGCGCTGGGATGCCGCGGCCCGCCGCCTCTCGGGTCTGGTCGGCAGCGAAGCCTTCGCCTGCGGCGCGCTGGCCGACGGCGAGATGCTGCACCTGTTCCTGCCTGCGGGCCAGCTCAGCCTCGGGTGGCGCAACCCGCTCGAGGCGGCCGATGGCGACGTCGAGGCCGGTGGCGGACTGGCCGCACCGATGCCGGGCAAGGTGGTCGCGGTGCTGGTGGCCGCCGGCGACCGGGTCTCGCGCGGCCAGCCGCTGGTCGTGATGGAGGCGATGAAGATGGAACACACGATCACCGCGCCGGCCGACGGCGAGGTGGCCGAGGTGCGTCACGGCGTCGGCGAGCAGGTCGCCGAGGGCGCGGCGCTGATCACGCTGCGCTGAGCGCCAACGGCGGGCGCGCGCTGTCCCGGAACGGGCGCGCACCGCCATCACCCCCTTCGAGGAACCCTCATGGACAACGCATGGAGCAGCCCGCGCGACGCGGGCCTGGATCCCGACCGGCTCGCGAAGCTCGCCGGCGCCCTGCAGGATCAGATCGCCCGCGGCCGGCTGCCGGGCGCGGTCGCGATGATCGGCCGGCGCGGGCGCGTCGCCTGGACGCACACCGCCGGCGAGCTCGCGCCGGGCGGCGGCGTGCCGATGCGCGAGGACGCGATCTTCCGGATCTTCTCGATGACCAAGCCGATCGTGTCGGTCGCGATCATGATGCTGGTCGAGGACTTCCGCATCCGGCTGGCCGATCCGCTCGAGCGCCATCTGCCGGATTTCGCCACCTCGAAAGTGCTGGTCGAGGACGCGAGCGGCGTGCGCGAGGAGCCGCTGCGGCGCCCGATCACGGTCCAGGACCTGCTGCGCCACACGTCGGGCCTCACCTACGACTTCGTCGGCACCGGCGAGGTCCATCGCCGCTACGCGCAGGCGAAGCTGCACGAGCCGACGCAGGACAACGCCGAGCAGGCACGCCGCCTGGCCGCGCTGCCGCTGGCGCACCAGCCGGGCAGCCGATGGGAATACAGCCGCGCCACCGATGTGCTCGGCCGCCTGGTCGAGCTCGCGAGCGGGATGTCGCTCGGCGAGTTCCTGCAGGCCCGCATCCTCGGCCCGCTCGGCATGGTCGACACCGCCTTCCACGTGGCGCCGGCGCAGCAGCACCGGATCGCCGAGCCCTTCGCCACCGACCCGGACTCCGGCGCGGCGGTGAAGCTCTTCGACCCGCGCCGGGTGCCGCGCTTCGAAAGCGGCGGCGGCGGGCTGATGTCGACGCTGGCCGACTACGGCCGCTTCCTGCAGATGCTCGCGGGCGGCGGACGACTCGGCGGCACCCGGCTGCTGTCGCGAGACACGCTGGCCTTCATGACCGCCGACCATCTCGGCGACATCCCGCACGAGGCCGCCCAGCTGCCCCCGGGCCACGGCTTCGGCCTGGGCTTCGCGGTGCGCACGCACGCCGGTCTGGCGCCGCTGCCCGGCGCGGTCGGCTCCTACTTCTGGGGCGGCATCGCCGGCACCACGTTCTGGGTCGACCCGGCGCGCGAGCTGTTCGCCTGCATGATGGTGCAGGCACCGATGCAGCGCGACGAGCTGCGCGCGCTGTTCCGCACGATGGTCTACGCGTCGCTCGACGATTGAATCTCGTTGCGCCCGCAAGCAGTCTGTCGATGACGATGGCACCGGTGCGCATCAGCGTCGTCCACCCGGACCCCGACGAAGGCCGGGCGTGGTGCGGCGCGCTCGCCGCGCGGCTGCCGCAGGCGCGGGTCCGCCGATGGGCGTCGCCGGACGGCGAGGCGCGCGCCGCTGGCCCTGCCGACGCGGTCCCGGATGCGGGACATGTCGAGGCGGGTCCGCATGTCGGCGTCGGCTGGCGGCCGCCGGCCGCCTTTTTCGCAGGCAACCCCGACCTCGCCGCGTTCTTCGCGCTCGGCGCCGGCGTCGACCAGCTGCTCGCGCTGCCGGGGCTGCCCGCCACGCTGCCGATCGTGCGCCTCGAGGATGCCGGCATGGCCGACCAGATGTTCGCCTGCGTGCTGCACGAGGCGCTGCGCCGGCTGCTGCATGCCGACACCTACGAGGCGCAGCAGCGCGCGCACCGCTGGCGCGAGCTGCCGGCGCGCGCCTTTGGCGAGTTGCGGGTCGGCATCGTCGGGCTCGGTGCGCTCGGTGGCGCGGTGGCCACGCGGCTCGCGGCGCTCGGCTTCACGGTGCACGGCTACACGCGCCAACCGCGCGTGCTGCCCGGCGTACGCTGCTGGCAGGGCGCGGCAGGCTGGGCATCCTTTCTCGCCGCCACCGAGCTGCTGGTGCTGATGGCGCCGCTCACCGACCACACCCGCGGCATGGTCGATGCCGCGGCGCTGGCCGCGCTGCCGCGGGGTGCGTGGCTGCTCAACGTGGCCCGCGGCGCCCTCGTCGACGAGGCGGCGCTGCTGGCTGCGCTCGATGGCGGCCGGCTCGCGGGTGCCACGCTCGATGTTTTCGGCACCGAACCGCTGCCCGCAGGGCACGCTTTCTGGGAACACCCTAGAATCCGGCTGACGCCGCATGTTGCGGCGCAGACCCTGCTCGAGCCCGGTGCCGACCAGATCGCCGATCGCATCGGCCGCCTGCTGCGCGGCGAAGCGCTCGACGGCCGGGTCAGCCGCGAGCGCGGCTATTGAGCCATGGCCACGCGCAGCCGTCTGCCGAACCCTCAGCCCGAATGCCAGCCTGGAGTGCCACGATGAGCCTTCCGAAACGCGTCCACATCACCGAGGTCGGCCCGCGCGACGGCCTGCAGAACGAGAAGCAGCCGGTGCCCGCCGACATCAAGGTCGGCCTTTGCGAGCGGCTGCTCGCGGCCGGCGTGCGCAACCTCGAGGTCACGTCCTTCGTGTCGCCGAAGTGGGTGCCCCAGATGGCCGACGCCCCCGAGGTCATGGGCCGCATCAGCCGGCCCGACGGCGTCATCGTCTCGGTGCTCACGCCCAACATGAAGGGATTCGAGGGCGCGCTCGCCGCGAAGGCCGACGAGGTCGTGATCTTCGGCGCCGCCACCGAGGCTTTCTCCCACCGCAACATCAACTGCTCGATCGACGAGAGCCTCGAGCGCTTCACCCCGGTGGCGCGGGC
>JBIIHU010000316.1:0-4119 GCA_044235405.1 Burkholderiaceae bacterium
CGCAATCTCCGCGTCGAATTCCCGACCCGGCGGGCGACCCTCACCGCGCTCGACGGGGTCTCCTTCGATATCGCCCCCGGGGAAGTGCTCGGCGTCGTCGGCGAGTCTGGCGCAGGAAAGTCGATCACCGGTTCGGCCATCATCGGGCTGCTCGATCCGCCGGGACGCATCGTCGGCGGCGAAGTGCTGCTGGAAGGCCGACGGATCGACAACCTGCCGCCCGCGGCGATGCGCCGCATTCGCGGTCGCCAGATCGGCGCGATTTTCCAGGATCCGCTGACATCGCTGAACCCGCTTCTGAGCGTGGGAAGGCAACTGGTCGAGACCATCCGCACCCACCTCGATCTCGACAGCAACCAGGCGCGTAACCGTGCGATCCGACTGCTCGAGGCAACCGGCATCCCGGCCGCAGCGCAGCGAATCGACCACTATCCGCACCAGTTCTCCGGTGGCATGCGGCAGCGAGTCGTCATTGCGCTCGCGCTCGCGGCGCAACCGCGCCTGATCATCGCCGATGAGCCGACTACCGCGCTCGACGTATCGATCCAGGCGCAGATCATCGCGCTGATCCGACGAATCTGCCGCGACGAAGGAACGGCCGTCATGCTGGTCACGCACGACATGGGCGTCATCGCCGAAACCGCGGATCGTGTGGCCGTGATGTATGCCGGACGTATCGTCGAGATCGGCCCCACGGCCGACATCCTGTCGCGACCGCGCCACCCCTACACGCGCGGGCTGATGGGGTCGATTCCCTCGGTCGGGGTCGAAAGGGAGCGGCTCGAGCAGATCGACGGCGCGATGCCGCGGCTGTCGGCGATCCCCGCCGGATGCGCGTTTCATCCGCGCTGCCCGGTGGCGCTCCCAAGGTGTTCGCAGGAGCGCCCGGATCTGCGGGCTGCCGAGCACGATACGTCGCCCGTCCTCGCAGCCTGCTGGCTCGCGTCATGATCGAGGTCCGCGCGCTCGGCAAGCGCTTCGACGTATCGCCTCCCTGGCTGGAGCGTGTCGTCGAGGGGCGCAAGCGGCAGTGGCTGCAGGCGGTCGACGACGTGAGCTTCACGATCCGCCGCGGCGAGACCCTTGGCCTGGTCGGCGAATCGGGCTGTGGCAAGTCGACGGTCGCGCGCCTGCTCGTGGGCCTGCACGAGCCAAGCAGCGGCGAGGTCCGCGTCGAGGGCAAGGAGCTTGCGTCGGCGATGAAGGGTGAGGGCCGGCGGCGGGTTCAGATGATCTTTCAGGATCCTTACGCGAGCCTCAACCCTCGCTGGCGGGTCGGCGACATCATCGCCGAGCCGATGCGGGTTGCCGACAGCAGGCGTGCCGGTGACGAGGTCGAGGGCGAAGTGGGTCGGCTTCTCGGGCTCGTGGGTCTTTCGGCGGCCGATTCTTCGCGCTATCCGCATCAGTTTTCCGGGGGGCAGCGGCAACGGATATCGATTGCCAGGGCACTCGCCTCGAGTCCCGAGTTTCTCGTCTGCGACGAGCCGACCTCGGCTCTGGATGTCTCGGTTCAGGCCCAGGTCCTGAACCTTATGCGGGAACTGCAGCGGGCGAGGTCACTCACCTATCTCTTCATCTCGCACAACCTCGCGGTTGTTCACCATGTCAGCGACCGGGTCGGGGTGATGTATCTCGGCCGTCTCGTCGAGATCGCGCCGAAGCGCGCGCTTTTCTCGGCGCCGAGGCATCCCTATACGCGGATGCTCCTTGACGCGATTCCGGATCTTGCCCACCCCGGCAGGCAGCGGACGCCGGTCGCCGGCGAAGTTCCCAACCCGCTGGCACCGCCCGGCGGATGTGCCTTCCATCCGCGGTGCCCTCATGCGCTTGCGCGCTGCCGGGAGGAACGGCCGGTTGCACGCGAGCATGGCCGCGGCGATGATGACCGGGTTGCGTGCCATGCCGTGGAGGAAGGTCGTCTTCCCGAGTGGCGGCCGCTGACGCTTGAGCGACCGCAGGACTGACTGGAGCTTTGTGCATGGAACTCTGGGAACTCGATGCCACCGAACTCGCCCATCTGATCCGGACCGGGCGTGCCTCGGCCCGCGAGGCCGTCGAGTCCACGCTCGCGCGCCTGGATGCGGTGAACCCCGCGATCAATGCGGTGGTGCGTCGGCTCGACGGGGAAGCGCTCGCTGCCGCCGATGCGGCCGATGCGGCTCGCGCGCGCGGCGATGCGCTGGGCGTACTGCACGGGGTACCTGTCACAACGAAGGTCAATGTCGATCAGGCCGGTTTGCCTACCGACAACGGGGTGGTTGCGTACAGGGACCATCGCGCCGAGGAAGACAGTCCGGTGGTCGCCAATCTTCGTCGAGCAGGCGCGATCATCATCGGGCGCACCAATGCCCCGGCCTTTTCGATGCGGATGTTCACCGACAATGCGCTTCACGGCCGAACGCTGAATCCGCTTGACCCGGCGGTGACGCCCGGTGGTTCGAGCGGTGGCGCTGCGGCTGCGGTCGCAACGGGTATCGGGGCGATCGGTCATGGCAACGATATCGGCGGATCGGTCCGGATTCCGGCCAACTGCTGTGGCATCGTCGGTCTGCGCACCGCGTTTGGCCGTGTTCCGGCGATCAACCCGAGTGCGCCCGGAGGTCGACCACTGGGTGCGCAACTGATGTCGGTTCAAGGGCCGCACACGCGCACGGTACGAGATGCGCGCCTTGCCCTTGCCGCGATGGCACAAGGAGATCGTCGCGACTGGAAGTGGGCTGACATGCCACTTCAGGGCGCGACGTCCCGGCGCCCCTTGAGGGTGGCGCTTGTTGCCGAGGTTCCTGGAGGCTTCACTCATCCAGCGCAAGCCTTGGCGGTACGAACCGCGGGGCGGCATCTGCAGGCAGCCGGTTATGTGGTCGACGAGGTACAGCCACCGGACATCGGGGAGGTCATTTCGCTCTGGCATCGCATCTGCCTGCCGGATGTGTTCGGAGCCCTGTGGCCGCTGATGCAGCAGGTAGGCGACGATGACGGTCGTGCCGCGATGCAGGCATGGCTGTCGTTGTATCCGCCGCCGGAGCTTGCCGATTACCTGTCGGCACTGACTTCACGTGACGCGCTGCTGATGCGCTGGATGTCCTGGTTCGAGCAATGGCCGCTGCTCATCATGCCGGTACTGTGCGACCTTCCACCGGTTCAGCGCCTCGATGTCACCCGAGAAGGGCAACAGAAGACGCTCGAGCTGATGCGGGCCTCGCTCGTCGCCCCGCTGCTTGGTTTGCCCGGCCTTGCGGTTCCGGTTGGTCGCGTCGGACGGCTTCGGACTGGCGTTCAGATCATGGCGACGCGATGGCGCGAAGATCTGTGCCTGGAGGCGGGCGAAGTGATCGAAGCGTGCGAGGGAACGGTATCGGCGATCGAGCCGGCGGATCGCTGAAGCTGGCTATCCTCTGGTGAGGTTTCGCCTCCCGCGCAACGTGCCGCCGGGGCTGCGCAACCGGTCCCCGAGCGCGCGAACGCGAGGCCTCCTGGTGCGCCTAGCGAACGCCGTCCAGGACGACATCTCCGTAGTAGGCGCGCGCGACCGACGCCGTATTGTCGGTATCGGTCATCAGGGCGACGGCGCGCAACCGGCCCGGTGCCTCGCCGAAGACGGCTCGGAAATCTGCATCGACGTTTCGCTCGTGGAGACGCCAACGTCCGAGCTCGGTCGCGCCGGAATCAACGACCAGCTTTCGAATTCGCCCTGTGTGCGGGTTCGCGATGATCGAGCCGGCCGGTGCGGTATTCGCCCAGATGTACATCAGGGTCGCGTAGGGAAGGTCGTGCCCACCGAGCAGCTTCACCCTCTCGGCGAACATGCGATCGCGCACCGGCAAGGAGGCGTGATCGCCCTCGAACGCGAGTGCCAGGCGGACCGGTGCATCGTCTCTCGGCCCCACCGACGGATCGGCATCCGCGATCAGGCTTGCGATCCGCCAGCGCCAGCGCAGCAGGGTATCCGGCGTGATGTCGACCGACATCCGCGTGATGAGCCCGGATGCAGATCGGTCGGCATCGGCCTGGAGGATGGTTGTCGAATGGTCGCTGGCAAGAACATAGCGCGTACGACGCTTGCTCCGGTGCAGACTCCACGGCTCCCAGCCCGCAGGAATCTCCTGACCTGGCACC
>JBIIHU010000085.1:0-13090 GCA_044235405.1 Burkholderiaceae bacterium
GCGATGTAACGGGCGGTCAGCGCCGAGATGGGTTCGTTGTTCTCGACCGCGCGCCGGATGATCTTGTCGTCGATGTCGGTGATGTTGCGCACGTAGGTGACGCGGTAGCCACTTGCGCGCAGCCAGCGCTGCACGACATCGAAGGCGACCAGCATGCGGGCGTGGCCGACATGGCAGTAGTCGTAGACGGTCATGCCGCAGACGTACATGCGGACCACGCCCGGCTCGAGCGGAACGAAGTCTTCCTTGCGACGCGTGAGGGAGTTGTGGAGGCGCAGCATGCGAGGCCCGCGGGGCATGCGCGGCGGCGAGGACCGCGCGGCCGGCGCGCAGACCGCGCCAGGGTGCCGCAGGGGGTCGCCGCGCGCGGTTGCTAGAATGACCAGATGCGTTCGAGTATAGCACCGGGCCCCTGGCGAGCCGGCGCGGCCGCCTCCGTGCCGGGCCTGCGCGCGCTCCTGCTGGGCCTGTGGCTTTTCGGGCTCGCGCAAGCCGTCCCGGCCCAGGAAACCAGCCCGGCCTTCAGCGATCCGCGAACCGCCACGACCGCCTACGAGCAGGCTCTGCGGCTCGTCGCCGAAGGCCGCCGTGACGAGGCCCGGGTGCGTCTCGACCAGGCCCTGCGCGAACATCCGCGCAATCCGCAGCTGCGCTTCCTGTACGGGGTGGTGCTGGCCGAGGCCCGCCGCACCGAGGATGCGATCGCCGTCTTCGAGCAGCTGACCCAGGACTACCCGGAACTGCCCGAGCCCTACAACAACCTCGCCGTGATGTTCGCGGCACGCGGCGAACTCGAGCGGGCGCGTGCCGCGCTCGAGTCCGCGGTGCGCGCTCTGCCCGGCTACGCGCTCGCCCACGAGAATCTTGGCGATGTGCACCTGCGTCTCGCGGTGCGGGCCTGGGAACGCGCTGCATCGCTCGACCCCACCGGCAGCGCCAGCGGCGAGCGTCTGAGCCTCGCCAGGGCGCTGGTCGCCCGCATCGAGGCGCAGGCTCCGCCCCGATGAAAGGCCCAAGCCGCGCGCGAATCCCTTCACACGCTTCGCGCGACGCATCCGCGCGCGGTCCGATTCCCTCCTTCCCAACGCTCCGGAGACCCCGATGCTCAAGAAACTCCCGCTGATCGGCGCCCTGATGGTCGCCCTGTCGATGACCGAGGACGCTGCGGCGGCCGGCAACCCCCAGGTCGCCCTGAAGACCTCGATGGGCGAGATCGTCGTGGAGCTCTACCCCGACAAGGCGCCGCGCTCGGTCGAGAACTTCCTGCAGTACGTGCGCGACGGCCACTACAGCGGCACCATCTTCCACCGCGTGATCGGCAACTTCATGATCCAGGGTGGTGGGTTCACGCCCGACTTCTACAAGAACGCGCCCGGCTTCGGCCAGAAGAAGACCCGTGCGCCGATTCCCATCGAGTCCCAGAACGGCCTGAAGAACGACCGTGGGATGCTCGCGATGGCGCGTACCTCCGACCCCAACTCCGCGACCGCCCAGTTCTTCATCAACACGGTCGACAATGCCGGCCTGAACCACCCGCAGCCCGATGGCTTCGGCTACGCGGTGTTCGGCAAGGTGGTCAAGGGGATGGACGTCGTCGACAAGATCCGCGCGGTGCGCACCGGACGCAACGGCCCCTTCGGCGACGTGCCTGCCGACCCGATCACCATCGAGTCGGCCAGCGTGGTTGCCGGCCGCTGACGGCCCCGCATCGGCGCTGCCCGGCGGCCTTGCGATGATCCGGGTGCGCCAGGGCGAGACCGCGCTCTTCGTCTCCGACACCCACCTCAGCGACGCGCAACCCGAGACCGGCGCGGCCTTCCTGGCCGCGCTCGACCGCCACGCGCCGGGGGTCACGCACCTGTTCCTGCTCGGCGACCTCTTCGACGCCTGGGTGGGCGACGATGTGCTCGCCGATTCCGACTGCGAGACGATCGCCACGGCGCTCGTGGCGAGGCTGGCCGCACTCGCCGCTGGCGGCACGACAGTGCATTACCTGCATGGCAACCGCGACTTCCTGCTCGGGGTTGCGCCGAGCCCCGCGCCGCTCGGCACCGCGGCGCAGGCATGCACCGGCTTCGAGGCCCGCAGCGGCGCGCGGCGACTGCCCGATCCCTGCATCCTCGAACTGCACGGTCGGCGCACGGTCCTCGCCCATGGCGACACCTTGTGCACCGACGACACCGACTACCTCGCGTTCCGGGCGCAGGCCCGCTCGCCGGCGTGGCAGGCCGCGTTTCTGGCGCGCCCGCTGGCCGAGCGACTGGCCGCGGCGCGCGCGATGCGCAACCAGAGCACGCGCAGCAAGCTCGACAAGCCGATGGCCCTGATGGACGCCACCGAAGACGCGGTGCTCGCGCTGCTGCGCGAAACCGACGCCGAGTTGCTGATCCATGGGCATACCCACCGGCCGGCCCGACACGAACACCGGCTTGGCGCGCGGGTCGCGCAACGCTGGGTACTGCCCGACTGGGACGCGGCAGGCTCGCGTGGCGGGCTGCTGCTCGCGCGCGAGGGCGGGTTGCTGCCGCTGGGTGCCTGGCCCGCCAGCCCCGCTGGCTAGCGCCCGCGCCCGGACGAGCCTGCCGAACCGACCTCCTCGGCCTGCGGATCGCCATGGACCAGGCGCCGAAGCTCCTCCTGCAGCGCCTCGATGCGGCGATCCTGCTCGGCCACGTGGTCGAGCAGGCGCGTGAGCGCGACCGACATCGGATCGTCGGCGGCGGTGCGGGTGACCGCATAGGCCGAGAACCCCATCTTCGCGGCCTGTTCCTCGCGGCGCTTGTCCGCGTCCTCGAGGATGAAGCGCGCGGGGCTGCCCACCGCGGTGGCGCCCGGAGGCACCTCCTTCAGGACGACCGAGTTGGAGCCGACGTTGGCGCCGTCGCCGACCGTGAAGGGGCCCAGCACCTTGGCGCCCGCGCCGACCACCACGCCCCGCCCGAGCGTGGGATGCCGCTTGGCGCGGTTGAGCGCCGTGCCGCCGAGCGTGACCCCCTGGTAGATGGTGCAGTCGTCGCCGATCTCGGCGGTCTCGCCGACCACCACACCCATGCCATGGTCGATGAAGACCCGTCGGCCCACCGTGGCACCCGGATGGATCTCGATGCCGGTGAGAAAGCGCGCGAGGTGGCTCAGCCAGCGACCAAGCACGACGAAACCCGCACGCCAGCAGCGGTTGGCGATGCGATGGATGAAGAGCGCATGCACGCCCGGGTAGCAGAGCAGCACTTCGAGCGAGGAACGCGCGGCCGGGTCCTTGTCCCTGACGGTCGCGATGTCCTCGCGCAGCCGTTCGAAGAGCACGGCAGTCTCCTGGGGTCGGCCGGAACGCCCGGGGCGGGCGGCTCGGCGGGGGGTCGATTCTAAGCCGAGCCCGGAAACGGCGCTCGGCGTGCTGCTCAAGGCTTCCCGGAAGGGCTGCGCCCCGGCAAGCGCCCCTCGGCGGCGAGCAGCATCTGCTTGCAGACCCCGCGCAGCAGATCGACCTCCTCGGCACGCAGCGCGGCACGCGCGAAGAGCCGGCGCATGCGCGGCATCAGCTTGCGTGGCGTGGCAGGATCGAGAAAGGCGACCGCCGTGAGCGCCTGTTCGAAGTGCTCGAGGAAGCGCTCGATCTGAAGCTGCGTGGCGGCCGGCCCGGCATCGGGTTCGGGCACCTCGGGCGCTGCGGCCAGGCTGGCCAGGGAGGCGCGGCGAAGCTCCCAGGCGAGCACCTGCACCGACTGCGCGAGGTTCAGCGAGTGGTAGTCCGGCTCGCCAGGGATCGACACCACCATCGCGCAGCGCTGCACCTGCCCGATCGACAGCCCGGTGCGCTCGTTGCCGAAGACCAGTGCCACCCGCAGCGCGGGATCCGACGCGAGCGCGGCGAGGACTCGGGGGCAGGCCTCCCAGGGCGGCAGCGGCGCGGCCGCGAACTCGCGGGTGGCCGCACTCACCGCCACCGCGAGATGCACGTCGGCCAGCGCCTCGTCGAGGCTTCCGACCTCGCGCGCTGCCGCAAGCACGTCGGTGGCGCCGCTCGCGAAAGCGAGCGCGTCGGGGTGCGATGCCGCCTGCGCCGCGCGCGGCGCGACCAGCACGAGCGAGCGCAGTCCCATCACGCGCATCGCGCGCGCCGCCGCGCCGACATTGCCGGCATGACTGGGGTTGACGAGCACCACGCTCACCCTGGCGAGCAGCGCGGGCGCCTCGGTGTGCAACGAGTCCAGGGGCGATCCCTTAGAATGGCGGGTTTTACAGGATCCGACATGCACCCGATGCTCAACGTCGCGGTCCGGGCGGCGCGCCGCGCCGGCCGGATCATCAACCGGGCCAGCCTGGATCTGGATCAGGTGAAGGTGGCGCGCAAGCAGCGCAACGACTTCGTCACGGAGGTGGATCACGCCTCCGAGCAGGCGATCATCGACACCCTGCTCACGGCCTTTCCGTCGCATTCGATCTTAGCAGAGGAGTCCGGCCACACCCCCGGCAAGGGCGCGAGCCAGACCGTGCGCGAAGCCGAGTTCGTCTGGATCATCGACCCCCTGGACGGCACCACCAACTTCATCCACGGGATGCCGCAGTACTGCATCTCGATCGCGCTGATGGAAAAGGGCGTGATCACCCAGGGCCTGGTGTACGACCCGAACCGCGACGAGCTGTTCACCGCCACGCGCGGACGCGGCGCCTTCCTCAACGACCGGCGTATCCGGGTGGCCTCGCGGGCGCGCCTCGAGGAGTCGCTGATCGGCACCGGCTTTCCGTTCCGGCGGATCGCCGATCTCGATCGCTACATGGTCATGCTCAAGGCGGTGATGCAGAAGGCGGCAGGCCTGCGCCGGCCCGGCGCTGCAGCGCTCGATCTCGCCTACGTGGCAGCCGGTCGCTATGACGGCTTCTTCGAACTCGGGCTGTCGCCGTGGGACGTGGCCGCGGGCAGCCTGATGGTCACCGAGGCGGGCGGGCTGATCGGCGACTTCGCCGGCGAACCCAACCATCTCTTCGGCGAGGAAGTGGTCGCGGGCACCCCGAAGGTCTTCGCGCAGATGCTCTCGCTGCTGCGCGAGTCGGCCTGAGGCGCACGCCATGCAGGACGCCGTGCTCGCCAGTCTGGCGCAGGCCCTCGACGTCGCGCGCGTCCAGGGTGATCCGCGCCCGCTGATCGCCGCGCTGCCGCGCGCGCGCGAGCTGTTGCCCGCGCTGCCGCCAGCCTTCGGCCCGGTGCTCGACGGCATCGAGCAGCGCCTGCAGTCGGCCGCGCTGTTCGGCGAGGAAAGCTGCTCCTTCAGCCTCGGCGATCTGCACGACGCGATGGCCACCTGGATCGACCGTGCGCGCCTGCGCCTGGCGCAGGCACGCACCACCGATGCCGGCTGAGCCGAGGCCGCGATGCATGAGCCACTGGCGCAGCCTCGCCCCTCGCTCTACTACCCCTACCGGGTGCACGAGCCGTGGCTCGCCTCGCGGCACGGCCCCCAGGCGCGGCATCCGGTCCTGATCGCCGGCGCCGGTCCGGCAGGGCTGGTCACCGCGCTCGAACTCGCGCGCCACGGCGTGCGCAGCACCGTGCTCAACGCCGAGCGGCAGGTGTCCGAAGGCAGCCGGGCCATCGTGTTCACGCGGCGCACGATGGAAATCCTGCAGCAAGTGGGCGTGGCCGACCGGGTGACGGCGGCTGGCCTGCCCTGGCGGCACGGCACCTCGTACTACCGCAACCAGCCGGTGTTCCGGATGGAGGCAGCGCACGACGACGACGAGCGCTTCTTCCCGATGACCAACCTGCAGCAGCAGTTCCTCGAGGAGTACCTGCTCGAGGCCTGCGCGGCCAGCGGCCTGGTCGAGCTGCGCTGGGGCAACCGGGTCGTGCGCGTCGAGTCGCACCCTGATCTTGTCGAGGTCGAGGTCGACACCCCCGAGGGCCCCTACAGGCTCGAGACGCAGTGGCTGGTCGCGGCCGACGGCGGACGCTCAGGCATCCGCTCGCAGCTCGGCCTGACGATGGAGGGCACCTCCTACGAGGGCCTGTTCGTCATCGCCGACATCCGGATCGACCTGCCGCTGAACACCGAACGGCGCGCCTGGTTCGACCCGGACTGGAATCGCGGCAACACCATCCTGATGCATCGCGAACCGCGGGGCATCTGGCGCATCGACTACCAGTTGCCCGAAGGCGAGAGCCCCGAGCAGGCGCTGGCGCCCGCGGCGCTGCGCGCGCGCATCGACGCGCAGCTCGCGATGATCGGCTTCGGCGGCACCCCCTGGGAGCTCGACTGGAGTTCGGTGTACTCGGCGCGCACCCTGACCCTGCCTGACTACCGCCACGGGCGGGTACTCTTCGCCGGCGATGCCGCGCACCTGCTGCCGATCTTCGGCGTGCGCGGCGCCAACACCGCCTTCCAGGATGCGCAGGCGCTGGGCTGGCAGCTCGCCTTCGTGCTGCGCGGCCTGGCCGGCCCGCGCCTGCTCGACAGCTACAGCGCCGAGCGGGTGGGCGCGGCCCGCGAGATCATCGCCGAGGCTGGCCGCAGCACGCGCTTCATGACGCCGCCTGCGGGCGGCTTCCGGCTGCTGCGCGACGCCGTGCTGTCGCTGTCGCTCACGCAGGATTTCGTGCGGCCCCTTTTCCACTGGCGCACCTCGCGACCGCACGCGTACATCGGGTCGATACTCAACAGCCCCGACGACGATGACAGGCACTTCGCCGACGGCCCCGGCCACGGCGCGCCCCCGCGCAACGTGCGCCTTGGGCCCGACGAGTTCCTGCTCGACCACCTCGGTGGTGGCTTCGACCTGCTGCTGTTCGCCCCCGGGCCGGCGCTCGCGCCCGAGCTGCTGACGGTGATCGACGAGCGGCGAGCCAGCGGTATGCCGATCCGGCTGATCGCGGTGGGCGAATCGCGACCCGTGGCGGGCGCCGATCTCGTGCTGCTGGATGCCGACGGACGCTGCCGGCGCCTGTGGGGGACCACCACACCCGGCTCCGCCTGCCTGCTGCGCCCCGACCAGCACCTTTGCGCGCGCTGGCTCGCCCTCGATGGCCCGCGGCTGCGGGCGGCTTTCGAGGTTGCGCTGCCGCGTTGAGGCGAGACCCCGACGCATCGACAGCCGCGCCCCTGCCAAATCCCCACGACCGCGTGAACCGCATGCCAACCCCGCCCGGACTGAGCATCACCGAGCTCGAGAGCGTCTACGACGAGCTCGCACAGGCCATCGACGCCGCCGGCCCCGAGAACGCGCAGCTCCTCCTCGTCAAGCTCGCGCTGCTCGATGCCCAGACGCTCGGCGATATCGGCGCGTTCAGGCGCAACCTCGAGGCCGCGCAGCGCGACCTCTGACCGGCAGCCCGACCGGACGCTCAGGAGAGCGCCACCTCGAAGCCGCGCTGCACGGCGGGCCGAGCCATCATCATCTCGTACCAGCGCTTCACGTTCGGGTAGTCGGCCAGGTTCACGCGGTGGCGCTCGTGACGCCACGCCCAGCCGAGGATCGCGAAGTCGGCCACCGAGAGTTCGCCGGCGAAGTACTCATGCTCGGCCAGGCGCCGGTCCATCACGCCGTACAGGCGCCGGGTCTCGTTGCTGTAGCGCTCCAGCCCGTAGCGCTGATCCTGCGGATCCTTGACGCCCAGGAAATGGTGAACCTGGCCGGGCATCGGCCCGAAGCCGCCCATCTGCCACATGAGCCACTCGAGCACCGGCACGCGCGCGCGCAGGTCGGCGGGAAGGAAGCGACCGGTCTTCTCGCCGAGGTAGAGCAGGATCGCCCCGGATTCGAAGACGCTGATCGGGGCGCCGCCCGGGCCGTCGGGATCGACGATCGCCGGAATGCGGTTGTTCGGGCTGATGCGCAGGAAGGCCTCGCCGAACTGCTCGCCCTTGCCGATGTCGATCGGGTGCACGGTGTAGGGAAGGCCCATTTCCTCGAGGGCCACGCTGATCTTGCGGCCGTTCGGGGTGTTCCAGGTGTAGAAGTCGATGCTCATGCGGGCTCCGGGGGCGGGCCGGCCGGCGGCCGGGATGCCGGTACGATAGCGCGTTCGCGGGTTGCGCCCGCGCCGTGGCCCGCCGCGCTGTCGGGGCGGGCGTGGCGCCCGCCACCGCCGCACCGATCACGACAGCCCGCCCGATGCCAGACACTACCCCCGCAACCGCCCGCCCCACCCTGCCGATTGTCTACGGCGTTCCCTTCTCGCAACCTGTACGCGCCGTCACGTGGCTGCTGCTCAATCGCGGCCTGCCCTTCGAGCCGGTGCTGACCATCCCTGGGTCGGCAGGCCGCAGCGGCTCGCGCCACCCGGATTTCCTCGCGAAGAATCCCGCAGGCACCGTCCCGGTCTACGAGGAACCCGATACCGGTCTCGTGATCGCCGAGGCTCACGCGATCATGACCTACCTTTGCAACCGCCACGGCTGGCACGATCTCTACCCGGCCGAAGCGGCCCGGCGGTCGCGCGTCGACTGGTACCTGCACTACCACCATCGCAACATCCGCGAAGCGTCGGTGGCGCTTGTCGCACCGCGCATCCGCAAGGACCTCGCCATCCCCGAGGCCGCGCAGGAGGCGGCGCTCGCCACCTTCACGCGCGCCCTCGACGCGCTCGAGAACGGCTGGCTGGCGCGCTCGCCCTTCCTCGCCGGCGAGGCGCCCACGCTGGCCGACATCGCGGCCTGTGTCGACATCGGCCAATTGCAGCCGCGCTACACGCGGCTTCTCGACTTCGCCCCCTGGCCGCGCGTGCGCGCCTGGCTCGAGGCGATGACCCGGCTCGACGGCTATGACGAGGTCCACGTGCCGCTCGCGGTGCTCGGTGATGTCAGCGGCGAGCCGCCCCCGATGGAGGCGATCCGCGAGGCCAACCTGCGCGGCCTGGACGCGGTGCGCGCACGCCTGGCAAAGATCGCCGGCTGAACGCCGGGTCGCCGACGCCCCGAATCCCCTCCCCTCGCAACCTTTTCCAGGAGCTCCGACATGAGCAGACTCTTCGGCGACCTGCGCCAGGTGGGCATCGTCGTGCGCGACATCGACGCGGCGATGCGCCACTGGAGCACCGTGTGCGGGATCGGCCCGTGGTTCTACACCGACCGGCTCGCCGTCACCGAGTTCAGCTACCGCGGGCAACGCCACGACGGCATCCATCTGTCGATCGCGCTCGCCAACTCCGGCGACGTCCAGCTCGAGCTGATCCAGCAGCGCTGCGACACGCCGAGCATGTACCGCGACTTCCTCGCCGCCGGACGCGAGGGCATGCAGCACTGGTCGAGCTGGCCGGCCGACTACGACGCCCGCCTCGCGCAGGCGCTGGCCAGCGGCTACACGATCGGCCAGCAGGGCGACAGCCCGCGCGGCCGCTTCGTCTACCTGTGGAACGAGGGTCACCCCGGCACCGTGATCGAGATGGCCGACCTCACACCGGCGCGCGAGCGCATCTTCGCCGGCATCCGCGAGGCGGCTCGCGGCTGGGACGGCCGCGACGCGGTACGCATGAACTGGCCGAGCTGAGCCGCGCGCCGCGCAAGCCGACCTGCCCACGCCGATGTCCGCGCCCGTCCCCCCGCCGGCTGCCGATCTCGGCGCGCACACGCCGATGATGCAGCAGTACCTGCGCATCAAGGCCGAACATCCTGGCTGCCTGCTGTTCTACCGGATGGGCGACTTCTACGAACTCTTCCACGATGACGCGCGGCGCGCGGCGAAGCTGCTGGGCATCACACTCACGCGCCGCGGCGCGTCGGCCGGCGAGCCGATTCCGATGGCCGGCGTACCCTTCCATTCGGCCGAGCAGTACCTTGCGCGGCTGATCCGCGCCGGCGAATCGGTGGCGATCTGCGAGCAGATCGGCGACCCCGCCGCGAGCAAGGGACCGGTGGAGCGCCGCGTGGTGCGCATCGTCACGCCGGGCACGCTCACCGACGCGGCGCTGCTGCCCGAGCGCGAGGAGCGGCTGCTGATGGCCGCGCACGCGGTCGGGCGCCAGGGCGTCGGCGTGGCCTGGATGTCGCTGGCCAGCGGCGAGTGCTGGCTCGCACAGCTCGATGCGGCCGGATTCGCCGCCGAGCTCGCGCGGCTGCGGCCAGCCGAGCTCGTGACACCGGAATCCTGGGATCCCGCAACCGCGCTCGACGCGGCCGGCGCGGCCGAGTCGCTGCGCGACATCGCGCTGGCGCGGGCCCCTGACTGGCAGTTCGACGACAGCCGCGCCCGGCGCCAGCTCGCCGAACTGCTGCAGGTGGCCGATCTCGCGGGCTTCGGCGCCGACGAAGCCCCTGCCGCGGTGGGCGCCGCGGGCGCGCTGGTGGCCTACGCGGCGCGCACGCAGGGCCGCCCGCCCTCGCATCTGCAGGGTCTGCGGGTTCACCACGGCGACGAACTGCTGGTGCTCGACCCGGTGGCGCGCCGCAACCTCGAGATCGTCGAGACCCTGCGCGGCGAGTCGGCTCCCACGCTGCTGTCGGTGCTCGACCAGTGCGCGACCAGTGCCGGCGCGCGCCGGCTACGCGCGTGGCTGCAGGCACCGCTGCGCGACCCCGCGCGCGCCGGCGCGCGCCACCGCTGCATCGGTCGCCTGATCGACGGGCTCGCGCGAAGCCTCGAACCCGTGCTCGGTCGCTGCGTCGACTTCGAACGCGTCGCCGCGCGCATCGCGCTGGGCAACGCCCGACCGCGCGAACTCGCGGCGCTGCGCGACAGCGCCGGTACCGTCGATGAACTCGCCGCGATGCTCGCGCCGGCGGGCGAGGACTTCGCCGCGGCGATCGCAGCGCTCCAGCCCCCAACGGAGGCGCTGGCGCGGCTGGCCGCGGCGCTGCTCGACGAACCCGCCGCGCTCGCCCGTGACGGCGGCGTGTTTCGCGCCGGCTTCGACCCGCTGCTCGACGAACTGCGCGCGATCGACGAGGGCTGCGACGGATTCCTCGCCGAGATGGAAGCCCGCGAGCGCGAACGCACCGGCATCGCCAACCTGCGCGTGGGCTTCAACAGCGTGCACGGCTTCTTCATCGAGATCACGAACGGCCAGGCCGCGCGGGTTCCCGACGACTACCGGCGCCGCCAGACGCTGAAGAACGCCGAGCGCTACATCACGCCCGAGCTCAAGGCCTTCGAGGACAAGGCCCTGTCGGCACGCGAACGGGCGCTGGCGCGCGAGCGCGAGCTGTACGAGAACCTCCTCACCGAGCTCGCCGCATCGGTGCCGGCATGGCAGGCGATCGGTCGCGCGGTGGCCGAGATCGACGTGCTCGCCACCCTCGCCCGGCGCGCCGGCGATCTCGGCTGGGTCGCCCCGATTTTCGGCACGCTGCCGGGCATCGAGATCCGGGGCGGACGGCATCCGGTGGTGGAGGCTGGCGTCGAGCGCTTCGTGCCCAACGACTGCGTGCTCGACGAGCGGCGCCGCATGGTGGTGCTCACCGGCCCAAACATGGGCGGCAAGTCGACCTACATGCGCCAGACCGCGCTGATCGTGCTGCTCGCCTTCTGCGGCAGCTGGGTGCCCGCGGACACCTGCCGGCTCGGGCCGATCGACCGGATCTTCACCCGCATCGGCGCCTCCGACGACCTCGCGGGCGGGCGTTCCACCTTCATGGTCGAAATGACCGAGGCCGCGGCCATCCTGAACGCCGCCACCGACCGCTCGCTGGTGCTGATGGATGAGATCGGCCGCGGCACCTCCACCTTCGATGGGCTCGCGCTCGCGCAGGCCATCGCTTCGCGGCTGATCGCCCACAACCGGGCGTTCACGCTCTTCGCGACCCACTACTTCGAGATCACGCAGCTCGCGCAGCGCCACGCCGGCGTGATCAACCGCCACCTCGCGGCGATCGAGCATCGCGGCGGGATCGCCTTCCTGCACGAGGTGCGCGACGGTCCGGCCAGCCGCAGCTACGGCCTGCAGGTGGCCCGTCTGGCGGGTCTGCCGGCCCCGGTGCTGCGCCAGGCCGGCCAGGCGCTGGAGGCGCTCGAGCGCCAGTCGCGGGCGAGCGACGCGCAATTCGACCTCTTCGCCGAGGCGCCGGGCAGCCTGGCGTCGCCCGACGCCGAGCCTACGTCCGACGCCCCCACGCAACTGCCGACGCCCCTTGCCGAGGATTCCACCGACGACACCCGCCATGCGCTTGCACTGCTCGCCGAACTCGCGGCCCTGGAGCCCGACACGATGAGCCCGCGCGATGCGCTCGAGCAGCTCTACCGGCTGAAGGAGCGCGCCGTGCAGCCGGGCGGACCGCAACCGGGCTGAGCCGCAGCCGCGCAGCCCCGCGGGCCGAAAGCGGGCGCGGCGACGCCGCTCCTCAGTGCAGCACCCGCCTGGATGACCCTGCGTCCGGGTCGGCGGCGGGATCGTCGTCGTCGTCGGCCGCGGCATCCGAGGCGAACCGGCCGGCCTCCCCACGCTCGCGCGCGAGTTCCTCGTCGGTGGCCGGACGCACCGCGACGAGTTCGAGGTCGAAGCGCAGGGCCATCCCCGCGAGCGGGTGGTTGCCGTCGAGAACCACCGCCTCATCGGTGAAGTCGGTCACCGTGTAGATGCCGGCCTCGGCGTCGTCGCCACCGTCGCCTGGAAGTCGCTCGAAGGTCATGCCGACCTCGAGCTCGTCGGGAAATTCGTTGCGCGGCGCAAGACTGACGAGCTCGGCGTCGTAGTCGCCGAAACCATCCTCGGGCTGCAGGTAGACCGAGGTGGAAAACCCCGGTTCGCCGCCCTCGAGCGCCGACTCGATCTTCGGCAGCACGACGCCCGAGCCCCCGTGCAGGTAGGTGAGCTCCCGTTCGCCTTCCTCGAGCGGTTCGCCCTGGGAATCGAACAGGCGATAGCGAACCGTGACCCACATGCCATCACCGACCGCCATGGCCCTCCTCCCTATAATCCGGCCATGACGCAACCTATCGCGCCGCTGGCTTCGCTCAGTGTAGACCAGTTCATGCGACGCCACTGGCAGCGCCGCCCGCTGCTGGTCCGTCAGGCGATACCCGGCATGCGCCCGCCGGTGTCCACCGATCGGCTCGTGGAACTCGCCGCCCGCGACGACGTCGAGTCGCGGCTGGTCTCGCGGCGCGCGGGCCGCTGGCGCCTGGCGCACGGCCCCTTCGAGCCGAACCACCTGCCCTCGCCGCG
>JBIIHU010000086.1:0-13037 GCA_044235405.1 Burkholderiaceae bacterium
CATCTGGGCGCCCATGTTCTGGAACTTGTCCTTGAGCTCGATCTCCTTGGCGACCGAGACACCGTCCTTGGTGACGGTGGGGGCGCCGAAGCTGCGCTCGAGGACGACGTTGCGGCCCTTGGGACCGAGGGTGACCTTGACGGCGTTGGCGAGGATGTTCACGCCCTCGACCATCTTGTGGCGGGCGTCGTCGTGGAAGAGAACTTGCTTGGCGGGCATGGTGCAGACTCCTTGCGATTCGTGTGTTGCTTCAGGGGGTGACGGTCAGGGACGCAGCCCGGGTCACTCGACGACAGCCATGATGTCTTCCTCGCGCATCACCAGCAGCTCGTCGCCATCGACCTTGACGGTCTGGCCGCTGTACTTGCCGAAGAGGACCTTGTCGCCGACCTTCACGCCCAGGGGACGGACCTTGCCGTCGTCGCCGACCTTGCCGTTGCCCACGGCGAGGATCTCGCCCTGGTCGGGTTTCTCGGCCGCGTTGTCGGGGATGACGATGCCCGACGCCGTCTTGCGCTCGCTGTCGAGGCGCTTGATGATCACGCGGTCGTGGAGGGGACGAAGTTTCATACCGTAGCTCCTAACGCTTTGAACGAACTGGATTTTTCGGATGTTCTGGGCACGCGGCACGGCGCATGCCGAACGCGGGCGCATCCCGGTAGTCGGGGAGTGCTGTTAGCACTCAAGCGCTGCGAGTGCTGATGATAAGGCCGCCCGTTCCGGTTTTCAAGTCCGGGCCGCCGGCGCGCGCCCGGACAATGATCCCGAGGGCCTGGTCAGGACGCCGATGGCAGGTATCGCACCGACAGCACGCCCTCGATCGCGGCGAGCGCGGCGAGTACCTCGGGGCCGACCGCGCTGTCGACATCGACCAGCGTGTAGGCCATCTCGCCGCGCGAGCGGTTGAGCATGTTGCGGATGTTCAGGCCGCCCTGGGCCATCGCGGTCGAGATCTGGCCGAGCATGTTCGGCACGTTCGCGTTGGCGATCGCCACCCGCCAGGCCGATTCCCGCGCGGCCACCGCGTCGGGAAAGTTGACCGCGTTGCGCACGTTGCCATGCTCGAGGTAGTCGCGCAGCTGATCGACCACCATCACCGCGCAGTTGTCCTCGGCTTCGCGGGTGCTCGCGCCGAGGTGGGGCAGCGCGATGACCCGGGGATTGCGGTGGATGGCCGGGCCGGGGAAGTCGCAGACATAGGCGCGCAGCCGCTCGGCCGCGAGCGCGGCGAGCAGCGCGTTGTCGTCGACCACGCCCTCGCGCGAGAAGTTGAGCAGCACCGCCCCCGAGCGCATGGTCTCGAGCGCCTGCGCGCCGATCAGGTGACGGGTGGCCGGAACCAGCGGCACATGCAGGCTCACGAAGTGCGAGGCCCGCAGCAGCTCGGCCACCGTGCCGGCCTTGCGCACCTGCGAGGGCAGGCTCCAGGCGGCGTCGACCGTGATCTCGGGGTCGTAGCCGATCACGTTCATGCCCAGCCGGATCGCGGCGTCGGCCACCAGGCAGCCGATCTTGCCCAGCCCGATCACGCCCAGCGTGTGGCCCGCGAGCTCGAAGCCGGCGAAGGCCTTCTTGCCGTCCTCGACCCGCGCGTCCATCGCCGGGTCGGCGGGATCGAGGCCCGCGACGAACTGCAGCGCCGCGGGCAGGTTGCGCGCCGCCATCAGCATGCCGGCGAGCACCAGCTCCTTGACGGCGTTGGCGTTGGCGCCCGGCGCGTTGAACACCGGCACCCCGCGCGCGCTCATCGCGGTCACCGGGATGTTGTTGGTGCCCGCGCCCGCGCGCCCGATCGCGCGGATCGAGGCGGGCAGCGTCATCGCGTGCATGTCGGCCGAGCGCACCAGGATCGCATCGGGCTCGGCGAGGTCCTTGCCGACCTCGTAGCGCTCGGCGGGCAGGCGCTTGAGGCCGAGGGAGGCGATCTGGTTGAGGACCTGGACTCGGAAGGAGGCGGGCATGGCGGTCGTCCTCAGCGGCGCATCGACTGCAGGAAGGACTCGAGGGCGGCGGTGTGCTCCGCGGTGTGGTGCGCCGCACCCTGCAGCGCGGCCGACAGCTCGAGCAGCGAGTCGAGGCGGGTGTGCTGGCCTTCGCGCAGCAGCCGCTTGGCCATGCGCAGTGCCGGGCCCGGGTTGGCGGCGATGCGCTCGGCGAGCTCCCGGGCTGCGGTCATCAGCTGGTCGGCAGGCACCACCCGCGACACCAGGCGGCACTCGAGCGCGGCGGCCGCGTCGATCGTGTCGCCGGTGAAGGTGAGTTCGGCAGCCTTCGACATGCCGACCACGCGTGGCAGCAGCCAGGCACCGCCGTCGCCGGGGATGATGCCGAGCTTGACGAAGCTCTCGGCGAAGCGCGCGGTTTCGGAGGCGATCCGGATGTCGCACATGCAGGCGAGGTCGCAGCCGGCGCCGATCGCCGGGCCGTTGACCGCGGCGATCGTGGGCACGTCGAGGCGCTGGAAGGCCAGCGGAATGCGCTGGATGCCGGCGCGATAGCCCTCGCCGATCCGGTAGGCGTCGCCCGCGGCGATGCCGGCCTTCGCCTGCATGTCCTTGACGTTGCCGCCGGCGCAGAAGGCGCTGCCCGCCCCGGTGAGGATCACGCAGCGCACCGTGGTGTCGGCCTGGATGCGTTCGGCGGCGTCGACCAGCGCGGCCCACTGCGCGGGCGTCGACAGGGCGTTGCGCGCGGCGGGGTCGTTCATCGTGAGGGTCACGACCGCGCCGGTCTGTTCGTAGAGCAGGAAATCGGCCATCGGAATATCCGGGTAGTAGGATGGTTCGGGGCCGCAAGGATAGCCCGAAGGAGAACACCGCGATGCTCGCAGCAACCCATCACTGGCTCGCGCAGCAGCGCGTGCACCATGCCGTACCCGCGGTGCAGGCCCTGCGCGAGGAGGTCGAGCGCGCCGGCGCGCGGCGGGTCTTCGTGACCACCACGCGCTCGCTGACCGAAGGCGACTTCGTCGCGCGGCTGTGCCGGGCGCTGGGCGAGCGCTTCGCCGGCAAGTTCGATGCGATCGCCGCGCACAGTCCGCGCGAGGCGGTGATCGCCGGGGCGCGGGCCCTGCGCGAGGCGCGGGCCGACCTGGTCGTCGCCGTGGGCGGCGGTTCGGTGATCGACGCCACGAAGGTGATGCTGCAGTGCGTGTGGTACGGCATCGAGACACCCGAGGGGCTGGCCGCGATCGTGATGGGCCGCCACGCCGGGGGGGCCGAGCCCAGCGGCTGGGCGCGCGACCCGCAGTCGCTGCGCATGGTCGCGATCCCGACCACGTTGTCGGCCGCCGAGTTCAGCCACTCGGCCGGGGTCACCGACGTGCAGCGCGGCCTGAAGCAGTCGTATCGCCATCCGCTCGCGGTCCCGGTCGCGGTGGTGCTCGACCCCGAGGCGACCCGCGACACGCCGCTGGAACTGCTGCTGTCCACCGGCATGCGCGCGATGGATCACGCGGTCGAGCGCTGGTGCGCCGCGCGGCCGCAGCCGCTGGCCGACGCGCTCGCGCGCCACGCGATGAGCGAGCTGGCGCAGGCGCTGCCCGCGGTGCGTGCCGATCCTGCCGATCTCGCCGCGCGCGCCCGCTGCCAGAGCGCGATGTGGCTGTCGATCCTGCCGCAGGGAAGCGGCGTGCCGGTGGGCGCGAGCCACGGCATCGGCTACATCCTCGGTGCGGCCTGGGGCGTGCCGCACGGGATCACCTCCTGCGTGATGCTGCCGGCGGTGCTCGCCTGGAACGAGCCCGTCGACCACGGCCGCCAGGCTTTCGTGACCGGGGTGCTGCGCGGCGGCGGGAGCGCCGGCGCCGCGATGCGCGCCTTCGTGCGCGCGCTGGGCCTGCCCGCGCGGCTGCGCGAACTCGGCATCGCCCGCGAGGCGCTGCCGGCGATCGCGGCGCGCTACGATGGCAGCGGTCCGATCGCGACGAACCCGCGTCCGGTGGCCGGGCCTGCCCACGTGCTCGAGATGCTGGAACTCGCGTGGTGAATCGGCACGCGCGCCCGGATGCCATAGGCGAAATCGGTTCGCGCGCCCGGGCGCGATAGACGAAAGTCAATGCCCCGATCCGGCCCGCACCGGATGATGCTCCGGTCGTCGGGCGCCCGGGCACCCGGCGGCCGATCATCGCCCGGACCAGGAGTCCCTCATGTTCAAGAAGATTCTCATCCCGACCGACGGCTCGGACCTCTCCCATGGCGCCGCCACCGCGGCGATCGGCCTGGCCCGGGAAAGCGGCGCCTCGGTCTTCGTGCTGAACATCCAGCCGATCTATCAGCCGCCGATCGTGGCCGAGGTGCCGGTGGCGGGCTACTACTCGCAGGACGAGTACGAGAAGAGCGCGCTCGAGGTCGGCGGTCGGGTGGTCGCCGCGATCGCCGCCCAGGCGGGCGCCGCGTCGGTGGCCTGCAAGACGCTGGTGCGCCTCGACCCCAGCCCCTGGGAGGCGATCATCCGGGTTGCGCGCGAGGAAGGTTGCGACCTGATCTTCATGGCGTCGCACGGTCGCCGCGGCATGGCGGGCCTGCTTCTCGGCAGCGAGACCCAGAAAGTGCTCACGCACTGCAAGATCCCGGTGCTGGTCTACCGCTGAGGCGCGGGCTCGCGCAGGCCGCGAGCCTCGGCGCGGCCTGCCGGGACTCGGCGCGGGCCGCCTGTCTCGAGCGGCTGGCCAGGCTCGCGCGGCTGGCGAGCCTCAGGCGAGGCGCGAGTAGGTAGCGCCCGAGGGGGCGTGATGTTTCAGGTAGCGGTCGAAGGCCATCGCCACCGCCCGCACCAGCAGCCGGCCGCGCGGGAGCACGGCGATGCCGTGGTCGTCGATGCGGATCGCGCCGGCCTGCTCCATCGGGACGAGCTCGGCCAGCGCGGCGGCGAAGTAGCGGCGGGGGTCGATGCCATGGGTGGCCTCGATGCCGGCCCACCGGACCTCGAAGTCGCACATCAGCGCCTGGATGACATCGCGGCGAACGACATCGTCGTCGCCGAGCACGATGCCGCGGGTGACCGGCAGGTCGCCCGAATGGACCCGCGCGTAGTAGGCGTCGAGGGTCTTCTCGTTCTGCGCGTACACCGGGCCGATCGCGGAGATCGACGACACCCCCAGCGCGATCAGGTCGCCGCTGTCGTGGGAGCAGTAACCCTGGAAGTTGCGATGCAGCCGGCCCTCGCGCTGCGCCAGCGCGAGTTCGTCGTCGGTGCGCGCGAAGTGATCGAGGCCGAGGTGCACGTAGCCGGCTTCGCCGAGGCGTCGGGCGGCCAGTTCGAACAGTTCCGCGCGCAGCGCCGCCGACGGCAGTTCATGCTCGTGGATGCGTCGCTGCGGCTTGAACAGCGCGGGCAGGTGGGCGTACTGGTAGAGCGCGATCCGGTCGGGACCAGCTTCGATGATCCGGGCGAGCGTGTGCTCGAAGCCCGCCAGGCTCTGGCGGGGCAGGCCGTAGATCAGGTCGGCATTGATCGAACGGAAACCCGCCGCGCGGGCGGCCCGCATCAGGCCCGCGGTCGCCTCGTAGGGCTGGATGCGGTTGACCGCGGCCTGCACCGCCGGGTCGAAGTCCTGGATGCCGAGGCTCACGCGGTTCAGGCCTAGGGCACGCAGCAAGTCGAGCCGTTGCGGGTTCACGGTTCGCGGATCGATCTCGATCGAATACTCGCCGGCGTGGTCGAGCACGAACTGCGTGGTGATCGCGTCGAACAGGCGGGTGAAGGTCTCGTCGGCGAGGAAGGTGGGCGTGCCGCCGCCGAAGTGCAGGTGGCTCAGCGTCTGGCCGCGACCGGTCAGCGCGGTGACCAGGCGCATCTCGGCGATCAGGGCATCGACGTAGGGCTCGCCGTGCTCCGTGCGCTTCGTGCCGATCTTGTTGCAGCCGCAGTAGTAGCAGATCGTGCGGCAGAAGGGCACGTGGATGTAGAGCCCCAGCGGGGCGCTGCGCGCGGCGCGTTCCAGCAGCGCCTGCAGGTAGTGGGCCGGCGTGAAGTCGGCGCCGAAGCGGTCGGCGGTGGGATAGGAGGTGTAGCGTGGCCCGCGCCCGCCGAAGCGCTCGATCAGCGCATGGTCGATCTCGAGGGCCACGGGTGCCGGGGCGGGGCCGGCGAGAACGTTGGTCGGCATGGCAGCAGTCTCGGGGCGGCCGCCGCCGCGCGCATTGAAAATCCGCAATGCACGCGCGGCGTCGTTCCCATCCTCATCGAGCCGCGCCGCGCGCCAGTCGGCTCAGTCGGCCTCGGGCACCGGCACGGTGTAGTTGAGCGCGAGCCGCCCCCCATCGGGGTAGATGGTCTGGCCGGTCATGTAAGAGGCGTCCTCGCTCGCCAGGAAGACCGCGACCCGCGCCACCTCGTCGGGCTCGCCAAGGCGGCCCATCGGCGTGCGCGACAGCAGCTTCAGGCGCGCCTGCGGCGAGCCCATCACGGCCTTGCGGGCGAGTTCGGTGGCGATCGTGCCCGGACCGATCGCATTGACCCGGATGCCGTGCTCGGCCAGCCCCATCGCCATCACGCGGGTCAGCTGGTTGACCGCGCCCTTGGACACCACGTAGGGCACCTGGTCGGGCAGCGCGAGGATCGCGTTGACGCTCGACATGTGGATGATCGCGCCCCCGCCGCCCTGCGCGACCATCGCACGGGCCGCGGCCTGGCCGAACAGGAAATAGGAGCGAAGGTTGACCGCGAGCACCCGATCGAAGTCCGCCTCGTCGAGTTCGAGGAAGCCGCACGCATGGGTGATGCCGGCGTTGTTCAGCAGCACGTCGATGCGCCCGAAGCGTTCGCGCGCCCGCTCCACGCACTGCGCCGCGAAGCCGCGCGCGGTGACATCGCCGGCGAGGAAGAGGGCGCCGTCGCCGAGTTCGGCGGCCAGCGCATTGCCGGCGGCCTCGTCGCGATCGATGACGACGACCCGGGCGCCTTCGGCGACGAAGCGTCGCGCGCAGGCCGCGCCGATGCCGTTGGCGGCGCCGGTGACGAGGGCGACGCGATCCTGAAGTTTCATGCAAGCACTCCGCTGGGGGCGCGCATCGCCGGCGCGCCGCGGCAGCGCGCCGGCGGCGCGTAGGCGCAAGCATAGCGACTTGGCGACCGCCGTCCGGGTCGTGATGGCGGCCTACAATCCCTGGGATGAACGGGTCGATGAGCTGCGGATGAGTGCTCCGGGCACGCGTGTCGGCGACGGCGGGTGGCAATCCGCGCCAGGTGGGTTGCCCGGGATGGCGCGGCGTTCAAGCCCTCGGTGCGGGCCCGACCTCGAGCGGCGGCAGGTGCTGGGCGCGGCGCTTGGCCTGTTGCTGCCCGGGGCCGCGGCGCGCGCCGCCGGCGCGCACGGCGGGCCACCGCCCCCGCTGGATATCTGGCTGCGCGAGGCGGGGGTGCCGGCCGCGCAGGTGGGTGTGCTGGTCGAGCCGCTGGCCGGCGGGCCGCCGCTGCTCGCCTGGCAGTCCGGGCAGGCCTTCAATCCGGCCTCGGCGATGAAGCTGCTCACGAGCAGCGCGGCGCTCGCGATGCTCGGTCCGGACTACCGGTGGCGCACCGGCGCCTGGCTGCGCGGCGTGCGCTCGGGCGATGTCCTGGTCGGCGATCTGATTCTGCGAGGCGGTGGCGACCCGAAGCTGGTCATCGAGGATCTCAGCGCCTTCGTCCAGCGCATGCGGGCGCAGGGTCTGCGCGAACTACGCGGCGATCTCGTGATCGACGACAGCCTGTTCGACGCGGGCGCGAGCGCCGACGAGCCCTTCGATGGCGACGCCTCGCAGCCCTACAACGTCGGCCCGCATCCGCTGCTGATGAACTTCAAGGCCTCGCGACTGGTCCTGCGGCCGGTGGGCGGCGAGGTCCGCATCGCGCTCGACCCGCCGCTGGCCGACGTGCGCATCGACAACGCGGTGCGCGTGGTGGCCGGTGGGTGCCGCCACGCCGCCGGGGGGCTCAGCATCCGCGAAGGTCCGGGCTCGGCGGCGGGCGAGGTGGCGAGCCTGCGGGTCAGCGGCAGCTTTTCCGCCGGGTGCGGCGAGCAGGGGCTGTTTGCCGCGATGCTCGGCCACCGCGACTTCATCCACGCGCTCTTCAAGGCCGCCTGGGAGGCCAGCGGCGGGGTGTTCGCCGGTCGCACCCGCGTGCAGCGCGGCGTGGCGGTCGGCCCGCCCTGGCTCGAGTGGGTTTCGCCGCGCACGCTGGCCGACGTGGTCCGCGATATCAACAAGTTCAGCAACAACGTGATGAGCCGCAATCTGCTGCTGCAGATCGGCGCCGAGCGCGCCTTGCGTCCCGCCGGCGAGCCGCGCCGCCCCGGGCTGGCGGTGGCGCGCGAGGCGGTCGTGGGGTGGCTGGCGGGCGAGGGCCTGCGCTTTCCCGAGCTGGTCATCGACAACGGTGCCGGCCTGTCGCGCGCCGAGCGGATCGCACCGGCGAGCCTGGCCGCGCTGTTGCGCCATGTGGCGGCGCGCGACTGGGGTGGCCTGTTGCGCGAGTCGCTGCCACGGGTGGGGCAGGATGGGACCATGCGCCACCGGCTGGTCGGCGAGGCGGTGGCCGGGCGTGCCTGGATCAAGACCGGCAGCCTCGACGAGGTGCGCAGCATCGCTGGCTATGTCGACACGGTTTCGGGGCGCAGGGTCGTCGCGGTGCTCCTGGTGAATGGCCCCGCCGCGGCGGCCTCCGCCGTGGTGCAGGATCGGCTGCTTCGCTGGGTCCATGCGCAGGCTTGAGCCCGCGCAGGATTCCTGCAGATGCGTTGACGGCACCCGACGAATGGCGCTCAAACATGCACTATCGTGCAGTTTTGGGTCGAATGGATGATTGACCGCGGTCGGCAAGCCTCCCTACAATCCGCCCATCGTCTCCGGACCGGCTCATCCCCAGAGCCATCGGTGCCGGAACCTGCGAGCTACGCTCGCCAACCTGCGTGCCGCGTCGGCCGATTCCCGGCGCGGTGCCTGCCGGTCCTCCAAGGAGGGCCGGTCGGGTCGTCGCCCTGCGAACGGCCCGCGTCAGCAACCGGGGTCGGTCGTCTTCCCGTCATCGGGAGGCGTCTCCGTCTCCGGCTGTCAGGAGGCTGCATGGATCGACAGCACAGGGTTTCGAGGCTCTTCGGAGTCTTTGTCAGACTGATCGGCGCGGCGCGCATCGTCCGCGGCAGCGCGCCGCTGGTTGCCGGGCTTTGCGTGGCTGCCGCCGGCTTCGCGAGCATGATCCTGCCCGACGGGCGTGTGGGCGCCTTCGCCCCCGAGGGACATGCCGCCGATGCCGGTCAGGGCTACACGCTCGGCGGCCTGCCCTTCAACCTGCGCTTCGGCGAGGCGCCGAGCGCCCCGGCATCGGTCGGCCCCACCCTCAGCCGCGAGCAGCAGAACCTCGCCGAGTTCATCGCCCGCACCTACCGCGTAGCGGCCTGGCAGACGCAGTGGTTCGTCGAGCATGCCTACCGCGCCGCGCGCGAACTCAAGCTCGACCCGATGCTGATCCTCGCCGTGATCTCCGTCGAGTCGAGCTTCGATCCGCAGGCCCAGAGCCACCGCGGTGCGCAAGGCCTGATGCAGGTGCTCACGCAGGTGCATGCCGACAAGTTCTCGCCTTTCGGCGGTGTCGCGGCGGCCTTCGACCCGCTTGCCAACATCCGCGTGGGCGCGCAGATTCTTTCGGAGTACCTGCGCCGCGCCGGCAGCGTCGAGGGCGCTCTGAAGGCCTACGTGGGGGCTGCCCTGCTGCCGCACGATGGCGGCTACGGTGCTAAGGTGATCTTCGAGCGCGAGCGCATGGCCGCCGCGGCCGCCGGTCGTCCGGTCCCTGCGCCGCGAGCCCTGCCGGTGCCCGCCGATGCCCCGCGCCTCGGGCGGGCGCTCGCGGATGCGCCAGCGCCCGGATGGCAGGCTGCCGCCGCCCTAACCTCCAGCAGCGAGGCCGCCGACATCGCCGCGGCGCTGATCCGCTCGCCCGACTAGCGCTCGCGCGGCCGGTGCGCGCCCGTCGGGTTCGACGGCAGCCCGCCAGGTTCGGCGTCGGGCGGCCGGCTTTTCAGGTGCCCAGCCACCGTCGGATCCTCGAGCTTGCCTCCTGCAGGGATTCCATCCCGGTGGTGTAGGCCAGGCGCAGGTGGCTGCGCGGCGCGTGGCTGCCGAAATCCATCCCGGGGACCACTGACACCCAGGCCTCCTCGAGCAGTCGATCGGCGAAGGCGCTGCTGTCGTCGCTGAAGCGACTGCAGTCGGCGTACACGTAGAAGGCGCCGTCGGGCACCACCGGCACGCTCAGGCCCGCCGCCTGCAGGGCCGGCACGAGGAAGTCGCGCCGACGCCGGAAGGCCTCGCGCCGCGCCTCGAAGATGGCGAGCGACTCCGGCTCGAAGCAGGCGAGCGCCGCATGCTGCGCCAGCGTCGAGGCGCAGATGTACAGGTTCTGCGATAGCTTCTCGAAGGCAGCCACCAGCGACGGTGGCACCACCAGCCAGCCGAGTCGCCAGCCGGTCATGTGGAAGTACTTCGAGAAGCTGTTGGTGACGATGATATCGTCGCCGAGTTCGAGTGCCGAGCGCATCGGGCCTTCGTAGCTCAGGCCGAGGTAGATCTCGTCGATCAGCGAGAAGCCGCCTCGCGCGCGGACGAAATCGACGATCGCCGCGAGCTCGGCAAAGGGGATCGAGGTGCCGGTCGGATTGGCCGGCGACGCGAGCAGGGTGCCGCGCGTGCGCTCGCCCCAGTGGGCGCGCAACCGCTCGAGGGTCATCTGGAAGCGGCTTTCGGCGTCCACCGGCACGCCCACCGGCACGCCGTCGAAAGCGGCCACGAAGTGCCGGTTGCAGGGATAGCCGGGGTCGGTGAGCAGGACCTCGGCACCCGGGTCGACCAGCGCGCAGCACGCCAGCGAAAGGGCCGCGCTCGCACCGGCAGTGACGACGATGCGCGCCGGATCGATGTCGAGGCCGTGGCGCCGCCCGTAGTCGGCCGCGATCGCGCGGCGCAGCGGCTCGATGCCGTTGGCGGACGTGTATTCGGTGTGGCCGGCCCGAACCGCCCGTTCGAGCGCCGCGACCACCGGCTCCGGCGCCTTGAAGTCGGGCTCACCGATGCTCATGTGGATGACCGGGCGGCCTGCCTGCTGCAGCGCGGCCGCCCGCTTCATCAGTTCCATCGTGTGGAAGGGGGCGATCTGCTCGGTTCGGCGGGACAGCGTGGGGGCGGGCATCGCGATGACTTCTCCGGGAGAAGGCCGGATTGTAGTCGGCGCGCGCGGCGCGTTGCCGCGCGCGGGCGCTCAGTTGCCGCGAAAGTCCGGTGGGCGTCGCTCGAGGAAGGCGCTGGTGCCGCGTCGGAAGTCCTCGGTGTCGAAGCAGTCGAAGGCTTCGAGATGCTCGGCCTGGCTGAGCGGGGAGGGATCGCGCAGACGGCGCGCGAAGCGCTTGTGCCAGCGTGCCACCAGCGGGGCGCCGTCGGCGATGCGCCGGGCGCTCTCGAGTGCCTCGGTGGCGACCCGCTCGTCGGGCACGACGCGTGTGACCAGGCCCTTGTCCCGGGCCTCGTGCGCGTCGAGGATGCGCCCTTCGAGGAGGATCTCGAGGGTCACCGCCTCGCCGACCAGCCGCAGCAGCGGCGCCATCTCGGCATGCGCCATCACCAGCCCGAGGTTGCGGATCGGCGCGCCGAAGCGGCTGCTTTCGCCGCAGATGCGCAGATCGCAGAGGGCCGCGATCTCGAGGCCGCCGCCCACGCAGATGCCATGGATCTGCGCGACCAGCGGATGGCGGCAGCGATCGAGCGCCGCGGCGGTTGCGTGCATGTCGTGGCCGTACGCGATCGCCTGCTCGCGGTTGGCGCGTTCGGTCGCGAACTCGCCGATGTCGTTGCCCGGGGAGAAGCTGCGCTCGCCCGCGCCGCGCACGACGATGCAGCGCACGGTGTCGTCGGCCGACAGCGAGTCGATCGCGGTGCCGAGGTCGCGCCACATCGCGCGGGTCAGCGCGTTCAGCTTGGCCGGACGGTTGAGCACCACCGTGGCGATCGCCCGGTCGCGCTCGATCAGGATCTCGTCGCTCATCGCCGGGCTCCGGGGCGAGACAGCAGGGAGGCTCGCACCGGGGCTCACTCGGCGCGCACGCCGAGCTCCTTCACCAGCGTGGCGTACTTCGCGAGTTCGGCTCGGATGAAGGCCGCGAACTCCTCCGGATTGCGCGGGCCGGTGTAGATCAGCCCCTGGGGCTCGAGTTTGCCGCGCACGCCGGGATCGTCGAGCGAGCGGCGCACGGCCTCGGCGATGCGCGCGACGAGTTCGCGCGGCATGCCCTTCGGACCCATCACCGAGTACCAGTTGGTGACATCGAATCCCTTGATGCCGACTTCGACGAAGGTCGGCACCTCAGGGAGCTGAGCCACCCGCGCGGGCGTGGAGACCGCGAGCGCGCGCAGCTTGCCCGACTGGATGTGCGGCAGCACCGGGGGCATGGTGTCGAAGTTCATGCTGACCTGGCCGGCGAGCAGATCGCCGATCGCCTGCCCGCTGCCCTTGTAGGGCACGTGGGCGACCTGCACGCCGGTGAGCTTCGCGAACAGCGCGCCGGCCAGGTGCTGCGAGCTGCCCACGCCCGAGGAGGCGTAGGTCAGCACGCCGGGCTTGCTGCGCGCGAGCGCCACGAGTTCGTCGACGCTGCGAGCCGCCAGGCCCGGGTGCACCGCGAGCACGTTGGGCACGTAGCCGATGTAATGGATCGGCGTGAAGTCGGTCGCCGGGTCGTAGGGAGCCTTGGCGACCACGTTGGGCGCGATCACGTTGGAGTTCGCATGGCCCATCAGCAGCGTGTAGCCATCGGGCGCGGCCTTGGCGACCGCATCGGCGCCGATCATGCCGGAGGCCCCGGCGCGATTCTCGACAACCACCTGCGCGCCGAGCAGCTCGGACAGGCGCGCGCCCATCGTGCGCGCGACGATGTCGGTGCCGCCGCCGGGGGCGAAGCCGACGATCAGCCGGATCGGCCGGGTGGGCCAGGTCTGCGCGGCCGCCAGGGCGGGCAGGGCGCTTGCGGTGCCGGCCGCGGCCAGGCGGCGCAGCGCGCCGCGGCG
>JBIIHU010000317.1:0-4076 GCA_044235405.1 Burkholderiaceae bacterium
GCAGAAGGTCTTGTGCAGGTTCATGTGGCAGACGTCGGCGCCGATGAGCCCGGGCGAGGTGAGGCCGGCCTGCGCGTTGAGGTTCGCGCCGTCCATGTAGACCTGGCCGCCCGCCGCGTGCACGCGTTCGCAGGCCTCGCGGATGCCGGCCTCGAATACGCCATGCGTCGACGGGTAGGTGACCATCAGCGCGGCGAGCGCGTCGCGGTGCGCATCGACCTTGGCCGCGAGATCGGCGAGATCGATATTGCCGCTCGCGTCGCAGGCGACGACAACGATTCGCATGCCCATCATCTGGGCCGAGGCGGGGTTGGTGCCGTGGGCCGAGGCCGGGATCAGGCAGACATCGCGATGGCCCTGGCCGCGCGCGGCGTGCCAGCCCCGGATCGCGAGCAGGCCGGCGTATTCGCCCTGGGCGCCCGAGTTGGGCTGGAACGACACCGCCGCCATGCCGGTGATCGAGGCGAGCCAGCGGCCGAGCTGCCCGAGCATCTCGGCGTAACCGCGGGCCTGCTCCGCCGGCGCGAAGGGGTGCAGCGCCGCCAGCTGGGGCCAGCTCACCGGCGCCATCTCGGCGGCGGCGTTGAGCTTCATCGTGCACGAGCCCAGCGGGATCATCGAGTGCACCAGCGAGATGTCGCGGTTCTCCAGGCGCTTCAGGTAGCGCATGAACTCGGTCTCGCTGTGGTGACGGCTGAAGACCGGGTGCGTGAGGGCAGGGCCCTCGCGGCGCAGCGCGGGCGCGATCGAGTCGGGTTCGGCGCCCAGTTGCGCGAGCGCCGCATCGAGCGCTTCGCGCTCGACCGCACGGCCGCTCAGCACCCAGGCCAGGTCGGCCACATCGGCCGTCGTCGTGGTCTCGTCGAGCGCGATCCCCAAGCGCGTCGCGCCGAACGCGCGCAGGTTGATGCGGCGTTCGGCCGCGCGCGCGCGCACCGCCTCGGCATCCGCGCCGGCGTCGACGAGCAGGGTGTCGAAGAACGCGTCGTGCATCGGCCGCAGCGCGGGCGCGACGAGCGCGGCCAGCAGGCGCGCCAGCGCGTTGACCCGCAGCGCGATGCGCAGCAGGCCCTGCGGGCCGTGCCAGATCGCATAGAAGGCCGCCATGTTGGCGAGCAGCGCCTGCGCGGTGCAGATGTTGCTGGTGGCCTTGTCGCGGCGGATGTGCTGCTCGCGGGTCTGCAGCGCCATGCGCAGCGCCGGCCGACCGGCCGCATCGCGCGACACGCCGATCAGCCGGCCCGGCATCATGCGCACGAGCTCCTCGCGCACCGCCATGAAGGCGGCGTGCGGGCCGCCGTAGCCCAGCGGCACGCCGAAGCGCTGCGCCGAGCCGATCGCGACGTCGGCGCCCATCGCGCCGGGCGATTTCACCAGCATCAGCGCGAGCGGATCGGTGCCCACGCTGACCCGGCCGCCCGCGGCGCGCACGCGGGCGATCAGCGCCGAGTGGTCGCGCACGCGGCCTTCGGTATCGGGGGTCTGCAGGTGGGCGCCGAAAAAGCGCGCCGGATCGAGCTCGCGATCGGGATCGCCGACCACCGTCTCGAAGCCCAGCCAGCGGGCGCGGGTGACCATCACCGCGATCACCTGCGGATGGGTGCCCGCGTCGATGAAGAAGGCCTGCGCCGCGTGCTTCGAGGCGCGCCGGCACAGGGCCATCGCTTCGGCCGCCGCCGTGGCCTCGTCAAGCAGCGAGGCGTTGGCCACCGGCAGCCCGGTGAGCTCGACCACCATCTGCTGGAAGTTGAGCAGCGACTCGAGGCGACCCTGCGCGACCTCGGCCTGGTAGGGCGTGTAGGCGGTGTACCAGCCGGGGTTCTCCAGCACGTTGCGGCGGATCGGCTCGGGGGTGATGGTGCCGTGGTAGCCGGCGCCGATGTACGAGCGCCAGACCTCGTTGCGCGCGGCGATCGCGGCGAGCTCGGCCAGCGCGGCCGACTCGGTTGCGGGTTCCGGCAGCGCGGGGTCGTGCGGCAGGCGGATGGCCTGGGGCACGGTCTGGGCGATCAGGTCCTGGCGGGAGGCCAGCCCGAGCGCGGCCAGCATCGCGGCCTGTTCGGACTCCGAGGGACCGATGTGCCGGGCGTGGAATTCGTCGTCGGCGAACAGCGTGTGCACGCTGCCGATCGCGTCGGTGCTGCGCATGGTGCGACTCCCTCAGGCGGCGCCGGGGCCGGCGGCGTAGGCGTCGGCATCGAGCAGCGACCCGAGCTGGGCGGGGTCGGCCACGCGAAGGCGCATCAGCCAGCCCTCGCCATAGGGCGCCTCGTTCACTGACTGCGGTGCGTCGGCCAGCGCCGTGTTGACGGCGATCACTTCGCCGTCGACCGGGGCGTACACGTCGGAGGCGGCCTTCGTCGACTCGACCACCACGCAAGCCTCGCCCGCGCCGACACGACGTCCGGGTTCGGGAAGCTCGACGTAGACGAGTTCGCCCAGGGCTTCCTGGGCATGGGCCGTGATGCCGATGGTGACGGTGCCGTCACCCTCGTCGCGAAGCCACTCGTGGCTGGCGGTGTAGCGCAGATTCGGGGGATTGCTCATGGAGGCTCCTGGGCCGCAGCGGCCGTGGTTGGACGGCCTGCGGGCCGTCGGTCCGTGGAACCCCCTCTGTCCGTTTGCCTGAGACATTCAGCGCCCGCGGGCGCCTGTTTCCTTCGGCGAGGCCGCCGCGCGCCCGTGGGCACACGCGCCTTCTCTCCAGAGAGTCGAAACTGCGGCAGTCCTTTTGCCTGAGAGTTTTCGGGGCGATACACCTTCGGCGCCGCCCGCCGATGCGCGGGTGGTCTCTCCCGCCGCAGTCGATCGACTGCCGCGCAGGGTGCCGGTTCCGAGGTGCGGTGTCAAATCCGGAACGCCGCCCGCCCGACGCGTGTCGGGATTGCCCGGCGGTAGAGCCGCAGCACCCGCCGCCTCAGGACGCGGGCTTGTGAGCGTCGGCGGCCGCTCGGCATACTCGGCCGGCAACAGGCAGGTTCGGACTCGATCGTGTAGCGACGATTCCGCGTGCGGCTGGCGCGGACGGGGGGGCAGATGGCCGGATACCTTGTCGGCGTCGATATCGGCGGCACCTTCACCGACTGCGTGGTCGTCGCGCCGGATGGCACGGTGGTCACCGCGAAGGCGGCCTCGACCCCGCCGGACTTCAGCGCGGGCTTCATCGCGGCCCTCGAGATCGCCGCAGGCCGTCTCGGTCGTGATCTCGCCGGCTTCTGCGCCGACATCGCGATGGTCAGCCACGGCACCACGATCGGCACCAACACGCTGATCCAGCGCAAGGGCGCCCGGGTCGGGCTCATCACCACCCGTGGTCACGAGGACGCGATCCACATCATGCGCGGCAGTCGCGGCTACTCGGGCCGCGACATCCGCAAGGTCGTCCACTTCTCCGAGGGTTCCAAGCCGCCGCCGATCGTGCCCAAGCGCCTGATCGCGGGCATCTCCGAGCGCATCGACTACGCCGGCCGGGTCGTCGTCGAACTCAACGAGGCCGAGCTCGATGCCGCGATCGACCGGCTTCTGGCTGCCGGCGTCGAGGCGTTCGCGGTGTGCCTGCTCTGGGCCTTCAAGAACCCGGTGCACGAGCAACGGGTGGTCGCGCGGATCCGCGAACGCGCCCCCGGCGCTTTCGTCACCTGCTCCTCCGAACTCGTGCCCAAATGGGGCGAGTACGAGCGCACGACGGCCGTTGCGCTGAACGCCAACATCGGGCCGGTCACCTCGGCCTACCTGCGCCGTCTCGATGAACGCCTGAAGTCGCTCGGCTACCGGCAGCCGCTGCAGATCACGCAGTGCGGTGGCGGCCTGATCTCGGTGCAGAAGGCCACCGAGGCGCCGCTGCTCACGCTCGATTCGGGACCGGTGGCCGGCGTCACCGGGTCGCTGTTCCTGGGCGCGCTGATGGGCGAGCCCAACATCATCACGACCGACATGGGGGGAACCTCGTTCGACGTGGGCGTGATCCACGGCGGGCAGGCAAGCACCTCCCACCGAAGTTCGGTCAACCAGTACGAGTACTTCCTGCCCAAGGTCGATATCGAGACCATCGGCGCCGGCGGCGGCTCGCTGGCGCG
>JBIIHU010000087.1:0-12996 GCA_044235405.1 Burkholderiaceae bacterium
GCACGTCGATCGGGCCCATGCCGGGCTTCAGCACCCCCTCGACATTGGAAACGATGTGCATCACATGCGAGTACTTCTCGATCGCCATCTGGTCGGTGACCCGCACGCTGCCGGTACGCGCGATCCGGCCGATGTCGTTGCGCGCGAGATCGATCAGCATCACATGCTCGGCGCGCTCCTTCGGGTCGGCGAGCAGCTCGGCGGCCACCGCCTCGTCGCGCTCGGCGGTACCCGCGCGCGGCCGGGTGCCGGCCAGCGGGCGGATCGTGATGCGGTCGCCGTCGGGATGACGTTCCTGGCGCACCAGGATCTCGGGGGAAGCGCCCACCACATGGAAGTCGCCGAAGTTGTAGAGGTACATGTACGGCGACGGGTTGATGGAACGCAGCGCGCGGTACAGCGTCAGCGGCGAATCGCGGAAGGGCTTGCGCAGCACCTGCCCGACCTGCACCTGCATCATGTCGCCGGCGGCGATGTAGTCCTTTGCGCGCAGCACGGCCTCGAGGTAGCGATCCTTCGGGAAGTCGCGCACGATCGGGGTGTCGTAGCTGCCGCCCGACTCGGGCACCTCGACCGGCCGCCGCAGCATGATGCGCAACTCGCCGAGCCGCCGGTTGGCCTTCTGGTAGGCCTCGGGCTCGGCCGGGTCGGCGTACACCATCAGGTAGATCTTGCCCGACAGGTTGTCGACGATGACCAGCTCTTCGGTGAGCAGCAGCAGGATGTCGGGCACGCCGAGCGGGTCGGGCTTGTTCACGCCGGCGAGCCGCGGCTCGATGTAGCGCACGGCGTCGTAGGCGAAATAGCCGGCCAGCCCACCGCAGAAGCGGGGCAGGCCGGGGCGCACCGCCACCTTGAAGCGTTTCTGGTAGGCATCGACGAAATCGAGCGGGTTGCCGACATGCCGCTCGATGACCTTGCCGTGGCGCACGACCTCGGCGCCATCGGCCGTGGATCGCAGCAGCGTGCTGGCCGGCAGGCCGATGAAGGAGTAGCGGCCGAAGCGCTCGCCACCGACCACCGACTCGAGCAGGAAGCTGTAGGGCTTGTGGGCGAGCTTCAGGTAGAGCGACAGCGGGGTGTCGAGGTCGGCGAAGCACTCCTCGAGCAGCGGAATGCGGTTGTAGCCCTGGGCGGCGATCGCCTTGAATTCGATTTCGGTCATGCGTCTGCTCCGTTGGCCGACGGGTATGAGGCCGGCAGGCCCTGGGCCGTGGCGGCCCGATGGAAACACGGGAGGAGGGATTGGGGACGGTACCCCGGGCGGGTCGGCAAGCGCGAGCGGCGTGCGACCTGCGGCGCGATCTAGCGGTGCCAGCGCCACCAGCGCCAGGACCGCCAGTCCTGGCCGAGGGAGGAATCGCGCGACAGCGGCATGATGGAGGCGGACGGGGTTCGGATGGGCTAACGCGCCTCGGCGGGCGAGGCAGGGCGGATCAGGCTGGCCGCCTGATCGAGCGAATCGACTATAGCATCGACATCGAGGCCGCGCACGTCGGCGCCCTCGTTGTAGCCGTAGGGCACCGCGAACACCGCCATGCCGGCGGCGCGCGCGGCCTGAGCGTCGTTCAGGGAATCGCCGATGGCCACGGCCAGCGCCGGGGGCACGCGCAGCCGCGCCGCCGCGTGCAGCAGCGGCAGCGGGTCGGGCTTGCGCAGCGGCAGCTCGTCGCCCCCCTGGACGAAGGCGAAGGCGTCGGCCAGTCCCATGCGCGCGAGCAGCGGCTCGGCGAAGGTCTGCGGCTTGTTGGTCACGCAGGCGAGCGCAAGACCGGCGGCACGCATCGCGGCAAGCCCCTCGCGAACCCCCGGGTAGACCACCGCATGGCGGCCGTTGGTGTCGGCGTAGTGGCGCAGGAAGGCGCGCAGCGCCGGCTCGAAGAGCGCCGGCGGCGCGCGACCCTCGAGGTGATCGGCGAGCGCGCGGTGCACCAGCACCTCGGCGCCCTTGCCCACGAAGGCAGCCACGCGCGCAAGCGGCAGCGGTTCGCGGCCGATCTCGGCGAGCATCAGGTTGACCGCGGCGGCGAGATCCGGCGCGGTGTCGAGCAGCGTGCCGTCGAGGTCGATCAGCACGGCACGCGCCGGGAACAGGCGCCCCGGGTTCATGGCCTCGGACTGGCGCGACCGGCCGTCGTGGCGCTGTCGGGCGGGCGCGCGACGGCGGCCCTGCGCAGCCGCTCGATCACGCCGGCATAGCCGCCGCCGGGGTCGGGCGCACCGAAGACCGCCGACCCGGCCACGAAGGTGTCGGCGCCGGCCTCGGCCACCCGCGCGATGTTGTCGACCTTGATGCCGCCGTCGACCTCCAGCCAGATGTCCTGGCCGCCCTGCGCCTTCCAGTCGTCGATGCGCCGACGCAGCGCTCGAATCTTGGCGAGGGTGGCGTCGATGAAGGTCTGGCCGCCATAGCCCGGGTTCACCGACATCAGCAGCACGATGTCGAGCTTGTCCATCACATGATCGAGCCACGCGAGCGGAGTGGCCGGGTTGAAGACCAGGCCGGCCTTGCAGCCGTGGTCGCGGATCAGGGCAAGCGTGCGGTCGACGTGGTCGGAGCCTTCGGGATGAAAGGTGATGATGCCGGCGCCCGCCTTCGCGAAATCGGGCACCAGACGGTCGACCGGGCGCACCATCAGGTGCACGTCGATGGGCACCGTGGCATGCGGACGGATGGCCTCGCACACCAGCGGTCCGACCGTGAGGTTGGGCACGAAGTGATTGTCCATCACATCGAAGTGGATCAGGTCGGCGCCGCCGTCCTGGATGGCTCGCACCTCCTCGCCGAGGCGGGCGAAATCGGCCGACAGCAGGCTGGGCGCGATGCGGCAGGAGCGCGGGAGGTCATTCATGGCGGGCTTGGCGCGTCGGACTAAACTCCCATTGTAGACAGCCCGGGGCATCGCCCCTCCCCACCGGACCGTCATGACCGAACCCAGGTACCAGTTCCAGGTGAGCGTGCAGCCTCGCTACCTGCCCGAGCAGTCGGACCCCACCGCCGGCCAGTATGCGTTCGCCTACACCGTGCGTATCACCAACGCCGGGACGGTGGCGGCACAGCTCGTCAGCCGCCACTGGTTCATCACCGACGGCCACGGCCAGGTGCGCGAGGTCAAGGGCCTCGGGGTGGTGGGTCACCAGCCACTGCTGGCCCCCGGCCAGAGCTTCGAGTACACCAGCGGCAGCCAGATGCCGACACCGGCCGGCACGATGCACGGCAGCTATTTCTGCGTGGCCGAGGATGGCGAGCGCTTCGAGGCGCCGATCGCGCCCTTCGCGCTCACGGTGCCGAGCGCCCTGCACTGAGCCGGGCGCCCGAGGCTTTCAGCGCTTGCCGCGCATCGTCCACCAGACGAGCGCGAGCACCATGGCGAGCACGCCGAGCGCTTCGAGGTAGATGACCCACATGCATGCGTTCTCCGAGGCCTCGCAGTCTAGCGCCCGAGCTCCGATGCCGCGGCTGGCGGCCCTGTTCGCGCAGGGGCTGGTCGCCATCTGGCTCGCGGGCTGCGCGAGTACGCCCGCGCGCGGCGACAGCCCCGAGCTGGCAGTCGACGATCTCGAGGGTCTCGGCGACGCGATCGAGGCGCAGTGCGCGCTCGCGCGCCCGCCGATGCCCTGGCCGACACTCTGCGAGGAGTGGCGCCGCGAAAGGACGCAGCTGCGCGACTGGCTCGGTCGGCGCTTCGAGGCGCGACTGCTTCGCGCGCCCGACGGCAACGACCGCGGGCTGATCACCGGCTACTACGAGCCGGAACTGCGCGGCAGCCGCGAGCGCGAGTCGCCCTCCCAGGTGCCGCTGCTGCGCCGCCCGGGCCCGGAATGGCCGCTGGCAAGGCAGCCGCGGGCGCAGATCGAGGCCGCAACCGATGCGGCAGCGACGGCAGGGCTCGTGCTGGCGTGGGCCGATGATCCGGTGGATGCGTTCTTCCTCCAGGTGCAGGGCTCGGGGCGGCTGCGCCTGCGCGACGGATCGGTGATGCGGGTGGGCTACGCGGGGGACAACGGCCACGCCTACCGTGCGATCGGGCGCGATCTGATCGAACGCGGCGTCATCAGCGCGCAAGCGATCAGCGCGCAGGCAATCGCCCGGTGGCTGCGCGCCAACCCGCAGGCGGGGCGCGAGCTGATGCACCGCAACGCACGCTATGTGTATTTCCGGGAAAGCACGCCGTCGGCGCGCGACGCGCTTGCCGGGCGCGACGGCCCCATCGGGTCGCTCGGGGTGGCGCTCACGCCGCTGCGCTCGGTGGCGGTCGACCCGAGGGCGGTGCCGCCGGGCTCGCTGCTCTGGCTCGAGGCGGAGGATCCGCGCGGCGGGTTGCTGCGCCGCATGGTGGTGGCTCAGGACACCGGCGCCGCGATCACGGGCGTGCCGCGAGCCGACCTGTACTGGGGCACCGGCGCGGCTGCCGGCGAACACGCGGGGCTGATGAAGGGCACCGGACGTCTCTGGCTTCTGCAGCCCAGGCCCTGAGCACGCCCCTGCGCCCGGGCGCACGCAGGCCCGCGGCGTCGAAGCGCACGCCGAATCAGGGTTTCGAGTACTCCTCGAGCATCTTCTCGAAGCGGTCCGCAGGTACGTAACCCTGCAGCCGGCGCCCGTTGGCGAAGAACACCGTGGGCGTGGCCGAGACCGAGAATTTCTGGGCGGCATCGCGAAGCCTGCCGAGGCCATGATCGCAGGAGCCCGCGTTGCCAGGCACCTTGCCCGAGAGCATCAGGTCGTTCCAGGCAGCCACGCGATCGGCCGCGCAGAGCGCCTTGCGTGCCTTGGTATCGGAATCCGGCGAGAGGATCGCCACCGGGAAGGTGTAGATCGTGATGTCCTTGAGTGCGAGGAGGTCCTTGCGCATCGTGCGGCAGTAGCCGCAGTTGGCATCCTCGAAGACCGCCACCACGCGCTTGCCGTTGCCGATCACCTGCTTGAGCGCGAGATTGAGCGGCAGATCGCGGAAGTTGATGGCGAGCATCTCGTCGAGCCGCTCGCGGGTGAGGTTGCGCCCGCTGCGCAGGTCGACCATCGCGCCCTCGACGAAGGCATACTGGCCGCGCTCGTCCACGTAGATGAGATCGCTGCCGAGCCGAACCTCCCAGATGCCGGCAAGCGGGCTGCGGCGAAGGTCGTCGACCTTGAAGCGCCCTCCGAGCCACGACTCGACCGCGCTGCGAATGGCCGCCGGCTCGGCCGGCCCCTGCGCCGCGGCCGGCCCGACCGCCAGCAGCAGCGCCATCAGACAGCCCACCAGGCGAGCGGCAGCACGAAACAGGACACGCAGGCGCATCGAAAGCACTCCGGGAGGATCAGGACATCGCATGCCGCACGAGCCGCTGTCGCAGCCAGGGCGACGCGGCGACCGCACGCCACCCTGCCTCGCGCAGCGTGCGCAGCGGCTGCAGCAGCGGCGGCAGGGAGGCTCCGGGGTCGGGGTCGAAGAGGCGCTGCAGGGCGTCGGTGGTCCAGGTCATGGCCAGCACAGGCTCCCTGCGGGCGCGCTCGTAGCGACGCAGCAGCAGTCGGTCGCCGAGATCGCGAAAGGGCTCGCGGCCGGCCACGACATCGAGCAGGGTCGCGACATCGCCGAAGCCGAGGTTGAGTCCCTGCCCTGCAAGCGGGTGCATCGCATGCGCGGCATCGCCGAGAAGGAGCGCACGCGGCGCGATCAGCGCGTCGGCGCGCACCAGGCGAAGCGGGAAGCGCGCCGCCGGCGCGAGCGCGACCAGCGAACCGAGCACACCGCCGGCGAGGTCGCTCACCCGCTGCCCGAGTGCCGCCGGGGAGAGCCGCATGAGCTCGTCGGCCAGCGCGGGGGCTGCCGACCAGACCATGCTGCATCGCCTGCCCGGCAGCGGCAGCAGCGCGAGGATGCCGTGCTCGCCGAACCATTGCCAGGCACAGCCCTCGTGCGGCATCGAGCAGTCGAAGTTGGCGACCACGGCGTGCTGCTCGTAGGCTCGCTCCGTGGCGGCGATGCCCAGAAGCCCGCGCAGCGGGGAGGATGCGCCGTCGGCCGCGACCAGCAGCCGGGCGCGCACCCGGGAGCCATCGTGCAGCCCGAGTTCGACCCGGTCGGGGTGGACAACCGCCTCCTCGACGCGGGCATCGAGGACCCGCACCCCGGCAAAGCCGACGGCCCGATCGAGCGCGGCCCCGAGGTTGCGGGCTTCGACGATGCAGGCGAGCGCCTGCGCGCCGGCATCCCGCGCATCGAAGCGCAGCTCCGGGGCGCCGGCCCGGCTGTCGGGAAAGACGCGCATCGCGTCGACGGCCTGCACGCGCCCGGCGTCGATCGCGGACCAGACGCGCAAGCGCTCGAGCAGCGCGCAGCTCGCGGGCGACAGCGCGAAGATGCGCGCGTCCCATGCGGCGGGTTCGGGGTCGGGGGCCGCCTCGGGCCCCACCAGCACGGTGCGAAGACCCGCCTGCGCCAGACCGAGCGCGGCCGCCGCGCCATTGGCGCCACGCCCGACGACGACCACGTCGCCGCCGACCGGGCCGGGCGAAGCTGAACCACCGGGACTTATGCCGAAGATCATGGCCGATTATAGTCGTCGCTCATGAGCCAGCTCGAACGCCTCAGCCGCATCCGCAACCTGCTCGAGCAGCGGCGCGTGGTGTCGCGCGCGACCTTCATCGCCGAGCTCGAGATCTCGTGGGCCACGCTCAAGCGCGACATGGTGTTCCTGCGCGACCGCATGAACATGCCGGTGGAGTTCGACCGCGAGGCGGGCGGCTATCGGCTGGGCACGCCGACCAGCGGTCCGCAGTACGGGCTGCCGGGCCTGTGGTTCAACGCGCAGGAAATCGTGGCGCTGCTCACGATGCACCGGCTGCTCGAGGAACTCGACAGCGGCGGGCTGCTCGGCCCGCATGTGGCGCCACTCACCGATCGCCTGCGCAGCATGCTCGGCGCCGCCCAGGCGAGCGCCGAGGAGGTCATGCAGCGGGTACGCGTGATCGCCGCGCACAACCGCCCGGTGACGCCGCGATGCTTCGAGGTGCTCGGCAGCGCGCTGGTGCAGCGTCAGCGGGTGGATATCGAGTATTACACCCGCTCCCGTGACGAGCGGGGCCGGCGCGAGATCTCGCCGCAGCGCATGGTGCATTACCGCAATGCCTGGTACCTCGAGGCCTGGTGCCACCGCAGCGGGGCGCTGCGCGTGTTCTCGATGGACGCGATCGAGGATGCGCGCCTGCTCGACATGCGTGCCCGTCATGTCGCGCCGGGCACGCTCGACCAGGTACTGGGCGAAGGTTACGGTATCTACCGCGGCCGGCCCCGGGCCTGGGCGGTGCTGCACTTCTCGGCCGACGCGGCCCGATGGGTGCGCGCCGAGATCTGGCACCCCAAGCAGCAGGCCCAGGAGCTTGCAGACGGCGGGCTCGAACTTCGCATTCCCTACGCGGCGACGCCCGAACTCGAGATGGACATCCTGCGCCACGGCGAGCAGGTGCGGGTTGTCGAGCCGGCGGAACTGCGGGCGCGCATCGCGCGGCGGCTCGCGGAGGCGGCGGCCCGCTATGCCGGCACCGCGGACGAGCGCGCGGACGCTGCGCAGGACGGCGCGGCGCGGCCGGGCAAGCCGCTTGAGGCGGCGCCGGATTGAGCTATACTGCAGGGCTTGACGCACGCGTGGGTCGCCACGTTTCCGTGCATCGACGGCCAAGTAGCTCAGTTGGTAGAGCAGCGGATTGAAAATCCGCGTGTCGGTGGTTCGATTCCGCCCTTGGCCACCACCGCTTCCGCCCGCAACGAAGATTGGCCCGCTCGGCCCCAACACCCGTGCACGGCGCCGTTCCAGCCGGCTTCCCTGAGCATCGACAACGACCTGTAAGCGTTGGCAACCGGATGCCAGAGCAGGCACCGGATTGGAGTAGAGTAGGGTCGCCTTTTCGCCTTGATGCGCGCGTTGCGGGAGCGCCGCCCGATGACCCTTCCCCTTCCGAGCGATGCCGCAGCGCTTTCCCGTGAGCTGCGTATCCATCAGATCGAGCTCGAAACCCAGAACGAGGAGCTGCGCCGGGCCCAGCGCGAGCTGGCGGCTTCGCGCGATCGTTTCCAGAACCTTTTCGAGGTGGCACCCGTCGGTTACCTCTCCCTCGACGCGACGGGACGCATCGCCGAAGTCAATCCGACCGGTGCCAGGCTGCTCGACCGGCACCGTGCGCAACTCCTGGGACAGCTGTTCGCGACGTGCCTGCATGTCCGCGACCGGCGTCGCTGGCGTGACCATATCGCCGCGTTGGCCGCGGACGGCGCATCGGGACGCCTGGAGGCGAGCCTCGCGGCAGGTGAGCCGACGCCCAGGGCCGTGCAGCTCGACACGCTGCGACTGCCGCAACCCGGCCCCGACGCGGCCCTGCGGGTCGTCCTCACGGATATCAGCGAGCGTCGCGCAGCGGAAAACGACCGCCGGGTCACCGCATTGCTGCTCGATGCGCGGGAGGCGGAGCGACTGCGGGTGGCACGCACGCTGCACGAGGATCTCGGCCAGCGCCTGAGCGCCGCCAAGATGGCACTCAGCCTGCTGCCCCTCGAAGGGCCCGCATCGGCTGCGGCGAACGATCGCGCCGGTGCCCTGCAGCGCGACCTGGATGAAGCCATCGCGCTGGTGCGCCGCATGGCCAACGAGCTGCGGCCCTCGATGATCGACGATCTCGGACTCAATGCGGCGCTGCAGTGGCTGGCGCGCGATGCGAGCCCAAGGTTCGGACTCGACGTCGATCTGCAGCCGATGAAGCTGAACCGGGACCTCGATGCCCGCACGGTGATCGGCGTGTATCGGCTGATGGAGGGTCTGCTCGCCGCGATCGCCCGGGACACCAGCGGCGCGCGCGTCGGCATCGATGTCAGGCAGGAACGCCAGACCCTGTGTCTGGACCTCGTGGTGCATCCTGGCGGGTGGCCGCTTGGCCCGCTCGCTCCCGCCAGAACCCGTCCAGCCCGCGGCAGCCCATCGGCCGTCCCCATGACGCTGCAGGCCGAACTGCGCCATCTCGGCGGACAGCTGCTCGTGCTGCCGGCGCCGCAGGGTACCGCGTCCGGCACCGGCCGCCTGCGCCTCGAAGTACCGCTGCGCGCTCCGCGGCCGCAGCAGGTCGCCCCGGGAGGCCGAGCACGACGCCGACCTGCGGCCGTCCCGGACCGGCGCTGAGGTCGACCCGCCATTGACCGACCCGCGCATGCCCCTGCCCCTTCTGGAGTCACGGCCTTGACCGAGCCCCAGCTGCCTGCGCTGTCGGTCGTCGCACTCGGCGCCTCGGCCGGCGGGCTGGAGGCCTGTCGGCGCTTCTTCAGCGCCATGCCCGCGGGTAGCGGCCATGCCTTCGTCGTCGTGCAGCATCAGGATCCGCACCATGTCAGCCTGCTGACGGAAATCCTGCAGCGAAGCACGAGGATGCCGGTGGTGCTGGCCGAGGACCAGATGCCCCTGCTGCCCGACCGCGTGCATGTCTGCCCGCCGCGCTCCGACCTCGGGCTGGCACAGGGCGTGCTGCAGCTGCGCCCCTCCGAAACGCCGGCTGCCCCGTATCTGCCCATCGATCGATTCTTCCGTGCGCTGGCACGCGACAGGGGCGCATCAGCGACGGCCATCGTGCTCTCGGGCACCGGCAGCGACGGCACGCTCGGCCTGCAGTCGGTGGCCGACGCCGGGGGACGCTGCCTCGTCCAGGATCCGTCGACCGCCGACTACGACGGCATGCCCCTGAGCGCCATCGAGAGCGGGGTGCCAGCCGAGGTGATGGCGGTGCAGGCGATGCCCGCGGCCCTCGCCGCGGCCGCCCCTTCACCTTCCGGGCGGGCTGACCCGGCGCTTGCGCTGCTCGGATCGCCGGCGGCCCTCCAGCGTATCCTGACGCAGCTTCGCGTGGCCACCGGCCATGACTTCCGGGACTACAAGCGCAGCACCATCGCGCGGCGGGTGGCAAGGCGCATGGCAACGGTCGGAGTCGCCGACCCGTTTGCCTATTGCACCCGCATGCAGGAGCAGCCCGCCGAAGCCCAGCTTCTCTTTCAGGACCTGCTGATCAACGTCACCCGGTTCTTTCGGGACCCGCAGGCTTTCGCGGCCCTGAAGACGGAGGCGTTGCCCGGGCTGCTGACGGCACTTGGCGACGAGCGGGTTCTGCGCGTCTGGGTCGCGGGCTGCGCCACCGGCGAGGAAGCCTACTCGCTCGCGATCCTGCTGCGCGAAGCCATGGACGAGGGCATACCCCCCTTCCGCACACAGATCTACGCCACCGATCTCGATCCCGAGGCGATCGCGGTGGCGCGAGCCGGGCACTACCCGAAATCGATTGCCCAGGACGTGTCCCGGGATCGGCTGGCGCGCTATTTCGCCGAGGCGGGCGGCGGCTGGCGAGTGCGCAAGGACATCCGGGAGATGGTGGTGTTCGCGGTCCAGAGCGTCATCAAGGATCCGCCCTTCACCCGGCTCGACCTGGTGAGCTGCCGCAACCTGATGATCTACCTGACGCCCGCGCTGCAGGAGCGGCTGGTACGCACCTTCCACTACGCCCTGAAACCCGGCGGCATGCTGGTGCTGTCCCCGTCGGAGGGGGTCGGCGATCACGACGACCTGTTCGAGGCCGTCAACCTGGAGTGGCGCTTCTACCGCGCCCGACCCAGCGAGGCCGGGCTTCGAACGGTGCTGGGCGACGGCGCGCTCTGGCTCCCCGACAGGCCGCCGCCCACCGAGAGGGACACCGGCCGGCGGCCGCGCGAGGCGCCGCTGGCGGAGTTCGCACGGCGCTCCCTGCTCAACGCCTTCGCCCCGCCATCGGTCGTCATCGACCGGCAGGGGCTCGTGCTCTACGTGCACGGCGAGACCGGCCCCTACCTTCGCCCGGCGCCCGGGCTGCCGACCCACGACATCCTCGAGATGGCGGTTCCGGACCTGCAGCGGTCGCTGCGCGAAGCCCTCGACGACGCGATGAAGGAGCCGCAGCCGGTCACCACGCGCGGTGTCGTCCTCACGCCAGCGGGAACCCCCCCGATTTCGATCCAGCTGACCGTGCGGCAGCTGCCGGCACCCGAAGAAACCGACGGCCTGCTGCTGGTCAGTTTCGTGCCCGTGCCCGCTGACTCGGCGGGTCGCACCCCACGACGTCTGCGCGAGGGCAGCGGCGCCGCCACCCGACGGCTGCAGGTGCTCGAGCAGGAGCTGGAGAGCGCGCGCCAGAGCGTCAGCGCGGTGCGGGAGGAGCGTCAGGCCGCCATCCTCGAGATCCAGTCGGCCAACGAGGAGCTGCAGTCCACCAACGAGGAGCTGCAGTCCACCAACGAGGAGCTCGAGACCTCGAAGGAGGAACTCCAGTCGCTCAACGAGGAACTGGCCACGGTCAATGCCGAACTGCAGAACAAGCTCGAGCAGATGTCGGTCATGCAGGACGACATGAAAAACCTTCTGGACAGCATCCGCCTCGGGATCGTCTTCCTCGATTCGCGACTGCGAATCCGGCGCTTCACCCGGGACGCCACGCTGATCTACCGGCTGCAGGGCACCGACATTGGGCGCGCGCTGGCCGACATTCGCAGCGAGTTGCAGGGCGAGGACCTGCTCGGCGACGCAGGGCATGTGCTCGACTCGCTCGTGCCGGTCGAACGCGAGGTGAGCACGGTGGCCGGTCGCCGCTATCTCGGACGCATCCAGCCCTACCGGACGATCGATAACGTCATCGATGGCGTCGTGCTCACCTTCTCCGACGTGACCGAGCGCGAGCGGGCGCGGGAGTCCGCGGCACGTGGCGCGCACGCGCTGGCGCAGGCGATCGTGGAGATCGTACCCACGCCGCTGCTCGTGCTCGATACGCAACTGAATCTCGTCACCGCCAACCAGGCCTGCTTCGCCGCCTTCGGCAGCTGCCTCGGCGAGGCTGCCGGCCAGAGCCTATTCAGCCTGGGCGGCGGCACCTTCGACACGCCGGCGGTGCGCGAGGTCTTGCAGGCCGCAGTCACCACGAGCGGCCCGCTGAGCGCCCGCCCGGTCACCCTGCGCGATCCCGGGACGGGTGAGACCCGCCCGGCATTGCTCAGCCTGCGACGCATCAGCACCCAGGAAGCCGGCGCCGATCTGGTGCTGCTGGTGGTCGGCCCCGGCCAGCCCGATGGGGTCGACCGCCGCATCGGCTGACCGGCATCCGCCGGGCGCGCGACCGGGCATCCCGCCACCTGCCTGCGCCGGCCAGACTGCCGACGATCGGTGGCCGCCGACGGTCTCAGCCGAGTGTTTCGCGCAGCCGCGGCAACTGTTCGCGAAAGGCAGCCTCGTCGCGCCCGGCCTCGAGGCAGCGCAGATCCAGCCAGAGACGATCGTCGGCAATGCGGCCGATCACCGGCAGCGGCAGCGCCCGCAGCGCCGCGGCGAGCTCGTCGAGGGCACGGCCCGCCCCCTTCTTGCCGACCGGCACCACCGCGTAGCCCGCCGAGGGCAGGCTCTCCACAGGCAGCGAGCCCGAGCCGATCTGCCCCTTCATGTCGGCGAGCTCGACCGCAAAGCGTGGGGCGAGCGCCTCGGCCAGCGCGCCATGCAGGTTTTGCGCGAGCGCCCGGATCTCGGGCAGCGGCCGGGTGAGCAGCCGCAGCGTGGGCAGGTCGCCGACGAGACGTTCGGGGCGCAGGTACAGACGCAGCGTGGCCTCGAGCGCCGCCAGCGGCAGCTTGCTGACGCGCAAGGCGCGCTTCATCGGAAAGCGCCGGATGCGCTCGACGGTGGCCCGCGAGCCGACGATCAGCCCGGCCTGCGGGCCGCCGAGCAGCTTGTCGCCGCTGAAGGTGACCACGTCGCAGCCGGCGCGCAGCTTGTCCTGCGGCAGCGGCTCGCGGGGAAGGCCCCAGGCTGAGAGGTCGACCAGCGAGCCACTCCCAAGGTCGGACGCCAGCGGCAATCCGCGAGCGTGCGCGATGCCGGCGAGTTCCGCTTCGTCGACCGCTGCCGTGAAGCCCTGCACGACGTAATTGCTGGTGTGGACCTTCATCAGCAACGCGGTGCGTT
>JBIIHU010000088.1:0-12941 GCA_044235405.1 Burkholderiaceae bacterium
GAGCTCCCCAGGCTGCCGGCGCGGTTGCCTGAAGCACCGCGTCCGGCCCTGCTTCCGGTTCAGACGAGGGCTTCGAGCGCCTTGGCGAACTTGTTGGCGTGAGAGCGCTCGGCCTTGGCCAGCGTCTCGAACCAGTCGGCGATCTCGTCGAAACCTTCGTCCCGAGCCGTCTTGGCCATGCCCGGGTACATGTCGGTGTACTCGTGGGTCTCGCCAGCGACTGCAGCCTTCAGGTTGTCGGAGGACGCACCGATCGGCAGATCGGTCGCCGGGTCACCCACCTCGGCCAGGTAGTCGAGGTGACCGTGCGCGTGGCCGGTCTCGCCCTCGGCGGTCGAGCGGAACAGCGCGGCAACCTCCGGGTGGCCTTCGACGTCGGCCTTGTTTGCGAAGTAGAGGTAGCGACGATTGGCCTGGCTTTCGCCGGCGAACGCGGCTTTCAGGTTGTCGTGCGTCTGGGTGCCCTTGAGTGACGGCATGCGATTCTCCAGGTTGCGGGGTTGAGTCGGAGGCAGGCGGCACGTGATTGGCGCATTACCGTCTGCGTTTGTCGACTACACGGATTGTACAAACCGGCGTCGCATAAGCCCAATTGATCCTTCAAATGAAGGGGATTGCCATTGACTATCGGCAATCGGGCGTCCGATCGCGGTCGTGCCGTGGCTCATCCCGCCCCGAGTCGCAGCGTCACGCGCAGCCCGCGCCCGCCGAGGCCCGCGTCGAGCGAGCAATCGCCGCCATCGCGCTGCGCCAGGCGCGCGACGATCGCCAGGCCCAGGCCGCTGCCGGCCGATGGGCCGCGGGCCGTATCGAGCCGTGTGAAGGGTTGCAGCAAGCGCTCGCGTTCGCCCTGCGGAACGCCCGGGCCGCGATCCTCGACCGTGATGCGCAGCGCCGGCCCGTCACGGCGGGCCGAGATCGCGAGTTCCGCCACGCCGGTCGCGGGGCTGCGGCCATGCCGGATCGCGTTGTTCAGCACATTGGCCAGCATCCGGTCGAGATCGGTCGGATTGCCATGCCAGGACAGGCCCGGCTCGACTTCGACGGCGACCGTGATCGGGCCGGCTCGCGGGTCGGCGCGCTGTCGGTCGATCGCGGCCGCGATCGCGGCGTCGAGCGCGATTTCGCGACGCCGCTCGCCGCGCGCCTCCCCGCCGGCGCGGGCGTACTCGATGAACTGGCTGACGATCTCGTCGATGCGGTCGATGTCCTCGCTCATGGAGGCGCGATCCTGCACGGGGAGATGGGCCATCTCCAGGGCCAGCCGCAGCCGCGCGAGCGGCGAGCGGATGTCGTGCGAGATCCCCGCCAGCGCGATCGCCCGGTCGGCGTCGAGCGCCGCCAGCGCGCTGGCCATGCGGTTGAAGCGCCGGTTGAGGGCCCTGACCTCGGGTGGGCCGCGCTCCGGTAGCGGCGGCGCGGGCTCGCCGCGGCTGACACGACCGAGCGCCTGCGCGAGCCTGTCGAGCGGCCGACTGAGCGGCGCGGCGATCGCGAACGCACCGAGGAGGCCGATGGTTGCCGCGAGCAGCGCGAGCACCCACCAGGATGGACCCGCCTGACGCTCCAGGCGGCCGGCATCGAGTCCGAGCCAGTAGGGATCGCCGTCGATGTCGAAGCTGACCCACAGGCCGCGCTCGCCATCGACGCTGCCCGCCAGTCGGGTCGCCGGTCCGAGCAGCGCGCGCAGGTGCGCGAGCAGCACCCGGGCGCGCGCCGGGGGTTCGAGCGCCGCTGCGTGCTCGCCGGGTTCCAGCGGCGTGATCCGGACACCCTCTTCACGCGCGAGTTCGGCAAGCAGCCGCTGCCGTCGCTCGGGTTGGGCGCTGACCAGCGCCGAGCGGGTGAGATTGACCACCGAGGCCACCTCCCACGCCAGCCGTTGTTCGGCGGCTGCGGGTTCCGAGACACGGATGAGCTGCAGCATCAGCAGCAGGCAGGCGATCACGAGCCCGGCGATCAGCAGGAAACTGCGCCGGAACAGGCTGCTGCGCAGCAGCGGCGCGCGCCCGCACGCCAGCTCCGGCTGGGCGCCTTCCCGCTCCGACTGCGTCGGGCCCGCGGCCTGCGGGCGTGCGGGGGGCGGGATCATCCCGGCAGGGGGCTGCCCGCGTCGCCGTCGGGCACGAAGACATAGCCGACGCCCCAGACCGTCTGGATGTAGCGAGGGTGCTGCGGATCGGGTTCGATAAGCTTGCGCAGGCGCGAGATCTGGACGTCGAGGCTGCGATCGAAGGCACCGTAGCGGCGGCCTCGGGCCAGCAGCATCAGTCTGTCGCGCCCGAGGGCCTGTCGCGGATGACGGGCGAAGACCTTGAGCACCGCGAACTCGCCGCTCGTCAGTGGCACCGGCTGATCGTTGCGCGTGAGCCGTCGCCGCGCGAGATCGAGGGAGAACTCGCCGAACACCACGAGCGCGGTTTCCCCGCCGGGCGCGCCGGGCGCCTCGGGCGGCGGCTGGCGGCGCAGCACAGCGTGGATGCGCGCGACCAGTTCGCGCGGATTGAAGGGTTTGGCCAGGTAGTCGTCGGCACCCATCTCGAGGCCCACGATGCGATCGACGTCGTCGCCCTTGGCGGTGAGCATGATGATCGGCGTGCTACGGCCGCTGCCCCGCAGCCGGCGTACGATCGACAGGCCATCCTCGCCGGGCAGCATGAGGTCGAGGATGATCAGGTCGAAGGACTGGCGCTGAAGCAGGCCATCCATCATGCCGGCGTCGTGCGCGAGGCTGACCTCGAACTGATGCGTGGCGAGGTAGCGCTGGAGCAGTTCGCGCAGCTTCGGGTCGTCGTCGACGACGAGCACGCGACGACGGTTGGCGCTGCTGACGGTGTTCATCGCCCGATGATAGCGGTGGCGCGCCGAGGCTCGCGCGGGTGCGGCCGGCCGCAGGCGACCTGTTACACCCGGTTGCAGCCTGGTTCCCGGGCAGCCGCTGGCCGGGTCCTACAATGCCGGGATGTCGACTTCCTCGTCGTTTTCCGGCTCGAGCTTGCGGGCCCGGCTGCGGGCACCTCTCGTCGCGCTGGCCCTCGCGATGGCGCTACCGGTGCCGGCTGCCGCGCACGGGATGCACGAGCGGCTGTCGCCCGAGGAGCGGGCCCGGCTGCGCGACGAGCTCCGGCTGCGTGCCCTGGAAGCCCGGCGCGAGTCCCCCGGTGAGCGGCATCATCCCGCGTCATGGGGCACCCCCGAAGGCTGGCACCGGCTAAGCCCCGAGGAGCGCCGTGAGTTGCGGCTGATGCTTCGCGAGGAGCGCCGGCGTCGCCACCTGCCGGCTCCCGATTCCGGGGCAGCCATGCGCCCGCCGCCCGAGGCGGAGCCGGGCCGCTGAGCCCGTCGCCGGGATCGCCACCCGGCGCGCGCTCCGACGACCCGGTTAAACTCGGTATCTCTTCGCCGAATCGTCGCCGCGCCGTGCAGCCCACCATTCTCGCCGTCGGTACCTCGGGCCCGTGGTGCTCGGTTGCCCTGCAGCATGCGGGGGCCATCCACCTGCGCGACGAGAAGGTCGGCAACGGGCACTCGCAGCGTCTGCTTCCGATGGCCGCCGACCTGCTGGCGCAGTCGGGGCTCGCCTGTCGCGATGTCGAACTGGTCGCCTTCGACGCCGGCCCCGGCGGGTTCACCGGGCTGCGCATCGGCTGCGGGGTCGCGCAGGGCATCGCGCTCGGGGCAGGCTGTCCGGTCGTGCCGGTGGGTTCGCTGGCCGCTCTGGCCTGGCCCCATGGGGGTGTGCCGGTGTTCGCGGCGATCGACGCCCGGATGGGGCAGTGCTACTTCGCCCGGGTGATCTCCGGGCCTTCGTCGGGCCCGGCCGATGCCTTCGACGATCCCGGGGCGCGGCCCGCGCTGGCCGATCCAGGGTCGGTGGCCCTCGAGCTCGATGCTTTCGCGGCGCGTGTGACAGGCGCCCGGGGCGGCTCGGCGGCCGCCTGGGTCGCCGTGGGCGACGCCTTCCGCCGTTACCCGGCGCTCGCCGCCCGGGCGGGCGAGCTTGGAGCCCGCGTGATCGACGATGCCCATGCGCGTGCCGATGCGCTCGTCGCGCTGGCGATCATCGCCTGGCAGCGCGGCGCCGTGCTGCCAGCCGACGAGGCGGCGCCGATCTACGTGCGCGACAAGGTCGCGCTCGACGTCGACGAGCAGGCGGCGCAGCGACTGCTCGCCGCGGGTTCGCGATGAGTGGCTGGACGCCCGGCTGGGCGCCTTCGGGCTCGTGCCTTCGGCCGATGCTCCAGACCGACATCGTCGGTGTCATCGAGGTCGAGAACAGCGTCTATCCCTTCCCCTGGACAGCCGGCAACTTCGCCGATTCGCTGGCCGCCGGTCACGAGGCCTGGCTCCTCGAGCGCGACGGCGAACTGATCGCCTACGCGATGCTGATGCGGGTCCTCGACGAGGAGCACCTGCTCAATCTGGCGGTGGCCAGCGCGTGGCAGGGGGTGGGGCTCGGTGGCCGCCTGCTCGCGTGGCTCTGCGAGCGCGCGACGGGACGCGGGTCGCAGGCCATGTTCCTCGAGGTACGTCCGTCGAACGACCGGGCCAGGGCCCTTTATGTTCGCAGCGGCTTCCGCCAGGTGGGGGTGCGCAGGCGCTACTACCCCTCCTGGGATCAGTCCCGCGAGGACGCGATCGTCATGCGGCGCGAATTGCCGGCCCCCGTGCACGCCGCGGCCTGCACCGATCGCGAAGCGGGTCGATGACGCCCCGGCAGCGCAGGGCCTGGCAAGCGCTCGGCCTCGGCCCGGTCTGGCAGGAAAAGCCGTCGATGGTCGCCCCCGAGGGCGCGGCCCCGGGGGTCGAACATCCCGTGATCTTTGGCTCGGTCACCCACCCATCGGAACCCCGGCCCGGCGCAACCATGGCCGAGCAGCCTGCCGAGACCGTCGCGTCGGCAGCTGGCTCCCTCGACTGGGACGGCCTTCGGGACGCGGTCCGCGGATGCACCCGGTGCGGCCTTTGCCGCACCCGTCGCCAGACGGTCTTCGGGGTCGGGCCCACCGAGGCGCGCTGGCTGATCGTCGGCGAGGCGCCGGGCGCCGAGGAAGATGCACGCGGCGAACCCTTCGTGGGTCAGGCTGGCCGTCTCCTCGACGCGATGCTGGCGGCGCTGGGCATGAGCCGCAATCGCGATGTCTTCATCACCAATGTGCTGAAGTGTCGCCCTCCGGGCAACCGCAACCCCGAGCCCGACGAAGTCGAGCATTGCGCCCCCTACCTGCGGCGGCAGGTCGAGTTGCTGGCACCCGACGGCATGCTCGTCATGGGCCGTTTCGCGGCCCAGGCGCTGCTCGGCACGGATGCGTCGATAGCCAGTCTTCGGGGCCGCGTCCATGAATGCCGGCTCGGCGAGCGCGGCGTTCCGGCCGTGGTGACTTACCACCCGGCCTACCTGCTGCGCAACCTTCCCGACAAGGCGAAGGCCTGGGCCGACCTGTGCCTGGCGCGCGACCGCCTGGGTTTCGGCAAGACCGGGCCGCGCTAGCTAGTGCCCGGCCTGCGGCAGCGTGGCTTCCGCGTCGAATTCCCGCTGATTGGCGCGATGGCGCAGCAGCACGAAAAACATCGTGAGCGCCACGAAGCTGCCGAACATCACGATGATCAGGTAGATGTGCAGGCCCGCACCGATCAGCAGGGCATAAAGGCCGAGCATCAGCAGCACGTTCAGGTTCTCGTTGAAGTTCTGCACCGCGATGGAGTGCCCTGCGCTCATCAGCACATGGCCCCGGTGCTGCAGCAGCGCGTTCATCGGCACCACGAAGAAACCGGCGAGGGCGCCGATCAGCACGAGCATCGGGTAGGCCGGTCCGAGCGAGGAAACCAGCGTGATCGTGGGCACGAGTACGCCCATCGCGATGCCCACCGGCAGCACCCTGAGGGCGCCGCGCAGCGGAATGAAGCGTGCGGCGACCACCGCGCCGACCGCGATACCGACGGCGACCACGCCCTGCAGCACGGCGGCCTTGTTCAGGGGCATGCCGAGCGCCGTGCGCGCCCACTCGAGCACGATGAACTGCAGCGTGGCTCCCGCGCCCCAGAAGAGCGTCGTGACCGCGAGGGAGATCTGTCCAAGGCGGTCCTTCCAGAGCACCGCGCAGCAGTGCGCGAACTCGCCCACCAGCCGCAGCGGATTGCGTTCCTGGTCGGGGTAGCGCGCGCCGGTATCCGGGATGCGAAGGTTGAAGGTCGCCGCCAGCGCGTAGACCGCGGCGATCACCAGGATGGCCGCCTCGGCGGGCGTATCGACCCCGGTATCGATCCCCGGAAAATCGGCTGCCAGCAGGAAGCCCGAGACTGCCGGGCTGATCAGCGCGCCCCCGAGCACCGTGCCCAGGATGATCGACCCGACCGTCGTGCCTTCGATCCAGCCATTGGCGGCGACCAGCTTTTCCGGTGGCAGCAGTTCCGTGAGGATGCCGTACTTGGCGGGCGAGTAGGCCGCGGCGCCGAAGCCGACCACCGCATAGGCGAGCAGCGGGTGGATCGTGAAGAACATCAGCGCGCAGCCGCTGACCTTGATCAGGTTCGTGATGAACATGACCCGGCCCTTGGGCATGGAGTCGGCGAACGCGCCCACGAAGGGAGCGAGCAGCACGTACGAGATGGTGAAGAACAGCTTGAGCAGCGGCTTCATCCAGTCCGGCGCGTGCATCTCGACGAGCAGCGCGATCGCCGCGATCAGCAGCGCGTTGTCGGCGAGCGACGAGAAGAACTGCGCTGCCATGATCGTGTAGAAGCCGCGCTTCATGGAACCCCCGGGGACCGCCGCGACGACGGGCGCGCCGTTATACCACGAAGGTTCGAGCATCCCGCCCGCGGCCTCGCCGGGGGCGCCGGCGCTCCCGGAGCGGCTGTGCTAGTGTTCCTCGCTGCACCCATGCCGCGTCCCTGCCTCGTCCGGATCCGCCCCGCAGCCTTGCGGGCGAACCTCGCCCTCGCCAGGCGCGCGGCGGGGGGCTGCCGCATCTGGGCTGTGGTCAAGGCCGATGCCTACGGGCACGGGTTGCTGGCGGCGTTGCGCGGCCTCGACGAGGCCGACGGGTTGGCGCTCGTCGAATTCGATCAGGCGGCGCGTCTGCGCGGCGCGGGCTGGCGCGGTCCCATCCTGATGCTCGAGGGTGCCTTCGACGACACCGATGTCCACGAGGCTCGCCGCCTCGATCTGTCGCTGGTCGTCCATGAGCCGCGGCAGATCGAATGGCTGATGCGCTCGCCGGCCGGTCCGCGCATCGCGGTCTTCCTCAAGATGAACAGCGGCATGAACAGGCTCGGCTTTTCGCCTGCGGCCTTCGCCCGGGCCGCGGACCGCCTCGCTGCCGCGCCCGCGGTCGGCCCGATCGCCTGGATGACCCACTTCGCGCGCGCCGACGAACCCGGCGGTGCCGAGCCGGCCCGCTCGCGCTTCGAGGCCGCGCTGCCGCAAGGGGACGCGGTCCGCTCGCTCGCCAATTCGGCCGCGCTGCTCGATTTCCCACCCGCGCGCACCGGCTGGGTGCGACCCGGGATCATGCTCTACGGGGCCTCGCCTCGCGCCGATCGCACGGCGGCGGCCCTGGGCCTGCGCCCCGCCATGAGTTTCGAGAGCCGTCTGCTGGCCGTGCAGGACCTGCAGCCCGGCGATGCGGTGGGTTACGGCGGCGCCTTCGTGGCCGAACGGCCGATGCGCGTGGGCGTGGTTGCCTGCGGTTACGCCGACGGCTATCCGCGCCACGCGCCCACCGGAACGCCGGTCGCGGTCGCCGGCGTGCGCACCCGGGTGGTCGGGCGTGTCTCGATGGACATGCTCACGGTCGATCTCGATCCGGTGCCGCAGGCGCAGGCGGGCGATACGGTCGAGCTCTGGGGCGACACCATCCCGGTCGACGATGTCGCGACGGCGGCTGGCACGATCGCCTACGAGCTGCTCTGCGCGATCGCGCCGCGCGTGATGCGGGTGCTCGAGGATCCTGACGCATGAGCCCGAGCATCCCTTGAAAGCGGCCCGCACCCGTTTCGTGTGCGCCGAGTGCGCCGGCATCGCCCCCAAGTGGGCCGGCAGGTGTCCCCACTGCGGTCAGTGGAATACGCTCCAGGAGACCGCCGAACCCGAACGCGCCGTCCCGGGGCGTCACCGCTTCGCGGGCCTTGCGCCGGCGGCTGGCGTGCAACTGCTCGGCGCGGTCGCCACGGAGTCCATCGAGCGCCTGGGCACTGGCAGCGACGAGTTCGACAGGGTCCTCGGCGGCGGGCTGGTGGCTGGCTCGGTCGTGCTCATCGGTGGCGACCCCGGCATCGGCAAGTCGACGCTGTTGCTGCAGGCGCTCGCCCATCTTTGCGCGAGTCACCCTGTGCTCTACGTCTCGGGCGAGGAGTCGGCCGGTCAGGTCGCGCTGCGCGCGCGCCGGCTGGGGCTGGCGGCCGAGGCGCTGCCGCTGCTCACCGAGATCGCGCTCGAGAAGATCGTCGCCGAAGTCGAGCGCACGCGACCAGCGGTGGTGGTTATCGACTCCATCCAGACGCTCTACGCGGAGCAGCTGGCCGCGGCACCGGGCTCGGTGTCGCAGGTCCGCGAGTGCGCCGCGCAGCTCACACGCCTGTCCAAGCAGCTCGGCAGCGCGATCGTCATGATCGGACATGTCACCAAGGAGGGCACCCTGGCGGGCCCGCGCGTGCTCGAGCACATGGTCGACACCGTGCTCTACTTCGAGGGTGATGCCCACTCGTCGCATCGGCTGGTTCGCGCCTTCAAGAACCGTTTCGGCGCGGTCAACGAGCTCGGCGTGTTCGCGATGACCGATCGCGGGCTGCGCGAGGTCGCGAATCCCTCGGCGCTCTTCCTGTCGCAGCACGCCCAGCCGGTGCCGGGCGCCTGCGTGCTGATCACGCAGGAGGGCAGCCGGCCACTGCTCGTCGAGATCCAGGCGCTGGTCGATACCGCGCACGTGCCGAATCCGCGGCGTCTCACGGTAGGGCTCGAGCACAACCGGCTCGCGCTGCTGCTGGCCGTGCTGCATCGGCACGCCGGCATCGCGCTCTACGATCAGGATGTTTTTGTCAACGCGGTGGGCGGTGTCCGGATCGCCGAGCCGGCGGCCGATCTCGCGGTGGTGCTGGCGGTCGCATCCTCGCTGAAGGGCAGGGCGCTGCCGCGTGGGCTCGCGGTATTCGGCGAGGTTGGCCTCGCGGGCGAGATCCGGCCGGCGCCCCGCGGACAGGAGCGGCTGCGCGAGGCCGCCAAGCTGGGCTTTTCGCGCGCGCTGGTGCCTCGCGCCAACCTGCCGCGCAAGCCGCTCGAGGGGCTCGCTGTCGCGGGCCTCGATCGCATCGACGAGGCGCTGCGCGCCGCGTGGGAGGAATGAACGAGATGTCGCTGTCAACCCCGGCGCCCCGGCGCTCCATGCACGCCCGTCGGATCGTCTGCGAGGGCTATCGCCGCGACGACGGGCTCTGGGACATCGAGGCCCGGCTGGTCGATACCAAGGCCTACGCCACCCGCGAGCCCGAGCGCGGCCTTCGCGCGGCAGGCGATCCGGTGCACGACATGCTGATACGACTCACGCTCGATGCCGGCATGATCGTACGCGCGATCGAGGTATCGATGCCGGCGCATCCCTACGGGGCGTGCCTTGGCGCGCAGCCGGCCTTCCAGTCGCTGGTCGGCTGCAGCGTGGGCCCGGGATGGCGCAAGGCGGTCCAGGCGCGCGTCGGCGGGGTCGCGGGCTGCACCCACCTGCGCGAGCTGCTGTTTCCGATGGCGACCGTCGCCTTCCAGACGATGCAGGGATGGCCCGAGGACGAGGGCGACGACCAGCCGGTGCGCCTGAACGGCGAGCCCGGCCGCGTGCTCGACGGCTGCCGCGCATGGGATGCGCGAGGCCCGATGGTGGCGACGCTCTATCCGGCGTGGGCGATCCGCGCCGACAGCTGATCCGGCAGGCGCCCGCGTGCGGCGCTTTCGCGCAGTACACCGTCGGCGGCCGCAAGGCCGCTGCGCACGGCCGCCTCCAGGGTGGCCGGGTAGTCGGCCCAGGCATGATCACCGGCCAGCCACAGGTCCGGCCAAGGCAGCTGCTGACCGTCGATGCTCTGTGCAGCGACCCTCGGGCGCGCCGGCGTGCACCGGAAGGTGGCGCGCTTTTCGACCAGTACCCGCCCGTCGAGCGGTGTGGGCAGTCCGGTCTGGCGCACGAGTTGCGTGCCGACCGTGCGCACCAGGGAGGCCGGATCGACCGCGAGCCGGTCGTGCGCGCTGACCACGACGGCCCCCAGCGCGAGGCCCTCGACCACCCCCCGCGCGAAGAGCCACTGGCCCCAGCCGCCTGCCGCCGGCTCCTCGGCGAGCATCAGCATCGCCGGCACGCGCATCGCGACCTCGGCCGGCCACGCGAAGTAGACGGTGGCGATGGCCTCGTGCTCGAAGGCCCGCAGCCGTGTCGCCGTCGCGATCGCCGCCTCGGCGGGGGCGAGCGTCTCGAGCAGCCTGGCCTGCATGCCGGGCGGCATCGCGAGGATCACCGAGTGCACCCGGCGTTCGCCGCGGCTGGTCATCAGGCGCCAGCCACCGAGACGCTCGGCCTGCAGGGCGTTGACCGTGGTGCGCAGCGCGAGCTCGGCCCCGGCCTCGCGCAGATAGCGCAGCGCTGGCACGGGCAGGACTTCGTCCAGCGTGGCCGTGGGCAGCAGGAAGTCGGCGGCGTCGCGTGCGCCGCCGAGCGTGTCGCGCAGCGCATGCAGGAAAGTCCGCGCGCAGGCTTGCCCTGGGGCGGTGTTGAGCATCGCGATGCACAGGGGTTCCCAGAAACGTCGCTGGAGATCGCGCGACTGCCCGCCGCGCTGCAGCCAGTCGTGCACGGTCGGGGTGTCGGGCGGGCAGCGCCAGCCGCGCAGCCTCGCGCGAGCCAGCAGCGAGGCCAGCGCGAGCCTCTGCGCAAGGCCGATTCCTCGCGCCGTGGCGAGCGCTGCGACGAGGTGCAGCGGTGCGGGAAGCGGCGGCGCCTCGAGGCGCAGTCCGTCGGTTGCGCGCAGTCGCATCGGCTGGCGTTTCAGCGCGTCGCGCGGGGCGCCCACCAGGCGCGCGAGCGCCAGGCACTGATCGTAGGCCCCCACCATCAGGTGCTGGCCATTGTCGACGCGCACCCGTCGTCCGGCGAGCGCGATCTCGACGCCACGAGCCCGACCGCCGGCTTGCGGGGCCGCGTCCACCAGCACGACCGGCAAGCCGGCCCGGGTCAGGCGCACGGCCGCGGCGAGGCCCGACCAGCCTGCACCGACGACCGCGACGGTCTGTCCGGACGGGTCCGCCCCGGCGGGCGCCGTCGGGCCGCTTGACGGGGCCGACCCTTGATCGAGCATCGCGCGGGGCGTCAGACCGGCTCGGCGATGGCTGGAGGACGTGCGCTGCGCCAGGTCCGCCAGGCGATCCAGAGCTTGCGCAACGGCGTGAGCGAGGTGCGTTGCGCGAGCACCTGGAACCCGTCGCGCTCGATCTCGGCGAGCAGCGCCGCGTAGATGGCGGCCATGATCAGGCCGGTGCGCTGCTCGCGGCAGGCCTGCGGAGGCAGTGCCGCGAAGGCCTCGCGGTAGTAGCGGCGCGCGCGCTCGGCCTGGAATTGCATCAGCGCGACGAAAGCCTCGGAGCTCTGCGAGGCCAGCACCTGGTGCGCCGGCACGCCGAAGCGCTGCAGATCCTCGATGGGCAGGTAGACGCGGCCGCGCCGGGCGTCCTCGCCGACGTCGCGGATGATGTTCGTGAGTTGCAGCGCGATGCCCAGCGCGCCGGCATAGGCGTCGAGGCCAGGGCGGCCGGGCGAGAAGATGCCGGCCGAGAGCTCGCCCACCACGCCCGCGACTCGATGACAGTAGAGCCGCAGCTGGGCGAAGTCGAGATAGCGGCTCTGGTCGAGGTCCATCTGCATCCCGGCGATGATCTCGAGCAGGCGGTGCTCGTCGATGCCGTAGGCAGCGATTGCCGGCTGCAGGGCGCGCGTGACCGGATGCTGCGGCTCGCCGCGGAACAGCCGCTGCACCTCGGTGCGCCACCAGTCCAGGCGCGCACGCGCCACGCTCGCGTCGGTCGCCTCGTCGACCGTGTCGTCGACCTCGCGGCAGAAGGCGTAAAGCGCGGTGATCGCGCGGCGTTGTGCCGGGGGCAGGAACAGGAAGCTGTAGTAGAAGCTCGAGCCGCTGCGCGCGGCCTTGTCCTGGCAGTATTCGTCGGGTGTCATCGGCGATCGGGGAGCGATGTCGGCCGGGGGGCGCGCAGGGCGAGGCGCAGCAGCGCGGGCGCATCGGCCGCGCCGAGCACAGGGCGCGCTGCGAAAGGGTCGAAGCCGCTCGCCGCAAGCTTTTCGACGATGCGTCGCGCGCCCGCGAGTACGCCGCGAAGCTCCAGGCCCAGGCGCCACGGCACCTGGCCGATCAGCGGCGCGCCGGTCTCCAGAAGCTCGGCCGCGCGGCGGGTCTGGCTCTCGAGCAGCCGTCGAAGCGGCGTGGCGGCCCGACCCGCCTGCAGGGCGGCCGCGAGATCGGCCTCGCGAACGCCGCCGCTCGCCATCTCGTCGAGCGGCAGGTAGTTTCGGCCGCGCGCGAGGTCGCGCGCGCTGTCCTGCACGAAGTTGATCAGCTGCAGCGCCGTGCAGACCGCGTCCGATCGCTCGACCCGCTCGGGGGTGCGGCAGTCGAAGAAGCCGAGCATCAGCCGCCCGACAGGCGCCGCCGAACGGGCGCAGTAGGCGCGCAGCGAGGCGAAGTCCGGGTGCGGCGCGAAGCGGGCGTCCTGCCGGAACGCCGCAAGCAGGTCGCGGCAATCGGCCATCCAGGCCGGGTTGGCGGCGAGCAGCGGGCGAAGGCCGCTCACGGCTGGGTGCGAGCAGCGGGGATCGTCGAGGGCATGTTCGAGGCGCGCCAGTTCGGCGAGTCGCTCGTCCGGGGTGTGTTCGCCCTCGTCGGCAACGTCG
>JBIIHU010000089.1:0-12939 GCA_044235405.1 Burkholderiaceae bacterium
CCACACCGATCAACCCCTACCGCGTGGTCTGCGAGCTCGATCGGCTGGTGGACAAGTCGAAGACCATCATCACCCACGACGCCGGCAGCCCCCGCGACCAGACCACGCCCTTCTGGACCGCGACCGCACCGCTAAGCTACCTCGGCTGGGGCAAGAGCACGCAGCTTGGCTATGGCCTCGGGCTGGCGATGGGCGCCAAGCTCGCACGGCCCGACTGCCTGTGCATCAACGTGTGGGGTGACGCCGCCATCGGCTTCACCGGCATGGACTTCGAGACCGCGGTGCGCGAGCGCATCCCGATCCTGTCGATCCTGTTCAACAACTTCTCGATGGCGATCGAGATCCCGATCATGCCGGTCTCGCAGCAGAAGTATGGCGCCACCGACATCAGCGGCCACTACGCCGACATGGCGCGCGCCTTCGGCGGCTACGGGGAGCGCATCACCGACCCGGGCGAGATCGTCGCGGCGCTGAAGCGCGGGATCGAGGCCACGCAGCGCGGCCAGCCCGCGCTGCTGGAGTTCATCACGACCAAGGAGATCGAGATCTCGAAGGGGTGAGGCGCGGCCGCATCACGGCTTGCCTTCGGGGCCAGGCCGCTCCCGGTCGGCGGTGCCCCCGTGAGCCGGGACCCCGCGCGCAGTCAGGCCGCGAACATCGCCTGCAGCGTCTGTCGCGTGAGCGCCAGGGTGGACGGCCGCAGCGCACCAAGGCGCTTGACCAGGCGCGCACGATCGAGCGTCCGGATCTGGTCCAGCACGATCAGGCCCTGCTTGCCCTGGAAGGTCAGCGCGACGCGAAAGCCCGCGGGCCGCGAGCCGGTGGTCATCGGTGCGACGATGACGGTACGCAGATGGTCGTTCATCTCGTTCGGGGAAATCACGACGCAGGGACGCGTCTTGCGGATTTCGCCACCGACCGTCGGGTCCAGCTGGGCAAGCCAGATGTCACCGGTCTTCATCACCAGACCAGCGTATCGTCGCCCTCGTTGCCCAGTTCGGGCCAGATGAGGGCGTCACCCCCATCCTCGGTGACCCGGCGAGCATCCTCGGCCCAGCCGTCGCGGGGATTGCGCCGCAGTGGCCGGATCTCGATCACGCCATCGCGCACCACGAGATCGGCGGATCCTTCGAGCCCGAGCTGGGCCAGGATCGGCTTGGGAATCAGCACACCCTGCGAGTTACCCATCTTGCGGATCGCAACTTCCATGCGGCCACCATCGTCTGGCATTGCGTAAGCACAATGGTAGCACGCGGAGGGTCGCGGGACGCCGACCTCCGGCTTAGGCCCTGCGCCAGATCGGCCCGCGCCGGCGCACCGGCGCGAGCAGTTCCAGGTCGCCCGGGATCACCTGGTAGCCCTGCGGCGCGGGCGGGCGCGGCTCCACGCCGATCGCCTCGAGCACGCGCGCATCCTGGTAGTAGCAGGTGACGGTCTCCAGCGCGAACGCCGCGAGAAAGCCCGGATCGCGCGCGCGCAGCGCGTCGGCCAGCGCGAGCCGCTGCGCCTCGTCGATCGCGACGAAGCCGCGGCCGTGCGCCGCGCGGGCGGCCGTCTCGAGCGCATCGAGGCCGGCGAGCACCGAGGGCAGCAGCGCCCTCGCCTCGCCCTGCAGCCGCGCCTGCACGCCCACCTGCGAGGCGCCCGGCAGGCCGCGCGCCGGCAGCGGCGGCACGATCAGGTCGAGCAGCGCGTCGAGCGCGGCGCGACGGGCGTCGTCGAGCGGCAAGCCGTGGTCACCGGTGGCCGCAGCCGAGGTCGTCCGGGGGGAAGCATCGTCGCGCATGATCAGTCGTCGAAGAGGTTGGCCAGGCGCTGCTTCATCTGGTCGGCGATGTAGAGCGCCACCGCCTGGATGGTCGAGGTGGGATTCACGCCGCCCGAGGTCACGAACACGCTGCCGTCGATGATGAACAGGTTCTTCACGTCATGGCTGCGGCCCCAGGGGTTGACCACCGAGCGCTCGGGGTCGGTACCCATGCGCGCGGTGCCGAGCAGGTGCCAGCCGGCGTAGCGGATTGGACCCTCGGTGTAGATGTCGGTGCCGCCGGCCGCCCGCATCACCTCGCTGCCGCGCGCGAAGGCATGCTCGAGCATCCGGCGGCTGTTCTCGCTCATCGTGTAGCGGATGCGCGGCGCGGGGATGCCGCTGCTGTCGGTGACCTCGGGGTCGAGCGTGACGGTGTTGTGCTCCTCGGGCAGGTCCTCGACGCAGATGCCGATGTTGACCACCTGCCCGTTGCGCCGCGCGAAGGCCTCGTGATGACCGGGCCCCCAGGGGATCTGGCCACGCGTCAGACCCTGGCGCGCGAGGTTGACCGGCGGCGCGCCACGCGTGATCTGCATGTTGTAGCCGCGCACGAAGCCGCGCGCGGTGTCGGTCTCGTAGAACTCCTTGCTCAGGATGCAGCAGCCCGAAGGCCCGTAGCGCGAATCGAGCGGCTCGTCGAAGACCCCCTGCACCAGACCCCACGGGTGCAGCATCAGATTGCGCCCGACCAGCCCCGAGCGGTTCGCGAGCCCGTCCGGGAAGCGCGCCGACGTGGAGTTCAGCAGCAGCCGAGGCGTGCCGATGCCGTTGCAGGCGAGCACCACCACATGCGCGCGCTGCCGATGCTCGCGACCCTCGGCATCGAGGTAGACCACGCCGGTGGCCATGTCGTTGTCGTCGACCAGCACCTCGCGTACGCGGCAGCCGGTGCGAAGTTCGACCCCGGCACGTCGCGCCACCGGCCAGTAGGTGACGTCGGCGCTGCTCTTGGCACCGCGCGCGCAGCCGGAGTGGCACGGCCCGAGGTTGCCGCAGGCCTCGCGCCCCTCGTAGGGCACGGTGGCGATCGCGCTGTCCGAGGGCCACCAGTGCCAGCCCAGCGCGTTGAAGCCGCGCGCCATCGCCTCGCCCATCCGGCCCAGCGGCACCGGCGGCAAGGGCGGGCGCCGCGGCGGCGAACCGGTGTCGCCCGCGAGCCCGGCTACGCCGATCATCCGGTCGTTGAGTTCGAAGAAGGGCTCGAGCGTCGCGTAGTCGATCGGCCAGTCGTCGGCCACGCCGTCGAGCGTGCGCACGCGGAAGTCGGAGGGATGGAAGCGCGGCCAGTGCGCCGAGTAGAGCACCGTGCTGCCGCCCACGCCGTTGAAGTTCACGATCGAGATCGGCGACTCGTGCTCGACGATCGGGTAGTCGGTGGGCCGGCGCCGGATGTTGGGGCTGGTGGACCACGCGCCATGCGCCTCGGCCTCCCATGACATGCGGTTGGTCGGGTACTCGGCCGGATTCATCCAGTCGCCCTGCTCGAGACACACGATGCGCATCCGCGTGTCGGCCATGCGCCAGGCGAAGGCAGCGCCCGAGGCGCCCGAGCCCACGATCAGCACATCGACGATATCCTCGGCCATGACCGTCTCCGTTACAGCGCCGCTGCCGCCGCAGCCCGCCAGCGGGGCGCGACCGCGGGCCGGTTCAACCCCCGCCGATCCGCGGGATCAGCACCACCTCGGCGTCGTCGGCCAGCGGCTCGGCGAGCGCGTCCTGGTGGATCTCGCCGTCGATCGCGATCGCCATCGACTCGCGTACATGCTCGCCCAGGCCCGGATGACGGGCCTCGAGCGCCGCGAGCAGCGCGCGTACCGTGGCCGCCGGCACTTCGAAACGCTCGCGCCCGCCGGCGAGCTCGCGCACCCGCTGGTCAACCGAACTCACCCAGGCCACGACCGGGTCACCCGCGCGCCGCGCAGCCGTCGCCGCGCCGCCCGCGCTCAGGCCGCCGGCGCGGGCGCGGCCGCGTCGAGCGCCTCGAGCACCGCGGGTGGCGACAGCGGCAGGTCGGTCAGGCGCCGCCCCACCACATGGCTGATTGCGCACGCAACCGCCGGCAGCGGCGGCACGATCGGCGCCTCGCCGACGCCCTTCGCGCCGAAGGGATGACGCGAGTTGGGGGCGCTCTCGACCAGGATCGTGTCGATCATCGGCAGGTCGCTAGCCACCGGCATCCGGTAGTCGAGGAAGCCCGGGTTCTCGAGCGCGCCGCGCGCATCGAAGCGGTAGGCCTCGTTCAGCGCCCAGCCCACGCCCTGCGCGACGCCACCCTGGATCTGGCCCTCGACATAGGAGGGATGAATCGCGCGGCCGACATCCTGCGCGGCGGTGTAGCGCACCACGGTGCTGCGGCCGGTCTCGGGGTCGAGCTCGATGTCGACCAGATGCACCGCGAAGCCTGGACCCGCGCCCTGCGCGGTCAGCGAGAGCTCGGCCCCGATCGGCCCTCCGGTGCGCGCGGTGCGGCCCGCGATCTCGCGCAGGCCGAGCGGCGGCACGGTCTTGCCCGGGTCGGTGCAGAAGGCCTGGCCGTCGCGCCAGACCACCTGGTCACCGGGGCAGTCCCAGATCAGCGCGGCGCGGCGTTTCAGGTCGTCGACGACGCGGGTGGCGGCCTGCACCACCGCCATCCCGGTGGCGAAGGTGACACGGCTGCCGCCGGTGGTGGCCGAGAAGGCGATCGCCTGCGTGTCGGCGACGATCGCGCGAACGCGGTCGATGGGCACGCCCAGCGTCTCGGCGGCCATCATCGCCATCGAGGCGCGCGATCCGCCGATGTCGGGGTTGCTCGACACCACCGTCACGCCGCCTTCCTCGTCAACATGCACCGCCGCCGAGGACTCGCCGCCGATGTTGAACCAGAAGCCGCAGGCCACGCCACGCCCCTGGTTGGGCCCCAGCGGCGCGCTGTAGTGCGGATGGCGCCGGATCGCCTCGAGGGTCTCGACGAAGGCGATCTCGCGGAAGGTGGCGCCGTAGACCGCCTTCGCACCGGGGCGCACCGCGTTGCGCAGGCGCAGCTCGATCGGATCGATCGCGAGGCGCTGCGCGAGCTCGTCGATCGCGCTCTCGACCGCGAAGGCCGCCATCGGCGCGCCGGGCGCGCGGTAGGCCGCCACCTTGGCGCGATTGCTGACCACGTCGTAGCCGGTGATCGACATGTTCTCGATCGCGTAGCAGGCGAGCGAGGCCATCGCACCGGCGCCCACCGGCGAGCCGGGAAAGGCGCCGGCCTCGTACTTGAGCACCACGTCGGCGGCGGTGATCCGACCGTCGAGGGTGGCGCCGAGGCGAACCTCCATCACGCTGCCGGAGGTCGGGCCGCTGGCCTCGAAGACCTCGGCCCGGGTCATGACCATGCGCACCGGCCGCCCGCAGGCGCGCGACAGCGCAAGCGCGACCGGCTCGAGATACACGGTGGTCTTGCCGCCGAAGCCGCCGCCGATCTCGGCGGGGATCACCCGGATGTCGTGCAGCGGCAGGCCGAGCAGCTTGGCGCACATCGAGCGCACCGCGAAGTGGCCCTGCGTGGACACCCAGACCTGCGCCTGACCGTCGGCCCCGGCGCTCGCCACGCAGGCGTGCGGTTCGAGGTAGCCCTGATGCACCGGCGCGGTGGTGTAGCGGCCCTGCACGATGACATCGGCCTGCGCGAAGGCGGCGGCCGGATCGCCGCGACCGTAGGCCACCTTTTCGGCGATGTTCGAGGGCGCGGCCGGCTTCGGCGTGACGCCCTTCGTGTAGAGGTCGTCGTGCAGCAGCGGGGCGTCGGGCGCCATCGCGGCCTCGACCTCGATCACATGCGGCAGCACCTCGTAGTCGACGGTGATGAGCTCGAGCGCGGCACGCGCGATCGACGCCGAGGTGGCGGCGACCGCGGCCACCGCGTGGCCGACGTAGAGCACCTTGCCGCGCGCCATGCAGTTGGCCGACAGCGCGCGCAGCGTGGCCGCGCCCTCGCCCGACTCGACCGCCTCGTTGCCCACCTCGGGAAAATCGGCGGCCGTCACCACCGCCTTGACGCCAGGCAGCGCGCGCGCCGCCGTGGTGTCGATGCGCAGGATGCGGGCATGCGCATGCGGGCTGCGCTTGACCAGCCCGGTGAGCATCCCGGGGAGCCGAAGGTCGGCGCCGAAATTGGCCCGACCGGTGACCTTGTCGGCACCATCGGGGCGGATCGGCCGCTGGCCGACGACCTTGAGCGCGCGCGGCGCGACGGCATCGTTCATCGGGCAGCCTCCTGGGTGCGCATCTGCGCGGCAGCCTCCTGTACCGCACGGACGATCTTGTCGTAGCCGGTGCAGCGGCACAGGTTGCCCGCGAGCGCGTAACGAATCTCGGTCTCGGTGGGGTCGGGGTTGCGATCGAGCAGGGCCTTGGCCGCAACCAGGAACCCCGGCGTGCAGAAGCCGCACTGCAGCGCGGCCTGCTCTAGGAACTGCTGCTGCAGCGGATGCATGCGGCCGGCCGTGGCCAGGCCCTCGACCGTCTCGATCTGCCGCCCCTCGGCCTCGGGCGCGAAGATCAGGCAGGCGCAGGCAAGGCGGCCGTCGACGATGACTGAGCAGGCGCCGCAGTCGCCGCTGCCGCAGCCTTCCTTGCTGCCGGTCAGGCCGAGCTCGTCGCGCAGCGCATCGAGCAGGCTCTGGTCGGCACCGGCGAGGAACTCGACCGGCTCACCGTTGACGGTGGCACTCACACGAAGGCGGCTCATGCGCAGGCCCTTTCGTAGGCTTGAAGGGCGGCGCGGCGCGCGAGCACGCCGGCCACCCGGGTCCGGTAGGCGGCGGTGCCGCGCTTGTCGTCGATCGGCCGGCAGGCGGCGCGCGCTGCGGCCTCCAGCGCCTGCAGCGCGGCGGGCTCCAGGTGCGTGCCGAGCAGCGCCTGCGCGGCCGAATCCACCCGTAGCGCGGTCGGTGCGACCGCACCCAGGGCCACGCGTGCCGCGATCACGCGCCGCTCGGCATCGACGCTCAGGCTGACGCCCGCACCCACCACCGCGATGTCCATCTCGGTGCGCGGAATCAGGCGCAGGTAGGCATCGCCCGAGCGCGGGGCGGGCCGCGGCAGCCGAAGTGCGACCAGCAGCTCGCCCGCGGCCAGCGTGTTGCGGCCCGGTCCGGCCTGCAGCTGCTCGACCGGGATCTCGCGCCGGCCGTCGGGCCCGGCGATCAGGCAGACCGCGGCCGCTGCGATCAGCGCCGGCACGCTGTCGGCGGCCGGCGAGGCGTTGCAAAGGTTGCCGCCAAGGCTGGCGCGCCCCTGCACCTGCGCCGAGCCGATCAGGCGCGCGGCCTCGACGACGCCGGGCCATGCGGCCGCAAGCGCGACGTGCTCGCCAATGGCGGCGCAGGGGGTGGCCGCGCCGATCTCGAAGCCCTCCGCGCTCTCGCGCACGCCGACCATGCCGGGGATGCGCTTGAGGTCGACGATGCGGCCGGGTTGCACACGCCCCGAGCGCATCTGCACCATCAGGTCGGTGCCGCCGGCGAGCGAACGCGCGCCCGCCCTCGATCCCGCGAGCAGCGCGATCGCGTCCTCGAGGCGGGCGGGAGCCTGGTAGTCGATGTCGGTCACCTCAGTAGTCCTCCTCGAGCAGGGGAAAGGCGCTCAGCACATGCGGCGGCACCACGGGCTGCGCGGGCACGACACTGCGCGGCGTGAGCTGGTCGATCGACGACAGCCCCATCAGCGCGAGATTGAGCTTCATCTCGGTCTCGAGCAGCTCGAGCATGCGCACCACGCCCGCGGTGCCGCCGGCGGCCATCGCCAGCGCCTCGAGGCGACCGACCGCCACCGCGTCGGCGCCGAGCGCGAGCGCCTTGAGCACGTCGGTGCCACGCAGGATGCCGCCATCGACGATCACGGTGGCGCGGCCGGCGACCGCATCGACCACCTCGGGCAGCACGTCCATCGTGCCCTCGCCCTGGTCGAGCTGGCGGCCGCCGTGGTTGGAGACGTAGACCACCTCGACGCCATGCCGCACCGCGAGTTCGGCGTCCTCGGCGCAGGCGATGCCCTTGATCGCGATCGGGATGTCGAAGCGCTCGCGGATGCGATCGACCATCGCCCAGCTCATCAGCGGCTGCATCGTCGGGCCGGGGGTGCGCGGCAGGTTGGTGCCGGGCTGGCGCGCGGTCAGCGGCAGGTAGCCCTTGAGGATGTCGCGCTCGCGCCGGCTTCCAACCTGCGTATCGGCGGTGAGGCAGAAGGCCCGGTAGCCCGCCGCCACCGCGCGCCCGACCATGTCCATCAGCCAGGCCTCGTCGGGGCCATGCAGGTAGAGCTGGTAAATCTTGGGCGCGTCGCAGTCGCGCGCCAGCGATTCGAAGTCGGGCTGGCAGACCGAGCTGAGGATCTGCATCACACCGAACTCGCCGGCGGCACGCGCCGCGGCGAGCCCGCCGCCCGCATCGAAGACCTGCAGCGAACCGATCGGCGCGAGCAGCACCGGGATACGAAGGTCGACGCCCAGCACCATGCGGCGCAGGTGGGTCCGCGAGACATCGTTCATGACCCGCGCGCGCAGCGCCAGCCGGTCGAGAGCCAGCCGGTTGCGTTTCATCGTGGTCTCGGACTCGGCGGCGCCGGCGAGGTAGTCCCACTCGCCGCGGGCGAGGTTGCGTCGCGCCAGCTGGACCATCTGGTGGAGGGTGGCGAAATCGGCGGCCATCGAGGCTCTCCGTGAGGTGGACGGCGCGAAAGGGCTCAGCGAGGCCGGCGGGCTGCCGCTGGCTGTCAGGGCCCGAAGGCTCGATCGATTGTGCAACGCCGCCCGCGCCGCGGCCATGCCGGTCGGTCCGCTTCGCGTCGCTTTCACCGGTGCGCGGGGGCGGCGTCGAACCGGCGGCGCCTCAAAAACGGAAGAGCGCGCAAGCCGGCCGCGCCGCGTACCGGCACGCATGCCAGCCGTCGGAGCGATACTGCCCGCGCCCCCGTCCCCGCCTCCGGAATCCCGCCCATGACCGCGATCCACTACCAGTCGGCCTGCGCGCTGGCCGCCGACATCCGCGACGGCCGCATCGGCGCGCGCGAACTGCTCGAGCACTTCCTCGCCCGCGTCGACCGGCACAACCCCGCGATCAATGCGATCGTCGTCGACGAGCGCGAGCGCGCCCGGGCGCGTGCCGACGCCGCCGACCGGGCGCGCGCCCGCGGCGAGCCGATGGGCCCGCTGCACGGCGTGCCGATGACGATCAAGGAGAGCTACGACCTCGCCGGCACGCCCACCACCTGGGGTGTGCCCGAGCAGCGCGCCAATATCGCGGCCACCGATGCGCTCGCCGTGCAGCGGCTGGCGGCCGCCGGTGCCAACGTGTTCGGCAAGACCAACGTGCCGATCAGCCTGGCCGACTTCCAGAGCTACAACGCGATCTACGGCACCACCGGCAACCCCTGGAACACCGGACGAACACCCGGGGGATCCTCGGGCGGCTCGGCCGCCGCGCTCGCCGCCGGCCTCACGGGCCTGGAGATCGGCAGCGACATCGGCGGCTCGATCCGCAACCCGGCGCACTTCTGCGGGGTGTTCGGCCACAAGCCCACCTGGAACCTGCTGCCGATGCGCGGCCACGCGCTGTCGGGCGCGCTCACGCCCACCGACATCTCGGTGATCGGGCCGCTCGCGCGCAGCGCCCACGACCTCGAGCTCGCGATGCGCCTGATGGGTGGGCCCGACGAGATCGAGGCGCCGGCCGTACGCCACGAGCTGCCCGGGCTGCAGGGCCCGCTCGCGGGCCTGCGCGTGGCGCTCTGGAAGACCGACCCGATGTGCCCGTCGTCGGCGGCGGTCGTGCGCCGGGTCGAGGCGGTGGCCGCGGCGCTGGCCGCGCAGGGCGCGCGCGTGGACGATGCGGCGCGCCCCGAGTTCAGCGCCGAGCACAGCCACGAGGTGTTCTCGGCACTGCTGGCGGCGGCGATGTCGGCGCGCATGCCCGACGAGGACTACGCGAGGCTGGTCGCGAAGGTGGCTGCCGCCGGCCCGAACGACGACAGCCCGGTGCTGCGCCAGGCGCGCTGGCAGACGATGCGCGCGCGCGACTGGAGCCGCATCAACGAGGCGCGCACCCGGATCCGCTGGGCCTGGCATCGCTTCTTCCAGCAGCACGACGTGCTGATCACGCCGATCATGCCGACCGGCGCCTTCGCGCACGACCAGCGCCCCTTCGGCGAGCGTCGCCTGCGCATCGACGGCCGCGACTACCCCTACTTCACCCAGACCTTCTGGGCCGGGCTCGCCGGCGTCGCCTACCTGCCCGGCACGGTGATCCCGGGGGGCGCGGACGACGAGGGCCTGCCGGTCGGCGTGCAGCTCATCGGCCCGGCCTACGGCGACCTGCGAACCATCCAGCTCGCGCAACGCCTGGAGGCGATGGGCTTCGCCTTCACCCCCCCGCCCACGCTCGACTGAGGGACTCTCATGCAGATCCAGGCAGGACAGATCGCGGTGATCACCGGCGCGGCCAGCGGCATCGGCCGCGCGCTCGCGCATCAGCTCGCCGCCCAGGGCGTGCACCTGAGTCTGTGCGACCTCGACCCCGCAGGACTCGCCCGAACCCGGGAGCTATGCCTGGCGCAGGCGCCGGCCGGCACACGGGTCGGCATCCATCGGGTGGACGTGGCCATCGAGGACGAGATGCTCGACTTCCGCGATGCGGTCGCCCGCGTGCATGGCACCGACCGCATCGCACTGCTGTTCAACAACGCCGGCATCGGCGGCGGCGGCAGCTTCGTCGATGGCGACCGCGGCGAATGGGAACGCACCTTCGGGGTGTGCTGGCAGGGCGTGTATCTCGGCTGCCGGGCTTTCCTGCCGATGCTGATCGCGAGCCCCGAGGCCTTCATCGTCAACATCAGCAGCGTCAACGGCTTCTGGGCCAGCCTCGGCCCGGGCGTCGCCCACACCGCGTATTCGGCGGCGAAGTTCGCGGTCAAGGGATTCACCGAAGCCCTGATCACCGACCTGCGACTGCACGCGCCGCATGTGCGCTGCGCGGTGGTGATGCCGGGTCACATCGGCACCGGCATCGCGATCAACACCAGCCGGCTGCTCGCCGGAGCCGATGCGCTCGCGCTGCCGCCCGAGGCCGTGGCGCAGGCCCGCGCGCGCATGATCAAGGCGGGCGCGCCAGTAGCGCAGCTGCCCGACGACGCGATCCGCCAGCTGATCCACCAGCGCGGCATCGAGTTCCGCGACAAGGCGCCCACCAGCGCCGAGCAGGCGGCCGCCATCATCCTCGAGGGCGTGCGCGCCGGCCGCTGGCGGATCCTGGTGGGCGAGGACGCCGAGCGCCTCGACCGCATGGTGCGCACCGACCCCGAGCAAGCCTACGAGCCGGCCTTCGCAGAAGCCTGGCGCAGCGCCGCCACCACCCCTGGCCCCACCGCGGGAGACCCCCGATGAGCGACACCCCCGACACCGACGCGCGCACCGGCGCGCAGGCCCTCGTGCAGACCTTCGTCGATGCCGGCGTGACGGTGTGCTTCACCAACCCCGGCACCTCGGAGATGCACTTCGTCGCGGCGCTCGACACCAACCCGCAGATGCGCTGCGTGCTCGGGCTCTTCGAGGGCGTGGTCACCGGCGCGGCCGATGGCTACGGCCGCATCGCCGGCACGCCCGCGGCCACGCTGCTGCACCTGGGCCCGGGCCTGGGCAACGGGCTCGCGAACCTGCACAACGCGAAAAAGGCGCGCACCCCGGTGGTCAACGTGATCGGCGATCACGCGACCTACCATCGCAAGTACGACGCGCCGCTGACCTCCGATGTCGACGCGATCGCGCGGCCGGTGTCGGGCTGGGTGAAGGCCTCGGCCAGCGCCGACGAGGTCGCCGCCGACGGCGCCGAGGCGATCCAGGCCTCGCTGAGCGGCGCCGGTCAGGTCGCCACGCTGATCCTGCCGGCCGACACCGCCTGGAACACCACCCGCGCTCCGCTGCCCGGCCCGCTGCCGCGGATCGCGCCCGCGCCGGTGTCCAGCGACGCGGTCGAATCCGCCGCGCGCGCGCTCGCCAGCGGCGAGCCCTGCGTGTTGCTCATCAACGGCGTGCTCACCGAGGCGCGGGTGCGCGCGGCCTCGCGCATCGCCGCGGCCACCGGCGCGCGCTTGATCACCGACACCTTCGTGTCGCGAATGCGGCGTGGCGCCGGCGTGCCCGCGCCGCTGCGCCTGCCCTACTTCGGCGAGCAGGCCGCCGAGATGCTGGCCGGCACGCGTCACCTGATCCTGCTGGGCACGCAGCCCCCGGTGACCTTCTTCGCCTATCCCGGCAAGCCCTACTGGCTCACGCCGGAGGGCTGCACGCTGCACGAGGTCGCCGGTCGCGACGGCGACCTCGACGGCGCGCTCGACGCGCTGGGCCAGGCGGTGGGCGCGGCCGCCGCGGTGGTGCCGGTGGCCGCGGCCGACCGCCCGGGGCTCCCCACCGGCAAGCTCGATGCGCGCGCGATCGGCGCGGCCGTGGGCCATCTGCTGCCCGAGGACGCGATCGTCGTCGACGAGGGCGGCACCAGCGGCCATGGCACCGTGATGGGCACGCGCGGCGCGCCCGCCCACGACTGGCTGCACCTGACCGGCGGCTCGATCGGCTACGCGCTGCCCACGGCCACCGGCGCGGCGATCGCGGCGCCGGGGCGGCGCGTGCTCTGCCTGCAGGGCGACGGCGGCGGCATGTACACCGTGCAGGCGCTCTGGACGCAGGCCCGCGAGCGGCTCGACATCACGACCATCATCTTCGCCAACCGCCGCTACGGCATCCTGCAGGTCGAGTTCGGCCGGGTGGGCGCGCATGCGCCCGGCCCCAAGGCGATGAGCATGCTCGAACTGACCGATCCGGTGATCGACTGGGCCGGCATGGCGCGCAGCATGGGCGTGCGCGCCTGGCGGGCCGACACCGCCGAGGGCTTCGCGCAGGCCCTGGCCGCCGCGTTCGCGGAGCCGGGCCCGTCGCTGATCGAGGCGGTGATCTGACAGCGCGGGCCGCCGACGCGGCCCGTGGCGCGAGCGCGCCCGGCATCACCTGCCGGGCGGCGCGCGGCTCAGTGGATCTCGGAGGCCTTGCCCTGCGCGGCGCGCAGCTTGTCGATGTCGAAGCCGGGGCTGCGCGCGGCCTCGATGATCAC
>JBIIHU010000090.1:0-12923 GCA_044235405.1 Burkholderiaceae bacterium
TGGATGGGTGCCGCGCAGGGGCGGCGCAGGCGGGTGGCCTTCAGCTGACGCCACCGGGTGCGGAAGTCTAGCGGCCGCAGCCCGGGCTGCCTCGGTATCCCGTTTCGCTGACGGGATACCGACAGCCCCCCGGTCGCCCGGGCAGCGATCCGCTGGGCGCGATCGCTCATGCGAAAATCGCATGAGCAAAGACGAATTCAGCGCTTTTCGAGCATCTTCGTCGACGCCAGAATCGGCTGACCGGGGCTCCGCCATCCGGTTCGCCCCCCACGACCGGCGCGATCGTCCGCGCCTCATCCCTGCCTCATCCCTGCCTCATCGCCTGCTCATCCCCGCCATCGGCCCTCCATGAACTTCCAGCAATTGCGCGCCGTGCGCGAGACCGTCAGGCAGGGATTCAACCTGACTCTGGTCGCCGAGGCGCTCCACACCTCGCAGCCAGGGGTCAGCCGACAGCTGAAGGAACTCGAGCAGGAACTTGGCGTCGAGCTCTTCGTGCGCGCCGGCCGCCGGCTGCTCGGTCTGACGCCGCCGGGCAAGGCGATCCTGCCGATCGTGGAACGGCTGGTGCGCGATGCCGAGAACCTGCGGCGCGCCGGCGCCGAATACGGCGCGGCCGACCGCGGCCTGCTGACCGTGGCAGCCACCCACACCCAGGCGCGCTACGCGCTGCCCTCGGCGGTACGCGACTTCCGCGCCGCCCACCCCGGGGTGACGCTGCACCTGCAGCAGGGCTCGCCGCGACAGATCGCCGAACTCGTGGGCAACGGCGAGGCCGATGTCGGCATCGCCACCGAGGCGCTGGCCGACTACCCCGAGCTCGTCACGCTGCCCTGCTACCGCTGGACCCATGTGGTGGTCACGCCGCCCGACCACCCGCTGGCGCGCGAGGCCGCTGCCGGCGAGGCGCTCACGCTCGCGGGGCTCGCGCGCTTCCCGCTGATCACCTACGAACCCGGCTACACCGGGCGGCGTCACATCGACGAGGCCTTCGAGCGCGCCGGCCTGCGCTACGAGGTCGCGCTGTCGGCGATGGACGCCGACGTCATCAAGACCTACGTCGAACTCGGCGTGGGTGTCGGCATCATCGCGTCGATGGCCTTCGACGAGACGCGCGACACGAACCTCGCCGCGCGCGATGCGGGTCATCTGTTCGCGGTCAACACCACGCGGGTCGCAGTGCGGCGCGGCGCCTTCCTTCGAGGCTACGTGCACACCTTCATCGAGACCTTCGCACCGACCCTCGACCGAAACGCGATCGAGACAGCGATGCGCGCTGCCGCGGCGTCGTCTGATGCGCAAAGCGCATGAATTAAGACGTTTTCATTCGTTGCAAGCAGATTCCTAGCGGGACACGATTCGCACCCCGCTCCACGGGAAGGCGCGACCGCCTCAGAGCGATACCGCCGGCCCACCTCGCCAGGAATCCTGCCCCGATGACTCGCCTCACGCTCCACACCGCCGAGACCGCCCCCGAAGCCAGCCGCCCGTGGGTGAGCCGCTCGCAGGCCGCCAACGGCTTCCTGCCCAACCTGATCGGCGTACTCGCGAACGCGCCCGCCGCCCTCGAGACCTACTTCAGGGTTGGCGAGATCAATGCCCGCACGAGCCTGACGCTGGCCGAGCGAGAAGTCGTCCAGATCACCGCGGCCCGCCTGCACGGCTGCGAGTTCTGCGTCGCCGGCCATAGCGCGATCGCGCTTCGCAAGGCGGGACTGAGCACCGCCCAGGTGGTCGCGCTGCATCGCGGCGAGGCGCTCGGCGATGCGCGACTCGACGCGCTCGCGGCCTTCGCCGAGGCGGTCATCGCCACCCGCGGCGCGACCAGCGACGCCTCGCTGCGCGCCTTTCTCGCCGCCGGCTTCAACGAGCAGCAGGCCCTCGAGACCGTGCTCGGCATCAGCCTCGCGACGCTGTGCAACTTCGCCAACTCGCTGGCCGGCAGCCCGGTCAACCCGCAGCTCGAGGCCTTCCGCCCTGGCGTGCTGGCCGCCCCCGCACCGCTGGCGGCCTGAGCACCGACGCCACGAGCGCCCCCTGCCGGCCGCGCGGCGGCCTTCCGGAGCACGACGATGAGCACCCTCCTGCCCGCCAGCCTGGCGGAATTCCTCGACCAACACGCCGCGTCGCTCGACGAAAGCGACGCCAAGGCCGACGCGCTGGTCCCCGCGCTCGGGTCGAGCGGCCTGCTCGCCGTCGGCGTGCCGGCGGCGCTCGGCGGCGCGGGCGGCCCGCTTTCGGCTGGCGTGCAGGCGATCGCCGCGGTGGCCGAGCGCTCGCTTGCGGCGGCCTTCGTGGCGTGGGGCCAGCGCGCCTTCATCGAGTACCTGGTGCGCAGCCCCAACATAGCGCTGCGCGAGCGATGGCTGCCCGCGCTGCTCGCCGGCCGTGTGGCCGGCGCCACCGGCCTGTCCAACGCGATGAAGTTCCTCTCGGGGATCGAATCGCTGGGCGTGCGCGCGACGGCCCGTCGGCACGACGACGGCGGCGAAAGACTGGTGCTGACCGGCGAGGTGCCATGGGCCACCAACCTGCGGCCCGAGGGCTTCGTGGTGGCGGTGGCGGTTGCCCGCGATGATGGCGACGCACCCTTCGTCGCGGCCCTGCCCGCCGACCGCGCGGGCCTCACCCGCAGCGACGATCTCGACCTGATCGCGCTGCGCGGCACCCGCACCGCCGCGCTGTCGGTGCGCGCGCTGCCGGTCGACGAGACCGACCTGATCGCCGCCGATGCCCGCGCCTGGCTGCCTCAGGTTCGGCCGGCCTTCCTCGGCCTGCAGTGCGGCCTGTCGATCGGCCTCGCGCGGGCCTGCGTGTCCGCCGCGCGGCAGCACGGCGTGCGTGCCAAGGCCGTGCTCGGGGAGCCGATCGACGCGGTGAGCGAGGCGCTCGCCGAAACCACCGGCACACTGCTCGACGGTCTCGACCATGGCCGCTTCGCGACCGCGCCCGCGGCGCTCTTCGAACTGCGCATCCGGCTCGCAGGCATCGTCCAGGAAGCCGCGCAGCTCGAGCTGCAGGCTTGCGGCGGACGCGCCTATCACCGCGATCAGCCGCTGGGTTTCGCCCGACGCTGGCGCGAGGCCGCCTTCATCCCGATCGTCACGCCGAGCCTGTCGCAGCTGCGCGGCGAGCTGATCGCCCACCGCGAGCGCACCCGGCTCGCCGCCGCGGCATGAGCGCGCCCGCCGCGCTGCTGGAGGCACGCGACCTGAGCTTCGCCTGGCCGCATCAGGCGCCGCTCTTCGAGGGTGTCGACCTGAGCGTCCGAGAGGGCGAGATCGTCGCACTGCTCGGCGGAAGCGGTTGCGGCAAGAGCACGCTACTGCGGCTGCTGGCGGGCCTCGCCACGCCCTCGGGCGGCTCGATCGTCTTCGACGGCGCGCCGCTGGTCGCGCCGCACCCTCGCGCCGCGTTGCTGTTCCAGCGCCCCAGCCTGCTGCCGTGGCTGCGCGTCGACGACAACGTCGCCTTCGGCCTGGACTTCGCACGCCAGCCGGCGCTCGACGCCGCCACGCGGCGCAGTCGCGCACAAGCCGCGCTGGCCGCGGTCGGTTTGCCGCAGGCGGGTTCGCTGCGCCCGGCACAGCTGTCCGGCGGCATGGCCCAGCGGGTCGCCCTGGCCCGCGGCCTCGCCCGCCAGCCCCGCCTGCTGCTGGCCGACGAACCCTTCTCGGCACTCGATGCCATCACCCGCCACGACATGCAGCGCCTGCTGGTCGAGGTGGTGCACCGGATCGGCAGCGCGGTGCTGCTGGTCACCCACGATCTCGACGAAGCGCTTGCCGTCGCCGACCGGGTGCTGCTGATGGGCCGTCGCGGCGACGGCCGCGCGCCCGGCCTGTGCGCGCACTGGGCGCTACCCGACACGCGCGAACCCGAGGCCCGGCAGGCCCTGCGCCCCGCCATCCACGCGGCGCTGCAGACGACGCTGCGCGCCACCGCCAACACCCACGCATCGCTCGCATGAACCGATCCGAACCGACCCACCGCTGCACGCAGCCCGGCTGCGACTGCGGCATCAGCCGCCGCGACTGGCTGCGCCTGTCGATGCTCGCCAGCGCCGGCGCGGCCAGCCCGCTGCTGCGAGCAGGCGATGCGCGCGCGCAGGCGTTCAAGGGCGACGACCAGCCGGTGCGCATCGGCTACCTGCCGATCACCGATGCCACGCCGCTGCTGGTCGCGCACGCCCGCAAGCTCTTCGAGGCCGAGGGCCTGAAGACCGAAACACCACGCCTGTTTCGCAGCTGGGCGCAGGTGGTCGAGGCCTTCGTCGCCGGCCAGGTCAACCTGATCCACCTGCTGTCGCCGGCCGCGCTGTGGGTGCGCTACGGCACCCGGTTCCCCGCGAAGGTGACGGCCTGGAACCATGTCAACGGCTCGGCCCTCACGGTGGCACCCGGCATCGGCTCGGTCGCGGAGCTCGGCGGCAAGGTCGTCGCGGTACCTTTCTGGTACAGCATCCACAACCTGCTGCTGCAGCGGCTGCTGCGCGAAGCGAAGCTCGTGCCGGTCGTGCGACCGCGCGACGCGGCGATCGCGGCCGGCGAGGTCAACCTGATCGTGCTGCCGCCCGCCGAGATGGTGTCGGCACTGGCGGCCCGCGCGATCGCCGGCTTCATCGTCGCCGACCCCTTCAATGCCGCCGCCGAGCTCGCCGGCGTGGGCAAGGTGCTGCGCTTTTCCGGCGATGTCTGGAAGAACCACGCGTGCTGCATCACGCTGCTGGCCGAGCGCGACATCGCCGAGCGCCCGGAGTGGGCGCAGCGGGTCAACACCGCGCTGGTGCGCGCGCAGCTCTGGGTGCGCGGCAACCAGGTCGAGACCGCGCGGCTGCTCGCGAGCACCGGCGACGGGCGCTACACGCCGCACGCACTGCGCACGCTCGCGAAGGTGCTGGCCGAGACCGACTACACGAGCTACGAGTCGGCTGGCATCGTGCGCAACCGCGGCTGGTACCAGCGCCGCATCGACTTCCAGCCCTTTCCGTTCCCGAGCTACACCGAGCTGCTGGTACGCGAGCTTCGTCAGACCCGGCTCGAGGGCGACAACCGGTTCCTCGAGAGCCTCGACCCCGCCTTCGTCGCGCGCGACCTGGTCGACGACCGCTTCGTGCGCAAGGCGCTCGCGGCGGTCGGCGGACCCCAGGCCTTCGGCCTGCCCGCCGACCTGCTGCGCCAGGAGGTCCTCACATGAGCCCCCCTTCGCATGGCATCGCGCGTGGCGCCCGCAGGGGCGCGCTGCTCGCGGCGAGCGCCTTCGCCGTCGCGATCGGGCTGTGGCAGACCGGCGTCTGGGCGCTCGGGTTGCGCACGCCGATCGCCGACGCCTTCGGCCCGCTGCCCGCCGCGCAGGCGGCCTGGGCGCTGCTGGCCGGCGGCGAGTTCGCCCATCATGCCGGGGTCAGCCTGCAGCGCCTGGGCGCGGGGCTGCTGATCGGGATCGCGCTGGGCGTTCCGCTCGGGCTGCTCACCGGCCTGTCGCGTGCCTTCGCCCAGGCAACCACGCCGCTCTTCCAGTTCCTGCGCATGGTCTCGCCGCTCAGCTGGATGCCGCTGGCGGTGATCGTGCTGGGGGTGGGCGATGCGCCGGTGGTCTTCCTGCTCGGCTTCGCCGCGCTGTGGCCGATCCTGCTCAACACCGCGGCGGGCGTCGCCGCGCTCGACCCGGACTGGCTGGCGCTGGCGCGCAGCCTGTCGGCCACGCGCCGGGAGACGGTGCTGCGCATCGTGCTGCCGGGCATCACTGCGCACCTGCTGACCGGCGTGCGGCTGGCCATCGGCCTGCTGTGGATCGTCATCGTGCCCGCCGAGATGCTGGGCGTCTCGGCGGGCCTGGGCTACTTCGTGCTCGACACCCGCGACCGGCTCGCGTACCCGGAGCTGATGGCGGCGATCGTGCTGATCGGTGCGCTGGGCTGGGCCCTGGACAGCGCGGCGCGCGGCCTGCACGCGCGCTGGACAACAGGCGCCGGCGGGGTCGACAAGCCCGCCCATCCACGACGGGGCGCCCTCGCAACGCTGCGCGGCTTCGTCGTCCGCCTGCAGCCCGCGCCGCGCGCCGCGCTCAACCGCGCAGCGGCAACCCGGCGCCCAGCAGCATGAAGATTGCGCCGCAGCACCGGTTGAATCGCGCCCCCGCCCGCGCGAGCCATGGGCGCAGGCGATGCGCGCCCGCCGCCAGCAGCAGCTCGGTCAGGATCTCGACGATCGCGAAGGTCGCGGCCATCACGGCGAACTGCAGCGGCAACCCGCGCGCCGGTTCGACGAACTGCGGCAGGAAGGCGACGAAGAAAAGCAGGCCCTTCGGATTCGTGACCGCCGACAGGAAGCCCTGGCGCGCCATCGCCCAGGGCTGCGCGGGCACGCCGGCCACGGTATCCATCGCCACCGCCACGGGTGGCGCCCGCCACACCTGCAGGCCGAGCCAGGCGAGGTAGGCGCCGCCCGTCCACTTCATCAGCATCAGCCACCCGGGCGATGCCTGCAGCAGAGCACCCACGCCGAAGAGCGAGATCGCGATCACCACCGTGAAACCGAATGCTCCGCCCAGGATCGTCGCCAGCGCCCGCCGCCAGCCGAACAGCGCGCCATGGGTGAGCGCGAGCAGGCCGTTGGGCCCGGGCGACAGCGACAGCCCGATCGCGGCGGCAAGGTAGATCATCCAGGCATCCAGGGCCATCGCGGGCTCGGTCAGGATCGGGCGAGCTCGCGCGCGAGCGCCGCCACCGACGCGGGCGCGCAACCTTCGGCCTTGTTGTTGATGGTCACGAACGCGCGATAGCCGGCATCGAGCGTGCCGCGCATCACCCGCGCCAGCACCTCGCGCGTGGGCAGGTCCTCGGACTGCAGGCGATCGAAGGGCGCCCACCGGTCGCGCGCCTGCGCATAGCGCTGGCCGCGCTGCAGGTTCCATCGACACACCAGGTCGCCGGGCCAGGCGGCTCGCAGGAAGGGCAGCTGCGCCTGAGCCGGCGGCATGCGATCGTGCAAGCCCAGGCAGGGCCGCACGTGGTGCTCGCGCAGCAGTTCGGCCAGCGCCGGCTCGAGCAGCTCGGCGTCGCGCAGTTCGAGCGCGAGGATCGCGCTCGCGGGCAGTGCCGGCACCATAACCCCCAGCAGCCGTGCCAGGCGCGCGCGCCACGCGGGCGGATCGCCCAGCCATCGTGCGGGCAGCGGCGAGATCTGCAGCACCAGCACCCCCAGCGTCGGGCCGAGCCCTTCGCGCAGCGGCTCGACCACGTCCGCGAGCGCATGCGCCGGCTCCAGGAAGCCCGGGTTGTCGGCGCGCGGCGCGCCGGTGGCCGGATCGCGCAGGCTCGCGTCGGTCAGTGTGGCCGGCGCCTTGACCACGAAACGGAAGCCGGGCGGCACCTGGTCGGCGAGTCGCCGGTACTCGGCCGCCGCCAGCGCCCGGTAGAAGCTGCGATCGAGACTCGTGCAGCGCATCAGCGGGTGCGCGGCGTAGGCGGCGAGCCCTTCGCGCGAGAGCGTGGCCGCCGGATGGCGACGATCCCAGACCAGGCCGGCCCAGCCCGGGAAATGCCACGACGAGGTCCCGAGGTGCCAGCGCCCCGGCCAGCGGGCATCGAAGCCGTCGGCCAGCGCCCGCAAGGCATCGTCGAGCGGAGCCGCGTCGACCGCTGCCCGCGCCAGCCGCGCGGTCGCGACATGAGCAGCAGGATCGTCAGCCCGATCATCGGCCGGAAACAGGAGGTTCTGGATCGCCATCGGGCCGCTCAGAAGCTCGCCCGGGTACGGACGAGGAACTGCACTCGGCTGATGCCGTCGGCCGGCATCAGCGGCACCGCGATATCGAGGTGGACCACGTTGCTGAAGGCGGCGCGCACGTTGAAGATGCGCAGGCCGATCCCCGCGTTGGCGACCCAGCCCCGATCCGACAGCGTGACCGGGTCGCCGCCCCAGGCGCGGCCCACATCGAGGAAGGCGGCGGCACCGACGCGAAAAAGCTGGAACCAGTAGGGATCGGTGTAGAAGCGCTCCTCCAGCGTGAGCAGCACGCGCCGATCGCCGCTGAGGTAGCGCAGCGGGTAGCCGCGCAGCCCGTTGTCGCCGCCCAGCAGCAGGGTGTCCAGGGGCGCCGGATGGGTCAGCAGATCGGCCGACAGCGCCGCATAGAAAAGCCGCCGGTGATCGTGCGGCAGGTAGTACTGGGCCTGGGCACCGAGCCGCTGCCGCTCGACGCGGCCCTCGCTCAGGCGCCCGCTGATCGATGCCGATGCGAGCAGGCGGTGGCGCCAGCGCGGCTCGAAGCCGCGGCTCACGGCGCCCTGGTAGAGCCAGGCGTCGCGGTCGGCGCCGAAGACCCCGGCCGAGCGGCCGAGCTGCGCGCTCGCCGCAAGCCCCATCGGCAGGAATTCCGAACGCCCGATCTGGTTGAGGTTCGAGGTCTTCTCGAAGCGATCCTCGATCAGCTCGAGCCGCACGAAGGGCCCGGCCAGCGTCGCGTCGGCAGGAAGGCTTGGCGGTGCAACCCGCCCCGGCTCGGGCGCCCAGGCATCGTCGCGCGCCTGCAGTCCGATCGAGACCCGCCGCACGCGGCCATCGACGAGACCGCTCGACCAGCCGCCGAAGACCTCGCCGAGGTTCTCGCGACGGCGATACTCGGCCACCAGCTGCCCGGCCCGATAGACCGGGTCGATGCGGTTGTCGAGCGAGGCGCTGAAACCCGCCGACCAGCGGGCATCGAGCGCATGAAAGGGCCGCACCACCCGCAGCACCTGCCGACGCCCGTCGTCGTTGCTCGCCTGCCCGAAGGCGATCGCGGTCCAGGTGCCGAAGGCCCGGTCGGTCGACACCTGGAACTCGCTGCCCGAGCGATCGACGTTGCTGAAGCGCCCGATGCCCAGCGCGATGCCAGTGCCCAGCAGGTTGTACTCCTGCAGCGACACCGAGCTCGAGTTGGCGCCACCCGAGCGGCCCAGACCGACGCCGAGGTCGAGGGTCCAGGCGTCGCGGGTCTCGACCTCGATGTCGACCACCCCGTCGCGCAGCGCGATCGGCCGGATGCGCACCTCGTACAGGTACCGCGTGCCGCGCAGCAGCCGCTCGGTCTCCTCGATGCGGCTCGCCGATACCGCATCGCCGCTGCGAAACAGCAGCGCCGCCTCGATGACCCTGGCCCGGGTGCGCGGATGCAGCGCATTGGCCGCGCGAAAGAGCAGCTTGTCCTCGGCCGGGTTGGTGGTGTCGAAGATGTTGCGGTTGACGATGCGGATCGCGCCGATGCGCGCGCCCAGCGCCTCGAGCTGGGCGAAATCGGGCAGGCCGGCGAGCTCGACCTGCCCCGCGGGCGGCCCCAACGCGATCTCGCCGCCGGGCACCGCGCCAGCCATCGTGGTGCCGATCCCGAACACCAGCCCTCGGAGAGCCCGCGAGACAGGGCAGCGCGCAAGCGACAGGGGTTCGCGGTTCATGGTGTTTCGGGCCGAGTATGCCGGATCGCGGACGAAGGATCGCCGGCGGGGCGTCAGCTTCCCGTCAGCCCGCTGCGGTGCACAATGGCGGATTAGACACCGCATGGTCGCCACGGCGCGGCCGCCCGCATGACGACCTCGAAATCCTCGCTGAGCGCCCTCACACTGGGCGCGATCGGCGTCGTCTACGGCGACATCGGCACGAGCGTGCTGTATGCCGTCAAGGAGGTCTTCAACAGCGGACATGTCGCGTTCACCCACGACAACGTCTACGGCGTGCTGTCGATCTTCGTCTGGACGCTCACGATCATCGTGTCGCTGAAATACGTGACGCTGGTGCTGCGCGCCGACAACCATGGCGAGGGCGGTCTGGTCGCGATGCTCGCGCTCGCCTCGCAGGCCGTGAAGGACAAGCCGCGCCTGCGCGGCACGCTGCTGCTGATCGGCATCTTCGGCACCTGCCTTTTCTACGGCGACGGCGTCATCACGCCGGCGATCTCGGTGCTGTCGGCGGTCGAGGGCCTGGAGGTCGTCTCGCCGGCGCTCGGCCGCGCGGTGATCCCGCTGACGCTGGTGATCCTGTTCGTGCTGTTCGCGGTGCAGAAGCACGGCACCGCGGGCATCGGGAAGTTCTTCGGGCCGATCACGCTGCTGTGGTTCGCCGTGATCGCGGCACTGGGCATCGGCCACATCGTCGACCACCCCGAGATCCTCTGGGCGGTGAGCCCGCACTACGCGCTGCGCTTCGCATGGGACAACCCCGGGACCACCTTCGTCATCCTGGGCGCCGTCGTGCTCTGCGTGACCGGCGGCGAGGCGCTGTACGCCGACATGGGCCATTTCGGCCGCAAGCCGATCCGAATCGCCTGGTTTGCGATCGTGATGCCGGCCCTGATCCTCAACTACTTCGGGCAGGGCGCGCTGCTGCTCGAGGACCCGGAAGCGGTGCGCAACCCCTTCTACCGGATGGCCCCCGAGTGGGCGCTGCTGCCCCTGGTCGGCCTGGCCACGATGGCCACCGTGATCGCCTCGCAGGCACTCATCACCGGGGCGTTCAGCGTGACCAAGCAGGTGATCCAGCTCGGCTACCTGCCGCGCCTGCAGATCCAGCACACCAGCATCCGCGACACCGGCCAGATCTACCTGCCCTTCGTGAACTGGGGGCTGTTCGTGGCGATCGTGCTGGCGGTCGCGCTGTTCCGCAACTCGAGCAACCTGGCCGCCGCCTACGGCATCGCGGTCACGCTCGACATGCTGATCACGACGGTGCTCACCTTCTTCGTCATCCGCTACGGCTGGGGCTATCCCTGGGCTCTGTGCGTCGGCGCGACCGGGTTCTTCTTCCTGATCGACCTCGCCTTCTTCAGCTCCAACCTGCTCAAGCTCGCCGACGGGGGCTGGTTCCCGCTGCTGATCGGCGGGGCGATCTTCCTGCTGATGACCACCTGGCACGAGGGCCGGCGCCTGCTCAACGCCTCGCTGAAGGCCGACGCGCTGCCGCTGCGCGAATTCCTCGACAGCGTGCTGATCGCGCCCCCATCCCGCGTCGAGGGCACCGCCGTGTTCCTGTCGGCACAGCCCGGCTACGTGCCCAACGCGCTGCTGCACAACCTCAAGCACAACCGGGTCCTGCACGAGCACAACCTTTTCGTGACCGTGCGCAGTCACGAGCAGCCGTGGATCGGCATGGACCGGCGCCTCGAGATCGAGCCGCTGGGCCACAACGCCTGGCAGGTGATCGTCAACTACGGTTTCAAGAACGACCCCGACCTGCCGCGGGCCCTGGAGCCGCTGCGCGGCCGCGGCGTCGAGCTCGAGCCGATGAGCACCAGCTATTTCCTGTCGCGCGACATCGTCATTCCCACGCTCGGCGGCGGCATGGCACAGTGGCGCGAGAAGCTCTTCGCCCAGATGCACCTGAACGCCAGCGCCCAGGCCGAGTTCCTGAAACTGCCGAACAACGCGGTGGTCGAACTCGGCAGCAAGATCGCCATCTGACGATGCATCCCGACATCGCGGCTGCCGCACGGGCTGCGCACGCGCAGGCATCGACGCCGCATTCCGGGCGCGCGCGGGCATCGTGGCCGGCGCCCCGATGAGCGCGCTCTCCGAGGCGCTCGCGATCGCGCGCGCCGACGCCACGATGCTGCGACGGCATCCACGGCTGCTGCTCGCGCTGCTCGGTGTCGCGCTGATCCCGGCGCTGTACGCGCTGATCTACCTCGAGGCGGTCTGGGATCCCACCAGCCGGACTGCCGAGCTGCCGGCGATCATCGTCAACCTCGACCAGGGCACGCAGCAGCACGGCCGTCGCATCGACCTCGGCGCGGACCTCGTCCGGTCGCTGCAGGCGCGCAGGGCCTTCGGCTTTACGCTGGATGCCGACGAGGCGCGGGCCCGTCGCGAAGTGCGCGCCGGGCGCAGCCTGTTCGCGCTGATCATCCCGCCGGGCTTCAGTGCCGATGCGATGCGGGGCACCAGCCCGGGCGAGGGGCGTCTTGTCGTCTTCGCCTCGGAGGGCAACCACTACACCGGGGCCGGGTTCGCCCGGCGCTTCGCCGCGGACCTCGGCCATCAGGTCAACGAAGCGATCAGCGAGCAGCGCTGGGCCCTGGTGCTCGGCGCGAACGCCGGCAGCGACGACCGGCTCGCGCGCTATCGCGCCGCGGTCGCCAGCCTGCACGACGGCGCACGGACGCAGTCCGATGTCCTGATGCGGCTGGGCGAAGGCAGCGGCAGGCTCGGCGAGGCTGCGGGCGAACTCGCCACCGGGGTGGCACAGCTCGTCGAGGGCAATCGCAGGCTCGCGACGACCATCCGGGGGCTCGAGGCGACCCGCCCCGGCTCGACGGAACTGGAGGCCCTGAAGGCCGCCGTCGCGCAGCAGGAAGCCGGCCAGGCCGCCCTGGGCCGAGGCCTGGGCACGCTGCGCACCGCTGCCGACGGCGTGAGCGCGGGTATCGAGCAGCTGCGCGAAGCGGCGCGCGCGCAGCCCGAGATCGGCGAGGCGCTCGCGGCGCGAATGGGTCCCGTGGCCGATGCGGCGGCCGGCCTGATGCAGGGAGCCGAGGCCGCCCGCGCCGCGCATGCGCGCCTGAGCGAGGGCGGCCAGGCGATCGGGCGCGGCATCGGCACGCTGACCGACGGGCTGGCGGCCATGGGCGGGGCACTCGGGAGCCTGGGCGGCGCGGTGCCCGCCGAGGAGCGGCTGCTCGCCCTGACCGAAGGAGCGCGCGCGCTGACCGATGCCACCGTGCGACTCGACGGCGGCATCGTGGCGCTGCGCGATGGCGCCGACCGCCTGGAGGGCGGCCTGCTCTTGCTCGGACGCGCGCTGCCGGCGAGCGTCGAGACCGTGGACGGTACCGCCCGCGGCCTGGCGATTCCGGTCGAACCCGAGATCCAGATCGACGCGCCGGTGGGCAACGACGGCACCGGCTACGCCGCCCATACGATCCCGGTCGCGCTCTGGCTGGGTGCGGTCATG
>JBIIHU010000318.1:0-4034 GCA_044235405.1 Burkholderiaceae bacterium
CGATGCGCGACAGGTTGGCGATGTCGGCCGCGAACGACCCGATGTCGTGGTAGCGGCCGCTGACCTTGATCGAGATCGGCAGTTCCGCGTAGTACTCCTTGACCTCGACCTGGCCGGGCTTGAACAGCTCGAACATCAGGCCCCGGCCGATGCCGGCCTGGTTGATGTCGGACAGCAGCGCGTCCATCTCGGCCTTGCCCGGCAGCTGTTTCTCGAGCTGCGTCACGTATTCCTGGACCTGCAGCTTCTGCTTGCGCAGCTCGCTCAGGTTGACCGCCTGCGTGAGCTTGGTGCGGTACTCCGACTTCAGGCTGGGCTCGCGCTGGCGCTCCTCCTCGAGGACGCCGAGGGCATCGGTCATCAGCAGCAGCCATCCGGCGAGCAGCACGCCCACCACGACGCCGGCGAAGGCCGCCACGCGCGGCAGGACCGGCCACTGCCCGGGATCGTTGCGGTTGAGCCCGCGGAACTGGCTGACCGCGGTTTCGAAGCGGCTGGGCGAGTCGGCCGAGGCGGAGGGAGTCTTGGCTGCCATGTCGGACCTTCAGGACCCCTTGGCCGGTTCGCGGGCAGGCGTGCCGGCAGCGGCGGCCGACGCAGCCGACGCCGCAGCCGCCGGCGCCTGCGGGCGCTTGATGCCGACCCGCATCTGGAACTCGAACAGGCGACGCTGCTCGCGCCCGGCGGTCGTCACGTTGGCGGCCTTGATCTCGACCAGCTCGGGCCGCTCGAGCCAGGCCGAGTTGTAGGAAGCGTTGCGCAGCAGCTCGGAGACCCGCTCGTTGCTCTGTGCGACGCCGGCGACGGTGACGACCTGCCCGGCCTGCTTGATCGAGGTCAGGTAGACGCCTTCGGGCGTCTGGCGCACCAGTTCGTCGAGCAGGTGAACAGGGGTGTTTCGGTCGGCCTGCAGGTCCTCGACGGCGTGCTGGCGCGCCTTCAGGGCCTCGATCTCCTGCCGCAGGTTGGCGATGTCCTTGATCTGGACCTCCAGGCGCCCGATCTCCGCCTTCAGCAACTCGTTGCGCTGGCGCTGGGCCGCCGTCTGCCCGCTGACCAGCGCATACCACAGCCCGAGCAGCAGGGCGCCGGCGACGAAGCTCAGGCCCAGGCCGACGAAGAAGGCCTGCTTGCGCTGCCGGCGGCGCGCCTCCCGGTGCGGAAGCAGGTTGATCAGGATCACTTGACGAACCTCCGCATCGCCAGGCCGCATGCGGTCAGGTAGCTCGGCGCTTCGCGGCGGACACGCGCCTCGCGGATGGCCGTGCCGATCTTCATGTTGTCGAACGGGTTGACGATCATCGAGGCGAAGCCCGTCAATTCCGTCACCCGGTCCTTCAGGCCCGGCAAGGTCGCGGTGCCGCCGGCCAGCATCACGTAGTGCACCTTGTGGTGGGGCGTGCTGGTGAAGAAGTACTGCAAGGCGCGGCCGATCTCCTGCGACAGGCTGTCGACGAACGGCGACAGGATCGAGTGCTCGTAGTCGTCGGGCAGGTCGGCCGACAGCTTCTTCTGCTCGGCCTCCTCGAACGAGAAGCCGTACTGGCGCGAGATCAGCTGCGTCAGCTGTGCCCCACCGAAGGCCTGGTCCCGGTCGTAGAGCATCTCCTCGTTGCGCAGCACCTTCAGGCTGGTCGTGTCGGCACCGATCTCGAACAGCGCGACCAGGGCATCGCGGCCCTCGTTGGGCAGCACGGCGACGACGCGCGTCATCGCCAGCCGGGAGGCGTGGGACTCGATGTCGAGGACCACCGGCTTCAGGCCAGCGGCCTCGGCCAGCGCCTGGCGGTCCTGGACACGGTCCTTGCGCGAAGCGGCGATCAGCACCTCGACGTCGCCCGGCGAGTTCGGCGCCGGCCCGACGACGCAGAAGTCCAGGCTCACCTCGTCCAGCGAGAACGGGATGTACTGGTTGGCCTCGGACTCCACCTGCAGCTCGAGCTCCTCCTCGCGCAGCCCCGCCGGCAGCATGATCTTCTTGGTGATGACCGCGGACTGCGGCATGGCCATCGCGACGTGGCGCGTGCGCGTCCCGGACTTCGCCACGACGCGGCGGACAGCCTCGGCCACCTCGTCGAACTTGTCGATCTGCCCGTCCGTGATCCATCCCTTCTCGAACGGCTCGGTGCCCAGCCGCTCCAGGCTCAGGTTGCCTGCGGCGTCCTGGGACAGCTCGACCAGCTTCGCGCTGGACGAACTGATGTCGAGCCCGAGCATCGGCGGATGCTGGCGACCCAGGAAACGGTCGAGAAAACCCACGGACTTCACTCCACTCGCGATCGGCACTTCCGCGAGATTGTTAAGAAGTTACTTTAATGCTAGCAGCAGACGCGCCCGGGCGGACAGCCCTTCTGTCTCAAGGCGCACCGCGAGTTTCCGGTCGAACGCTCGGGCGGACGCCCGGAAGACCAGCGGAAAATGGCCTCAATTCGTAACAGCAGGCGCCTCGCCGCCGGGCCCGCTGGCACCGCCCCGGGGATCGCCGAAGCGCAGACCCTGCCTTCCTATAATCCGGCCCTGCTTCCGCAGAGGGTCGAGCAGCCTCCCTCGCGATGACGACCGACAAGCCCGCAGCCCCCGCTACCCCCCGACCCTCCGGGCCGGCGGTACCCGTGCGGGCACGGTGGTCGTCGCGTCTGCTGCGTGCGCTGGCCGGGCTCGTCGCCCTGGGCGTCGCCGCCGTGGCGGCCGCCGCGATGGGGCTATCGATCGCGCTGGCGGTGTCCTATCCCAACCTCCCCGACACCGCCAGCCTGACCGACTACCGACCGAAGCTGCCGATGCGCGTGCTGTCGGCCGACGGCGTGCTGCTGGGTGAGTTCGGCGAGGAAAAGCGCACCTTCGTGCCGATCGGGCAGATCCCGAAGGTGATGAAGGACGCCGTGCTCGCCATCGAGGACGCGAACTTCTACTCCCACCGCGGCATCGACTACCGGGGCATGGTGCGCGCCGCGCTGGCGCAGTTCTCGGAGGCCAAGAGCCAGGGCGCCTCGACGATCACGATGCAGCTGGCGCGCAACTTCTACCTGTCGACCGAGAAGACCCTGACGCGCAAGCTCTACGAGGTCCTGCTGGCCCTGAAGATCGAGACGCAGCTCTCGAAGGACCAGATCCTCGAGGTCTACATGAACCAGATCTTCCTCGGCCGCCGCGCCTACGGGTTCGCGGCCGCCAGCGAGGTCTACTTCGGCAAGCCGCTGCAGGAGATCACGGTGGCCGAAGCCGCGATGCTGGCGGGATTGCCGAAGGCGCCTTCGGCCTACAACCCGATCAACAACCGCGAGCGGGCGACGTTGCGCCAGCGCTACATCATCGAGCGCATGCTGGACAACGGTTTCATCAACCGGGCTCAGCACGACGAGGCGCTGGCACAGGTGCTGAAATACAACACCACGCCCGAGCCCCCCGTTCGCGCCGAATACGTCGCCGAGCTGGCTCGCCAGCTCGTGTTCGCGCAGTACGGGGAGGACGCCTATTCCAGGGGCCTGCAGGTCGAGCTGACGGTGCGCTCGTCCGACCAGTCGGTGGCCTACCGCGCCCTGCGCCGGGGGCTGATGGACTTCGAGCGCCGGCAACGCTACCGTGGTCCCGAGGGCTTCGTCGACCTCCCGCAGCAGCAGGCGGCGGTCGACGCCCGGGTCGCCGAAGCGCTGTCGGACTACCCGGACAACGACGAGTTGCGCGCCGCAGTGGTGCTCGAGGCGGCTCCGCGCAAGGTGACCGCGATGCTGCACAGCGGCGAGACGATCACCGTGACGGGCGACGGCCTGCGCCCGGTCGCCTCCGGGCTGGCGGACGGCGCGACGACCCGCGTGCAGATCCGTCGCGGCTCTGTCGTGCGGGCCATGAAGGCGGAAAAGGACGCCTGGGTGCTGACGCAGGTGCCGGAAGTGGAGGGCGCGTTGATCTCGGTCGATCCGCGCAGCGGCGAGATCCGCGCGCTGGTCGGCGGCTTCGACTTCGCGAAGAGCAAGTTCAACCACGTCACGCAGGCCTGGCGGCAGCCCGGGTCCAGCTTCAAGCCCTTCATCTAC
>JBIIHU010000319.1:0-4027 GCA_044235405.1 Burkholderiaceae bacterium
TGCGCAGGGATTCGCCGCGACACTGAGGCCGCAACCCTGTAAGTTGCGACTGCCGCCGCCGACGACCTCGCGCTGACAGCCCCCTGCCCATCCTTGCCCCACGTGCATCCCGATTCCTACCTCGGAACCATCACCCCACCGAAGCCGATCCCGCAACGCGAGAGCACCCGGCCGGTCATCCGCTACCTGGCGGTGGTCGGCCTCGCCTTTCTCGCCCTGATGATGACCCTGGAGCCCGACGTGGGCTTCGCCGCACCGCTGCCGGCGCGGCTGCTGTTCTGGATGCTGCAGATCGCCGCCGGCCTGTTCGTCCTGCAGTCGGCATTGTCGCTGCTGGCTCAGCGCTACGGCGCCAGCCGGCTGCCGAGCTGGGTTCTGGTGCTGTTGTCGGGGGTGCTGGGCGCCATCGTGCTGGCCCCGGTCTACTGGCTGATCGGTGAAGGGCTGGTGCCGCGATTGCCGGGCTATGCCGATCGGCCCGACGAGGGTGACGCCCTGCTCGCCGGCTTCACCGCGATTCATCCCCTCATCGAGGAATATCTGGACATCGTGGGGCCGGTCACGACCGCGTGGCTGCTGATCTGCCTTCCGCGCCTGCACTGGATGGTGCCACCGCGGCTCGAGGTCGGCGCCGCCGGCGCGGCGGCAGCCGAACCCGTGCCGGCCGTCGAGCCGGTTGCGACGGTCGAGTCGCCATCCAACACCGTACCGCCGCGCAGAAGCTGGCGCGACCGCCTTCCCCAGGAGCTCGGCACGGACGTGATCGCGGTCAGCTCCGAGTTGCAGTACCTGCGAGTCTGGACGACCCGGGGCTGCGCGCTGGTGCTGGGCGCCCTGGCCGATGTCGAGTCCGACGGGGCGGAGCATGGCCTGCGCGTGCACCGCTCGTGGTGGGTCGCCCGCGACCATGTTGTCAGTGTGCGGCGCAGCGTCGCGGGCGCGGTCTGTGTGATGAGCGACGGCCGGGAGGTACCCATCAGCCGTCGCCGGCGCAGCGAGGTGCTCGCCCGCTTCGGCGACGGAGCCCGCTATCGTGGCGGCGGCAGCTCAGAAGCTGTATCTGAGGCCGACCTGCACTGAGAGCGGGTTGTACTTCAGCGGGCTTGCGCTGCCCCCGGGGTTGCCGACCTCGTTGTCCAGACGCAGCGTGCCCACCCGCATCCAGCGGGCGTCGGCGGTCAGGCGCCACTGGGGCGTGAGCGCGTACTCGACGCCCGCGATCAGCTGGAACGCGGCCTTGCCGCCCTCGGAATAGCCGCGCGCCACGCCGCTGACCGGCGTGATGTCGAGGTCGATCTCCTGGACCCAGCCGATGCCAGCGCCCACGTACGGCGTCCATGCGCCTCCCGTGGGCAAGCGGCGCAAGCCATTGAGCATCAGGATGTTCGACGCGAAATCGCCATCGCGCGACAGGTTGGCGCCGCCCTGACGCAGGGCATCGAGCGGGTGGCTTCGGTAGTTCCACTCGAGCTCTGCTGCCCAACCGTTGCCGTAGCGGTAGCCGATGTCGCCACCGAAGCCCGTGCCACTGCCGAAGCTGGCGCCCAGGCCGCCGCCGGCACCTGCGGCGCCGGACTCGGTCGGGCTCGAGGAGCCGATGCGGCTGTGCTGGCCGTAGATCGTGGCGTAGAAACCCTTCGGTTCCAGCGGGGCGCGCGCCTGCGCTTGCGCGGCAGCCGGGATCAGGGCGACGAGCATGAGAGGGCCCGCCAGACGGGCCAGGGAATGCAAGGACATGAGCATGATCGATGAACGGGTAGAGGGTTGGGGAGCTGCCCTCCTGAAAAGCGAGCAGCCCGCTCAGGCTGCGCAACGCCCGCTCCGCTCGCAAGCGCACCTGCACCAGCGGTCGGCCGATTGAACGAGCGGCGCGGACTGCCGCTCGCGCCGCCGCGAATGAACGGCAGACCGTGCCACCCGCATCGCTGCCCGGGACATTCGACGGTCAGTCGCCCTTCAGCCGGGCCTCGCCTTCCAGCGCCAGCGCGACCATCGAGAGCGCGTGGCGGACGATCTGTTGCTCCACCTCGGGCGCAAGCTCGAGATGCGGCATCGCATCCGCATGGGCGATGCTCGCCAGCCCATGCACCGTCGACCAGACGAACAGGGCGTTGGCATCGACGCGGGCTCGTTGCTCGGGGCCCGCCCCGTGGATGCGGCGCAGCACGTCGCGAAGGACGTCGAAGGCGTGCAGGGCGGCGAGCTCCGCGTCGCGCGCCAGCGCCCAGTGCTGCATCTGATTCGGCCAGGGCGTACCGAACATCAGTCGGTACTCGAGCGGGTGATCCGCGGCATACCGCAGGTAGCGCAAACCGAGCTGCTCGAGATCGGCCCGGGGGTCGTCGTTGGGTTCGCGGGCGTCGAGGAAGCGTGAAAACGACTCGAAGCATCGCCGCATGACCTCGGCCAGCAGGTGATCGCGGCTCGGGTAATGGCGATACGGCGCCTGATGCGAGACACCGAGCTTGCGCGCCACCTCGCGCAGGCTCAGGTGCTCGACGCCGCGCTCGGCGATGACATCCCGGGCCGCAAGGACGCATGCCTCCTTCAGGTCGCGTGGTGCGGCGGTCTCGCGGGGCATCGTCGGCGCGGGAGAGTTGACTCCTCCCATTATCACCCACGTTGCCATGCGCTCTGTTGACACCGTCAACTTCCTGCTGCAGGATGTTGACACCGTCAACTCGCCGGGCTGGCCTCGCGCCGCGCCCATCGCCCATGACCGAGCCCACCGCTCCCCCAGGAACCCGGCCGCGCGCCCCAGCGGCCGCCGGGCCATGGTCGACCTTCCTGCTGACCTCGATGGCCGTGTTCCTGGTCTCGCTCGATGCCAGCGTGGTGATCGCCGCGTTTCCCGCGCTGCGCGAAAGCTTCGGCTCGGTGTCCGCAGCCACGCTCTCCTGGTCGCTGAATGCCTACACGATCGTCTACGCGGCGCTGCTGATCCCCGCAGGCCGGCTGGCCGACCTGCACGGCCACCGACGGATCTTCGTCGCGGGCGTGCTGCTGTTCGCCGCCGCCTCCGGGGCATGCGGGATGGCGGCATCGGCCGAGCAGCTCATCGCCGCGCGGGCCGTGCAGGCCGTGGGCGCGGCTCTGCTGACCCCGGCCTCGCTGGCGCTCGTGCTGCGAGCCTTTCCCGCCGAGCGGCGCGTGGCGATCGTCGGGTTGTGGAGCGCGGTCGGCGCGCTGGCCGCGGCCATCGGACCCTCGGCGGGTTCCTGGATCATCGACCACGCCTCCTGGCGCTGGGTGTTCCTGATCAACGTGCCGCTCGGCCTGCTGGCCGCGGGCCTGGCGATGCGGCGCATTGCCGAGTCGTCCGCCACCGAGTCCGGGGCCCGACCCGACCTCCCCGGCATCGCCCTGCTGATCGCCGGCGTCGCCCTGATCGCGGGCGGCATCGTCGCCCATGAGGCGGGCTACACGATGGCACAGGCGCTCGGCCTGGGCATCGCGGGAGCGGCCGCGCTCGCCGTCTTTGCCCGCTGGGCGCGCGGGCGCTCGAACGCGGCGCTCGATCTGTCGCTATTCGAGGACCGTTCGCTGCGCTGGGCGAGCGCGGCATCGCTGGTCTTCGGCGCCGGCTTCAGCGCGATGTTCCTCGCCGCCTTCCTTTTCCTGATGGGCATCTGGGGCTGGTCTCAGAGCCTGACGGGCCTCGCGCTGACGCCAGGCCCCCTGATGGTGATCCCGATCGCCGTGCTCTCGAGCCGCTGGGAGCGGATCGTCGGGCGCCAGGCACTGCTCGTGATGGGCGGGCTGATCTTCGCGGCCTCGCATGGCCTGCTGGCAGGCTACGCGTCGCGCGAGGCCCACTACCTCACGCTGTGGCTGCCTTCGCAGATCCTCACCGGCGTGGCGATCGGGCTGGTGCTGCCCGCGCTTTCGGCCGCGATCGTCGCCGGCCTGCCGACGCAGCGCTTCGGCGTGGGCAGCGGGGTCAGCAACGCGCTGCGCCAGCTCGGCGGCTCGCTCGGGACGGCAGTCGCAGTCGCCCTCATCGGATCCGCGGATGCGCCCATCGAGG
>JBIIHU010000320.1:0-4024 GCA_044235405.1 Burkholderiaceae bacterium
TGCGCCGTGCTTCATCCACCGCCCATACTTCGGGCGTGCTGCCGACCAGTTCCCGGATGGGTACGCGCCGTCCATCGGCGCACAGCACGAGCGTCTCGCCAGACACGCATTCACGCAGGTCCGACATCACCGGCCGCTTGTTCGGCCGCTGCTCGAGGCTGCGGTTGAGCTGCGACAGTGCGACTACCGGCACCTGCAGTTCCTTCGCCAGCGCCTTGAGACCGCGCGAGATCTCGGAGATCTCGGTGGCGCGGTTCTCGCCGCTGCCCGCCGAGCTCATCAGCTGCAGGTAGTCGACGATGATCAGCCCCAGTTGGCCGCACTGGCGCGACAGGCGCCGCGCGCGCGCGCGCAGCTCGAGGGCGTTGAGCGCCGGGCTCTCGTCGATGAAGAGCTGCGCCTCCTGCATCTTCTGGATCGCGTTGGTCAGACGCGGCCAGTCGTCGTCGACGAGACGACCAGTGCGCAGTCGCTGCTGGTCGAGTCGTCCGACGGAGCACACCATGCGCAGCGCGAGCTGCGTGGCGCCCATCTCCATCGAGAAGACCGCGACGGGCAAACCCTGATCGACCGCGACATGCTCGCCGATGTTGAGGCTGAACGCGGTGTTGTGCGTCAGCACATGCTCACCGGCGACGTAGAGCCGCGACGGATGCGACACCGCGATGCAGCGGGTTTCGGCCTCGCCTGCCGCCTCGATCGCCAGCAGCACCGGACGGCGTATCGGCCTGCCGGCACGGCCATCGGTCGGGGGCGAACGCAGTGCGGCGAGCCCCGGCAGCGACGGCAGCATCAGGGCGAGCGACCAGAGACCGACACCGGGCACCTGCCGCGGGCGACACCATCCGCCCAGCGATCGCACCAGCTCGCAGAGATCGGTAGCCAGTCGCGCCGACTCGACCCGCACCCGCAGCAGCGCTCGGGTATCCGCGACGGCCAGCGGACCGAGCAGCCCGCAGAGCAGTGCCACGCGGGCCGGACGGTCGGCCTGCAGCATCGCGCGGGGCAGGAAAAGACGGGTCGCGTCGGCACCGAGCAGGCCGAGCGCCTCGAGGCGCCGCAGCGCGACCGCGACACCCGCGGGCGACCGCGCGCTATTCGATGCATCCGATACATCGGATACATCGGGTGTACTGGACACATCGGACGCATCGGGCCAGGCGCATGCAGCCGCCACGCCGGCGGTGGCGGCAGCGGTGGCGGTGGCGGTGGCGGCGGCCGCATGACTTTCGGTGGCGGTGCGAAGCAGCGCGCGCCTGGGCAGCGCCGGGTCGATCGCGGCGACGCGCGCCCGATCGACGACGAAGCCGCGCGCAGCCTGAGTGCCCCGTCCGCAGCCAAGCGCCGGGCGAAGCAGCAGGCCCAGGCCGAAGGGATCGAGCGGCAACGGATCGCGATGCCCGAAACGGCCCTCGGGGAGATCGATGGCGAGCGCGGGGCGGGCACCGCGTCGCGCCAGCAGGCTTCGCAGCGTCGCGGTGTCGAGCACGCGAGCAACGCCATCGCGACCCGCGACGCGCCAGAGGTGCTCGTCGCAGGCGCGGGTGCTACGCCCGTCGGAAAAGCGAAGACGCCAGACCGGCCGGCGCCCCTGCGGAAAGATGCCGGTGATCCGCGATGGAAGGCCATCGGGCGAAGCGAGCGCATCACCCACGCGCAGACTGCCCATCGGCTGCCAGCCGTTCGCGCCGAGCACCGGTTCGTCGTCGGGCTGCGCCTTGCCCATCGAAGGGCGGCCGGCCACGATGACCAGGTCGCCGGGCTGCAGACCCGAGGTCATGCGATCGAGATCGGCGAATCCGGTGGGTACGCCGGTCACATCGCTGCCGGCACCGCGACTGTAGAGCTCGTCGACCCGGGAAACCACCTTGCCGAGCAGGTCCTGGAGGTTCTGGAACCCTGCCGCTCCGCGCGCGCCGTCCTCGGAGATCTGGAAGATCCGGGATTCGGCCTCGTCGAGGATCTGCCGGGTGTCGCGGCCCTGCGGGTTGAGCGCCTGGGTGGCGATCTCGTCGGCGGTGCCGATCAGCTGGCGCAGGATCGCCCGGTCGCGCACGATCTCGGCGTAGCGCCGGATGTTCGCGGCCGACGGGGTTTCCTGGGCAAGCGCGTTGAGGTAGCCAAGTCCCCCGGCCTCGTCGGCCTTGCCCGCGTTCTTCAGGGCTTCGAGGACCGTGATGACATCGGCCGGCTGGCCACGTTCGACCAGCCGAGCGATCTGCTGCCAGATCAGCCGGTGGTCGAGGCGGTAGAAGTCCTCCTCGCGAAGGAGGTCGCCGACGCGGTCGAAGGCCTGGCTGTCGAGCAGCAGGCCCCCGAGCACCGACTGCTCGGCCTCGATCGAATGCGGCGGCAGGCGCAGCGCCGCGACCTCGCGATCGACGGCGTCGGCCGGGCGACGAAAGCCGTCGTCGCTGCCGCTCATGGCCGGGCTGCGCCTGGCGCGGCGTGCTCGAGGATCAGGCCTCGGGCGACACGACGACCGAGACGCTCACGACGACGTCGGAGTGCAGGGCGACCTGCACCTCGAATTCGCCGATCGCCTTCAGCGGACCGTCGGGGAGCCGCACCATCGCCTTCTCGACGGCGAAGCCGAGCTTGCCGAGCGCCTCGGCGATGTCGACGTTGGTGACCGAGCCGAACAGCCGACCGTCGACACCCGCCTTCTGGGCGATGCGCGCGGTCGAACCCTGCAGGCGGTCGCCGAGCGCGCGTGCCTGCGCGAGCCGATCGGCCTGCGCCTTCTCGAGGTCGGCGCGACGCGCCTCGAACTCCTTGATCGCGGCGGCGGTGGCGCGACGCGCCTTGCCGGTGGGGATCAGGTAGTTGCGTGCGTAACCATCCTTGACGCGCACGACGTCGCCGAGGACGCCGAGGTTCAGGACACGTTCGAGCAGAATGATCTGCATGATGGTTTCCGGCCTCAGTGGTTGTCGGTGAAGGGCATCAGCGCCAGGAAGCGGGCGCGCTTGATGGCCTCGGTCAGCTGGCGCTGGTAGCGAGCCTTCGTGCCGGTGAGGCGGGCGGGGATGATCTTGCCCGTCTCGGTGATGAAGTCCTTCAGGACTTCGATGTCCTTGTAGTCGATCCACTCGACCTTCTCGGCCGTGAAGCGGCAGAACTTCTTGCGCTTGAACAGCGCGTTCTGAGCCGGCCGTTTCTTCTTGCCATCCTTGGGACCACGGCGAACGAACGCCATATCACACCTCGATCAATTCAAATGCGTTGACATGCAGGACCAGTTGCCGGGACTGCCGCCGGCGCGGGGCGAGAAATCCATGAACCCGCACCGGGCAGCCGAGCGGCAGCTTGGCCATTTGGTGGGCCGCCTCGCCGGCGAAGCGCACAGGCAGATCGAACTCGACTCGCCGTTCGGCGCCGGCCTCGCGCTGAATCGAGCGGTGCCCGAGCACCGCATCGACCACCGCGACCCCGGCCGGCGTGAAACGCAGCCCTTCGGAGGCCACGAGCGTGCCGTCGAACTCGATCCGGTTCGCGCCCGCGCCGACATCACTGGTCGACACGGCCCGCGTCGCCGGTTCGGGCGGGCTCAGGCTGCCGGCGCCGGCTGTGCCTCGGCCGCGCCCTTGCGGGCCTCCTCGCGCTGGATCTGCTTCCACATCGGCGACGGGCCGGTCTCGGCCTTGCGCATCGACACCGTGAGGTGGCGAAGCACGGCATCGTTGAAGCGGAAGGCATGCTCGAGCTCGGCGAGCGTGGCCGGCTGGCACTCGATGTTCATCAGCACGTAATGCGCCTTGGCGATCTTCTGGATCGGGTAGGCGAGCTGACGACGGCCCCAGTCCTCGACCCGGTGGATGCGGCCCTGCTGCGCTTCGACCATCGCCTTGTAGCGATCGATCATCGCGGGCACCTGCTCGCTCTGGTCCGGGTGGACGATGAAAACGACTTCATAGTGACGCATCGGGTTTCCTTGTGGACGTTGGCCGGTCATCCGGCGAAGGCCGCCCGCTGGCGTCAGGCAGGGCGGCAAGGATCGAAAAGCTTTCGAGTCTACCCCGAA
>JBIIHU010000321.1:0-4010 GCA_044235405.1 Burkholderiaceae bacterium
CAGCCATGCGAGGCCCGGCCGTAGAGCGCCCCACCGGTGGCGGGGAACAGGGCTTCGAAGTCGGCCGGGGTGGTCGCGACGCTGCTGCCGGACTGCCGCGATACCTGAAGGCCGCAGCGGGCCAGCAGGTCGAAGGCCCGCCGTGCGCAGTCGTCGATCTCGTCCTGCGCGAAGGGGTGCCGATCGCCGGTGGCCGGCGCGTTCACCAGGCAAAGCAGTCGCTCGGCCGCGGGCTCGCAGGCCTCGTCGAGGCGGTCCTGGGCGCACACGTAGACCGTGGGACGCGTCGGCAGTCGGCTGCGCCCGAAGACATCGGCGAACTCGCTCGCGTAGTCGTCGTCGAAGAACACGTTATGGTGCAGCAGCGGAAATCCGCGGGTCGGTGCGTGAATCGACCAGGTGAGCGCCGACAGCGAGCGGGCCGACCGAGGTACCGGCCGCACCGCGCGTCGCAGCGGATCGCCGAGCAGTCCGCCGGCGAGCGCGCCGACATCGCCGTTGAAGACCACCGCGTCGGCTTCCAGGCGTTCGCCGCTGGCCAGCACGACGCCGCGTGCGCGCCCCTGCTCGACGACGATCCGCTCGACCATGGCGCCGCAGCGGACGGTGGCGCCCAGCCGCTGCGCGAGCGCCGCGAGCGCCTGCGCGAGTTCGCCCATGCCGCCGTCGACCGCCCAGACGCCGTCCATCTCGACCTGCGCCACCAGCATCAGCGTGGCTGGCGCGAGGAAGGGCGAGCCTCCGCAGTAGGTGGCGTAACGGCCGAAGAGCTGACGCAGGCGCGGGTCGTGGAAGTGGCGCCCGAGCGCTCGCCAGAGGCTGCTGAAGGGGCGAAGCCGGGCCAGCGTGGCAAGGCCGTCGAGCCCGAGATCGCGCGCCAGCCCGAGCGGGCTGGGTCGGGGCGAGCGGATGTACGGCCCCTCAAGCGCGCGGTAGACCTCGCGTGCCTGCGCGCAGAAGGCGCGGAAGCGTCGTGCCTCTTGCGCGCCGCTGAAGGCGCCGATCGCATCGGCCGAGCGCTCGGCGTCGGCGAAGAGGTCGAGCTGTCCGCCGGCGCCCCAGGCGTGACGCGCCAGCACCGACAGCGGCGTCAGGCGCAGGCGGGCCGTCAGCGAGTCGCCCGCGTCGTCGAAGAGCTCCTCGAAGGCCCAGCGCATCGTGAAGACGGTAGGGCCGCTGTCGACGAGGGCCGCGCCAGCCGGAACCCGCCGCAGCTTGCCGCCGGGGGTCGCGGCGCGCTCGAGTACGGTCACCTCGAGCCCCGCGCGCGCGAGGTCGATGGCCGCTGCCAGGCCACCGACACCCGCACCGATCACCAGCACGCGTCGATCACGCAAGCGGGCGCCCCTGCCAACTGCCTTCGCGCTGCACGGGCACGAAGCGCACGAACATCGATTCGGTGAAGAATCCGTGGGCCGCGGCGGCGCGGATCGCCGCCAGATGGGCCCCCTGGCGGGCATAGGCGTTCATGGCCTCGACACTCTCCCAGAGGGTAAAGGTCGCCTGGCGCAGCAGCGGTGCTTCGCCGACACCCACGGCAAGCCGGCAGCCGGTCGTCTGCGCGAGCGAGCGCTCGGCGGCGGGTTCCATGCGCCAGAAGCCTGCCGCCCGCGCCGGATGAATCGAGGCGCGGGTCAGCGACACGATCGGGCCCTCGACCGGGGGGGGCGAGGTGACCGCCAGGCTGGCGCCGTCCCAGGTGCCGCGTGCCGAGCAGGTCAGCAGCCGCAGGCAGAAGTATTCGCGCGCGCGCGCCCGCCATTGCTGCAGCAGACCGTCGTCGGCGCAGAAGGCGTCGGCACTGGAGGGGCCGTCGAAGACCGCGAACAGCCCCTGGATCGAGCCGCTGGGCTTCAGGCCGAAGTGCCCCTCGTGGCCACTGCCCAGCAGCTTGCCGAATCGCAGACCGGGCACGCCGCGAAGTCGACGCCGGCCTGCGACGAACTGCCACCAGCCCCACGCGCGATGGCGAGCCGCGATGTCGAAGAGTGCAAAGACGACGACTTCGCGCGAAGCGTCGCGATCAGGCCCGGTCATCGAATGGGGAATCCGCGGTGGGGCCGGGCGAATCCGCTCGGTACCCGATGCCGGGTGCGGCCTCAGCCCTCGCCGCCCGCGTGGGCGTCGGTGGTGTCGCCGCCGAGCCCGTAGCGGCGCAGCTTCACGTACAGGCTCTGACGGGAGAGTCCGAGCATCTCGGCCGCCGCGGCGCGATTGTCGCGCGTGAGCTGAAGCGCGGTCTCGATGCACATCTGCTCGATGAGGTCGGTGGTCTCGCCGACGATGTCGCGCAGCGGCACCTGTCCGACGAGCTCGGCGAGCTGACCGACCGAGCGGCTCAGCCGCGGGTTCGCGCCACCGCCGTCCGCACCCAGACGACGGCTGACGTCGCGGATCGCGAAGCCCAGGCAAGAGTGCTTGCCGTCGGGGGCTGCCGCCGCCGAGACCTCAACGGAGGTCTCGATGCCGAAACGGCCTCGGATGACCGACGGGAACAGCCTTACCGCCTCGCTGCGCCGCAGGTTCGCCATCAGCACGCCGAGATCGACGCCCGAGCGGCCGAGCCAGCGCTCGAGCGATTCGCCCACCACCTGCTCGTTGGAATCCATCTGCGCCATCTCGGCGAAGCTGGCATTGGCGTACAGGATGAGTCCGGCCGGGTCGGTCACGACCAGCGCATCGGGGGCGGTCTCGATGGCCTGCAGCAGTGCCGAGCTCTGGGCCGGTGCTCCACCTGCGGCGCTCTCGGCGCCCGCGCTCTGGTCGGGACGACCGAGGCGCACCAGAAAGAGCACCCCCGTGTCGGGTCGGAATACCGAGGCGAACACTTCGGTTCGGATCGACTGGGGCTGCGAGAGCGACAGCGTGACAGGCTCGGCCGCCTTGCCGCTGCGGACTGTCTCGAGCAGCGACAGCAGCGCGGGACGCTCGGCGGACTCGAAGCAGTCGGCCAGGGTGCGTCCCTGCAGCCGGCGCACGGTATCGCCGAAGAGGCGCGCCGCCGCCGGGTTGGCTTCGGCGATCTTCAGGGTGGCGCCATCGACGATCAGGACCGGCTCGGAGACGACGTCGAAGAGCGCGCGGTAGCGCATCTCGATCTGGCGCAGCCGCGCGAAGTCTCGCTGCATCGACTGCTGGGCGCTGACCAGTCGCTGCTGCATCGCGGTGAACTGGCGCAGGTCGCGGCCGATCGCGAGGATCTGTCCGGACTGACCGGCCGGCACGGTGGCGTAGAGCACCGGCACCGAGCCACCCTGGCCGGCGGCATGGTTGATGTGACGCCAGCGGGCGCCCGAGGTCGGGCTCGGGTTGCGCAGCAGCGCCTCGACCTTGGGGCGGCTCTCGACGGTGACGATATCGGCCCAGCTGCGACCGATCCAGTCGGTGTGGCCGAGCCCCTCGAACTGGTCGCTGCCGACGGAGACGTCGCGGATGACGCCCTGGTTGTCGACCAGAAGGGCGACATCGGCGGTGGCCGCGATCAGGCTCGCGGTATCGGTGACCGGAAGACTCGCGAAGGAATCTCCGCGCGGAAGGGTTGCGTTCACGACGGGGTCCGGCGGCGGGCGCGCGTGTCGAGGAAGCCTTGGGCCAGGGTGACCGCCGCGTTTGCGTCCGGGGCTTCGAAATCGGCACCGACGGCCGACCAGAGATGCGGATTGCGCAGGAAAAGGGGGCCACCCACCATGATGCCCAACACCGGATTCATAGAAGCATTGCGAATTGAAATGATAACCGACGCGACATCATCGACCTGATCGTCGAGGCTGGCCGACAGCCCCACGATGTCGAAGTGATCGTCGGCCGCGGCCCGTACCAGGGCGCCGCGAGGCAGGCTGGGGTCGAAGCTCACGGTCCAGCCGGCACGCAGGAACGCGCCCGACACCATCGTGACTCCGAGCGTGTGGTCCGAATCGGGCATCGCCGAAATCAGCACCCGCTGCGCGAGGCGCGACGCGGATACCTTGCCTGGCGGTGCCTCGATATGACCGATGTCCATCGCGAGCTGC
>JBIIHU010000091.1:0-12759 GCA_044235405.1 Burkholderiaceae bacterium
GAAGGTGCTCGGCTTCGCCGACCTCGGCATGGAGGCGATCTACGAGTTCGAGGTCAGGGACATGCCGGTCACGGTCGCGGTGGACGCCCAGGGCGTGTCGGTCCACGACACCGGCCCGCGCGAGTGGCAGGCCAAGATCGGGAAGATCCCGGTGGTGAAGGCCTGACGGCGAGGCCTCCGGGGGCCGGCGGCCCTCAGACCGCGGCGAACGGGTAGTCGCGCCCGGGTGCCGCGTCGAAGAGCGAGCGGGTGTACTCGTGGCGGGGCGCCGCGAACACCTCGTGCGCGGGCCCGTACTCGACGACCTCGCCGCGCGACATCACGGCGAGATGGTCGCAGACCTGCGCGGCCACGCGCAGGTCGTGGGTGATGAAGAGCATCGCCAGGTTCAGGCGCTCGCGGATCTCCTCGAGCAGCTGGAGAACCTGCGCCTGCACCGACACGTCGAGCGCCGAGACCGCCTCGTCGGCGATCAGCAGTTCGGGCTCCATCGCCAGCGCGCGCGCGATGCAGATACGCTGGCGCTGGCCACCGGAGAACTGGTGCGGATAGCGCTCGAGCGCGCTGGCATCCATGCGCACGAACTCGAGCAGCTGGCGGGCCCGTGCCATCGCCTCGCCGCGTGGCAGCCCGAAGTTGACCGGCCCTTCGATCAGCGCCTCGGCGACGGTGCGGCGGGGATTGAGGGATCGGTAGGGGTCCTGGAAGACGATCTGCACGCGGCGGCGCAGCGGCCGCAGCCGGGCCGCCGGCATGCGGGCGATGTCGTCGTCGCCGAGCAGCACGCTGCCCTCGGTAGGGTCGATCAGACGCACGATGCAGCGGGCGACCGTGGACTTGCCCGAACCCGACTCGCCGACGATGCCCAGCGTCTGGCCGCGGCGCAGTTCGATCGACACGCCCGTGGCGGCCTTGACCTCGCGCCGACCGCTGAACCAGCCGCGGTCGATGTAGGTTTTGCCCAGGCCCCGGGTCTGGAGCACCAGCGGCGCGGCCGCGTCGGTGGCGCGGGCGCGCGGCTTGTGCGTGGGCACCGAGCCGATCAGCATCCGGGTGTAGTCGTGCCGTGGATGCTGCAGCACCTCGTCGCGCGGCCCCATCTCCACCAGGGTGCCCAGGCGCAGCACCGCCACGCGGTGGGCGATCTCGGCGACCACGCCGAAGTCGTGGGTGATGAAGAGCACGCCGGTGCCGTGGCGAGCCTGCAGGTCCTGGATGAGCTTCAGGATCTGGGCCTGCGTGGTGACGTCGAGCGCGGTGGTCGGCTCGTCGGCGATCAGCAGCACCGGGTCGAGCACCAGCGCCATCGCGATCACGATGCGCTGACGCTGCCCGCCCGAGAGCTGGTGCGGGTAGGAAGCGGCGATGCGCGGCGGATCGGGCAGCCGCACCTCGGTGAGGATGTCGAGAATCTTGGCGCGCCGCTCCTCGGCGCCGAGCTGCGTGTGCTCGCGCAGCACCTCGTCGATCTGGTCGCCGCAGGTCATGACCGGATTGAGCGCGGTCATGGGCTCCTGGAAGATCATCGACATGCGGGTGGCGCGCAGTTCGCGCAACCGGCCGATGTCGGCGCGGGTGATGTCCTCGCCCTGCAGCAGGATGCGCCCGCCGGTGACCGGCAGCGCCCTGGGCAGCAGCCCCATCACGCCTTGCGCGATGACCGACTTGCCCGAGCCCGACTCGCCGACCAGGCAGACGATCTCGCCGCGGCCGACCGTGAAAGATACGCCCGCAACCGCCGTGGCCCGATCGCCGCCGGCGGGCAGCGCGATGGACAGGTTCTCGACCTGCAGGACCGGCGCCGTGTCGTTCATACCCGCTTGGCCATCTTGGGGTCGAGGGTGTCGCGCAGGCCGTCACCGAGGATGTTGACGGCGAGCACCGTGACGGCGAGGAAGATCCCGGGAAAGAAGATGTTGTGCGGGTACTGGTTGAACTGCGCGCGGCCCTCGGCCATCACGTTGCCCCAGGTTGGAATGTCGGGGGGCAGACCCACGCCGAGGAACGACAGGATGGCCTCGACCAGGATGCCCGAGGCGCAGATGAAGGTGCCCTGCACCACCAGCGGCGCCACGGTGTTGGGCAGGATGTGGCGCAGCATGATCTTCCAGGTGGGCGTACCCAGCGACACCGCGGCCTCGACGTAGGGCTCCTCGCGGATGGTGAGGACCAGCGAGCGCACCAGGCGCGTCACGCGCGGGATCTCGGGCACCGAGATCGCGATGATCACGGTGATCAGGCTGCCCTTCCACATCGCCACCAGCGCGATCGCGATCAGGATGGCCGGGATGGCCATGACGCCGTCCATCACGCGCATCATCGGGCCGTCGAGCCAGCGCAGGTAACCCGAGAGCAGACCGAACACGATCCCGAACGCGAGCGACAGGATCGCGGTGGACACGCCAACGATCAGCGAGACCTGCGTGCCGTAGAGCACGCGGCTGTAGATGTCGCGCCCGAAGGAGTCGGACCCCATCACGAAGGTGTGCTGGATGGTCTCGCCGTCGAGGGTCATGATCTCGCCCTGCTTGCCTGGCAGCAGGTCGCGGCTGGCCGCGTCGAACAGCGTGGGGTCGACCGTGCCCAGCCAGGGCGCGAGCAGCGACACCACCACCAGCACGGCGAGCACGACGCCGCCGATGCGCACCGACCAGTTGCGGCGCACACGGCGCCACACGCTCTCGACGCGGACGATGGCCGCCGACTCGGTCGACAGGGCCTCGAAGCGGCTGGGGTCGGGGGTGCTCATGGCGGCGGGCAGGCTAGTAGCGGATGCGCGGGTCGAAGAACACGTAGGAGAGATCGACCAGCAGGTTGATGGCCACGTAGATGAAGGAGAAGAAGAGGATCACGCCCTGGATGGTGGGGAAGTCGCGCGCCAGCACCGCGTCGACGGTGAGCCGCCCCAGCCCGGGGATCGCGTAGACCGACTCGGTGACGACCACCCCGCCGATCAGCAGCGCGATGCCGATGCCGATGACGGTGGCGATCGGCACCGCGGCATTGGCCAGCGCATGCCGCACCAGCACCCGCGATTCGGCCAGTCCCTTGGCGCGCGCCGTGCGGATGTAGTCCTCGCCCAGCGTCTCGAGCACCGAGGCGCGCGTCACGCGCGCGATCAGCGCGATGTAGATCACCGACAGCGTGATGGCGGGCAGCACCAGATGCAGCGCCCACGGACCCACGCCGTCGGCCAGCCGCTTGTAGCCCTGCACCGGCAGCAGGCCGAGCTTGAGCGACACCAGCCAGATCAGCAGGTAGGCGAGGATGAAGACCGGCACCGAGAAGCCGAGTACCGAGAAGCCCATCAGGATCCGGTCGAACCAGCCGCCGAAGCGCCAGGCGGCCAGCACGCCCAGCGGCACCGCGACCAGCACGGCGATGACGATGGTGACCACGGCGAGCGACACCGTGGGCTCGAGGCGCTGGCCGATAAGCGTGGTGACGCTGGTCTTGTAATAGTAGGACTCGCCGAGATCGCCGGTGACGAGGTGGCCGAACCAGATCACGAACTGCTCGGGGATCGAGCGGTCGAGACCGAGCGTGGTGCGGATCTGGGCGATCTGGTCCTCGGACGCGGCGTCACCCGCGAGCACGGCCGCCGGATCGCCCGGCGTGAGCCGCAGCATCAGGAAGACCAGCACCGCGACGACGAGCAGCACCGGGATGGTCGCCAGGAGGCGACGCAGGAGAAAGGCACCCATGGATGCTCCGCGACCCGCAGGCCGGCCCGAAGGCCGGCCCGTCCGGATGCGTCAGTTGGCTTCGGAGGACGCGTGGCCGCTCAGTTCCCGCTCTTCTTCAGGTTCCAGTAGATGTTGCCGTTGTGGATGAAGAAGCCGGTGATGTTCTTGCGGGCCGCGACCGGCTGGCTGTAGTTGCCGACGACCACGTGGGTGCCAATCTCGAAGGCGCGCGCATGGATCTGGTCGGCGAGCTTCTTCTTGGTGGCATCGTCGGTGGCGCGCATGAACTGGTTGCGCAGCTCGACGAGCTTGTCGTCGGTCGCCCAGCCGAACCAGGTGGACTTCTCGCCCCGCGTGTCCATCGTCGGGTTGGCGATGGGGCTGGAAACGTCGAAGGCCTGCCAGGCGGTCAGGAACATGTGCCAGCCGCCCTTGTCCGGCGGATCCTTCTTGGCGCGACGGCCGACCAGCGTCTGCCAGTCCATGGCCTGGAGGTCGACCTTGAAGCCGGCCTGGCGCAGCAGCTGGGCGGCGACGTCGGGCAGTTTGTCGATCGAAACCAGGTCGGTGGGCTTGAGGATGACGATGGGCGTGCCGTCGTAGCCCGAGGCCTTCAGCAGTTCCTGGGCCTTCTTCATGTTCGACTTCGACTGGATCTCGCTGCCCGCGGTGCTGCCGTAGGGCGTGCCGCAGTAGAACATCGAGTAGCAGGGGCTGTAGAGCTCCTTGACGCCGACCTGGGCGCGCAGGAAAGGCTCCTGGGCGAAGGCGGCGATCACGGCCTGCCGCACCTTCGGGTTGTCGAAGGGCTTGTGCAGGTGGTTGAAGCGGGCCATGTACTGCAGGCCGATCTTCGACCAGTTGGCCAGCTGCAGGTTCGGGTCGGTCTTGACGCTCTCGTAATGGACGAAGGGCAGCGCCTCGATGATGTCGACCTCGCCGTTGCGCAGCGCGTTGACCTGCGCCTGCGCGTCGCGCAGCGCGAGGTTCCACTCGACCCGGTCGACGTGGACGATCTTGCCGCCGGCCGTGCCCGAGGGCGGCTCCTTGCGCGGCACGTATTTCGCGTTCTTCAGGTAGACGGCCTTGTCGCCGGGCTTGAACTCGTCACGCTTGAAGACGAAGGGACCCGAGCCGATGTGCTCCTCGATCTGCTTGAAGGGATCGGTCTCGGCGATCCGCTTGGGCATGATGAAGGGGACGATCGACGAGGGCTTGCCCAGCGCCTCGAGGACGAAGCCGCAGGCCTCGCCAAGGAAGATGCGGAAGGTGTCGGGCGCCGGCGTGTCCATGCGCGCCACGAACTGCATCAGCGCCGAGCCCATCGCGTCGCGCTTGCCCCAGCGCTGCAGGGAAGCGACGACGTCCTCGGAGGTCACCGGCTTGCCGTCGTGGAACTCGAGCCCCTTGCGCAGCTTGAACGTGTACAGCCGGTTGTCGGGGCTGATGCTCCAGCTCTCGACCATCTGCGGCTGGATCTTGCCGTTCTCGTCGGTGCCGAACAGGGTGTCGTAGATCATGTAGCCGTGGTTGCGGCTCATGTACGCGGTGGTCCAGATCGGGTCGAGCACCGCGAGGTTGGAGTGCGGCACGACGCGCAGCACGGTCTGGGCGGACACGCTCGCGGCGGCCGTGGCGCCGATGACGCCGGCACCTGCGAGGATCGCGATGGCAAGACGACGACGGCTGAAGCTGAGCAGTGACACGAGCCTTCTCCCGAAACGGTGGGGTGAACGGAACGGAACATAGCGAGACATTGCGCCCCGTGCAAGCTGACCCGGGAAGCATGCATGGCAACCCGCGGCGGTGTTCGCCCCCGCGGCGCCGCGGCGCCGCGCATGGTGCACGCCGCGCAGTCGAGGTGCGGCGCGCATTGTCAGCGCGCATCGAAGGCCGCTATGCTCGGCGCCCTCGCATGGCGGCAGCCTCGGAGTGGACGATGGGACGGATCGCGATCGGCGGCATGCAGCACGAAACCAATACCTTCGCCCCCTCGAAGGCTGACTACGAGGCCTTCATGCAGGGCGGCGGCTGGCCGTCGATCCAGCGCGGCGACGCGATGCTCGAGGCGGTTGCAGGCGCCAACATCCCGCTGCAGGGCGCGATCGTCGCGCTGCAGGCCGCGGGCCATCGACTCGCACCACTCACCTGGGCGGCGGCGTCGCCGTCGGCCCATGTGACCACCGAGGCCTTCGAAGCGATCGCGGGCGACCTGCTCGCACGGCTGCGCGACGCCGGCCGCGTCGACGGCGTCTACCTCGACCTTCATGGCGCGATGGTCACCGAGGCCCACGACGACGGCGAGGGAGAGCTGCTGCGGCGCGTGCGCGAGGTGGTCGGGCCGGGCGTGCCGGTGGTCGCGAGCCTCGATCTGCACGCCAACGTCACGCGCGCGATGGTTCGCCATGCTGACGCGCTGTCGATCTACCGCACCTACCCGCACATCGACATGGCGGAAACCGGCGCGCGCGCGGCCGGGCTGCTGATGCGCATGCTGGCGTCCGGCCAGCGCTTCGCGAAGGCGCTGCGCACCTTCGACTTCCTCACCGGCGTGCCTTCGCAGAGCACCTTCATCGAGCCCTGCCGGGGGCTCTACGCGCTGCTCGAGCGCATCGAGGCGCGCACCGGCGTGGCGCTGTCCTTCGCGCCGGGCTTTCCAATGGCCGACTTCGACGAGTGCGGCATGTCGGTGGTCGGCTACGGGATCGATACGCGCGCAACCGATGCCGCAGTGAACGAACTCGCCGACGCGGTGGCCGCGGCCGAACGCGACTTCGCGCTCGAGCTTCTCGCGCCCGCCGACGCGGTGCGCCGCGCCGTGGCGCGGGGCGAGCCCGGCGCCCCGGTGGTGCTGGCCGACACGCAGGACAATCCCGGCGCCGGCGGCAACGGCGACACCGTCGGGCTGCTCGCCGCGCTGATCGAGCAGCGGGCCCCCGACGCGGTGCTTGGCCTGCTGATCGATCCGGCGAGCGTGCGGCGCGCGCACGAGGCGGGCCAGGGGGCGAGCCTCGAGTTCGCTCTCGGCGCGATCTCGGGCCTGCCGGGTCACGCGCCGCTGCGCGGCCGCTTCACGGTCGAGCGGCTCGGCGATGGGCAGTTCCTGTGCGAGGGGCCGATGTACGCCGGCTTCCGGATGGCACTCGGGCCCATGGCACTGCTGCGCGCCGAGCAGGCGCCGGGAGTGCGCGTGGCGCTCGCCACGCGCAAGTGCCAGGCGGCCGACCAGGCGATGTTCAGGCACCTGGGTGTGGAGCCCGCGCGCCAGCGCGTGCTCGCGCTGAAGAGTTCGGTTCACTTCCGAGCCGACTTCCAGCCGATCTCTCGGGAGGTGCTCGTGGTGCGCGCGCCGGGTCCGGCACTCGCGGACCCGGCCGACTTCCCGTGGCGCCGCCTGCGCCCCGGCATCCGCCTGCGCCCGCTGGGCCCGGCGTTCCAGCCGGCCTGACACGCGGCTGCAGGAGCCCATGATGAGCACACCGACCTGGCCCGCCGGCACCGACGCCCTCGCGCTGGCCGATCTGATCCTGCGCGGCGAACTCGGCGCCCGCGAAGCGCTCGACAGCGCGATCGAGCGAGCCGCGCGCACCGACCCCTCTCTGAACGCGCTGTGCAACCCCGCGCATGAACAGGCGCGCTCGCAGGCCTTCGCACTCGACGCCGAACTCGCCCGGGCTCGCCGCACCAGCGATGGCCTCGCGCGGTTGCGCCGTGAACGTCCCTTCTTCGGCGTGCCGATGCCGCTGAAGGACCTCGCGACCGCCGCATGGGGGCTGCCATCGACGATGGGCTCGCGGCTGTTCGGGCGCATCGACTGGTCGCTCGACAGCTCGCTGGTCGCGCGCTACCGCCGTGCCGGCTTCGTGCTCTTCGCACGCAGCACCAGCCCCGAGATGGGCATCAGCCCCGCGACCGAGGCACGCGCCTACGGCGGCCCCACCCGCAATCCCTGGAACACGGCATTCAGCGCCGGCGGTTCCAGCGGCGGGGCGGCCGCCGCGGTCGCCGCGCGCATCGTGCCGATCGCCCATGCCTCGGACGGCGCGGGCTCGATCCGGATACCGGCGGCGTGCTGCGGGCTGGTCGGGCTGAAGCCCACGCGCGGGCTGGTCCCGAGCGGCCCGCTCAGCGGCGAGGGCTGGGGCGGGCTCGCCACCGAGCACGTGGTCTCGCTTAGCGTGCGCGACAGCGCGATGGCGCTGCAAGCGAGCGCCGGCAGCGATCCCGGAGCCCCCTACAGTGCCCCCGCGTGGCACGATCCGATGCCGGGTGTGCTCGAACCCGGGTCGGTGCTCGGGTCGCTGCGGGTCGCGCTGATGGATACGACGCTCGAGGGCTCGCCGGTTCACCCGGAGGTGGCCGAGGCGGTGCGTGCCACCGCGCGCCTGCTGGAGGCGCTGGGCCATGCGGTGACGCCGGCACGCCCGGCCGTGCGAACCCGCGAGATCCTCGAGCCACTGCTGCGCGTGGTCGCGAGCGGCACGGCGATGGCGATCGACAATCACCTCGCCAAGCGCGGCCGCGGGCTCGCCGATGGCGAACTCGAGGCGACCACCCGATCGGCCTGGGAGTACGGCCGCAGCCTGAGCGCGCCGCAGTACCTGGCCGCGCTGTCGACGCTGCACGCGCTCAATCGTCGCGTCGCCGACTTCTTCACCCCGTCGGGCGACCCGCAGGCCGGCCACGATCTGCTGCTGTGCCCGGTGCTGGCCGAGCCACCGGCTCTCGTGGGACGCTGGGCGATGGACAACCCGGATTTCCTGGACTACCGGATCGGGCCCAACGGCATCATCGGCTACTCGCCCTTCTGCCCGCTCGCCAACATGACCGGCCAGCCGGCGATCTCGCTGCCGATGGGCACGACCGCCACCGGGCTGCCGATCGGCGTGCAGCTGGTGGGGCGTTTCGGGGAGGATGCGCGCCTGCTCGCGGTCGCGGCGCAGCTCGAGGCCGCGCAGCCATGGATCCGCAGGCTCCCGCCGGTGACGGCCGCCTGAGGGCGGTTCGGCTCAGGCCGAGTCGACCTCGAGGGCCGCCTGCTCGCCGCGGGCCACGTCGATCCCGCGCAGGGCGACCAGCGCCGCCACGAAGAACAGCCCGGTCGTGCCGATCGCGAGCCGGTGATTGCCGCCGGTGGCCCAGGTGACCGCGCCGTAGGTGAGCGGGCCGACGATCGCCGCCAGACGCACGGCGAGCGTCCACAGCCCGTAGAACTCGGCGCGGCGCCCGGCCGGCGCGAAACCGCCGACCATGGCGCGGCCGCAGGACTGGCTCGACCCCATGCACACGCCGGCAATCGCGGCGGCGCACCAGAAGGCCGCGACCGCCTCGGTGAGCGATGCGATCGCCACCATCAGGATCCAGCCGACCAGGGTCAGCGCGAGCGCCCGGCGATGGCCGAGGCGATCCTGCACGTAGCCGAAACCGAAGGCGCCGAGCGCCGCCGCGATGTTGACGACGAAGATCAGCATCATCGTCTGGAGGGTGCTGAACTTCATGGCCTGTTCGGCGTAGACCGCCGCGAGCGCGATCACCACCGCGATGCCGGCCTGGTAAAGGCAACCGCAGACGAGCATGCGCCGGAAATCGACGAAGCGCGCCGACTCGCGCCATGTCAGACGCAACCTGGCCAGGCTGGCGCGAACGCCCGTCGGGCCCGCGCCGACAGGGGCGCCGCCCCGCTCGCGCAGCATCGCGAAGGTGGGCAGGCACGCGAGCGCGAACACCAGCGCCGTGAGCAGCATGGTGAGCGGCACGAACTGGGCGGCCGACTCTCCGCGGGCCTGCGCCGACAGCACGACCGCCAGCCCGAGCCCGAGCGTGAGCATGCCGCCGAAGTAGCCGAAGCTCCACCCCCAGCCCGACACCCGCCCGAGCGCGTGCGGCCGGGCGAGCTCCGGCAGGAAGGCCGCGATGATGCCCTCGCCGATGCCGAAGAAGCTGTTGGAGATGATCACCGCAACCACGGCGAGCGCGACATCGCCGGGGCCGACCAGGCCGAGCGCCGACGTCGCGAGCACGCAGCCGACGGTGGCTGCCCCGAGGATCGCGCGCTTGCGACGATGGACATCGGCCCAGGCGCCGAGCAGCGGCGCGGCGACCATGACCAGCAGGCTGGAGAGCGCAAGCGCGGCCGTCCAGGCAAAGGTTGCCCAGGCCGCCCCCCCGGCCACCGCACCGACGAAATAGGCGCTGAAGACCGCCGTCAGCACGACGGTGGTGTAGCCCGAGTTCGCGAAGTCGTACATCGCCCACGCGAACACCTCGCGAGGGCGCACGCCGTCGTTCAGGGCACTTCGATCGAACCAGGCCATGCGCTGCTGCGTCGAGGGCAAGCGCGGACGGGACGCGAGGACGCCGTCCGTGGGTATCAGGCGCCGAGGGCGGCGATGCCCGCCCGGGCGATCTGGGCGTCTTCGGTGGACTTCACCCCCGAGACCCCGACCGCGCCGACGCAGTGGCCCTCGATGATGATCGGCACCCCGCCCTCGAGCAGGCCGTCGAGGACCGGCGCCGACAGGAAGGAGGTGCGACCGTTGTTGATCATTTCCTCGTAGATGCGCGATTCGCGCTGGCCGAGCGCGGCGGTGCGCGCCTTGGCCGGGGCGATATGCGCCGAGATCGGCGCGGTACCGTCGAGGCGCTGCAGCCAAAGCGGGTGGCCGCCGGCGTCAACGATCGCGATCGCGACAGCCCAGCCATTGGCGAGCGCATGGGCTTCGGCGGCGGCGGCGATGCGCTTGACGTCGGCGAGTTCGAGGCTGGGGCGAGTGATCAAGGGAAGTCTCCTGGTGAACGCGCACGCCGGGGCCGCGGGGTCTCGAGGCGCGGCACTTGCGCCGGCTGCCGACGCGAGGCGCCGATTCTAGCCCGAGCATCCGCCCGCGGTGGCGACGGCCGCGTATCCGGGGCGGAAACGGCCCGACCGCTATGATGGCCGCCATGGATACCTCGAACCAGGCCTCCCCCGAGGAGACGCCGTACCGTGACCTGACTCCGGCCCTGCTGCTCGACGCCATCGATGGCACCGGCCTGCGCACCGACGGCCGGCTGCTCGCGCTCAACAGCTACGAGAACCGGGTGTACCAGGTCTGGCTTGAGGATGACGACGCGATCGTGGCGAAGTTCTACCGCCCCGGGCGCTGGCGTGATGCCGCGATCCTCGAGGAGCACGGCTTTGCCGCCGAGCTGGCCGCGCACGAACTGCCGGTGGTCGCGCCGCTGGCCTTTGGCGGTCGAACACTGTTCGAGCACCGCGGCTTTCGCTTCGCGCTGAGCCCGCGCCGCGGGGGCCGCGCCCCGGAACTCGGCGATCCGACCGTGCTGCGATGGATAGGAAGGCTGCTGGGACGCATCCATCTGGTCGGCGCGACGGCGCGCTTCGCGCATCGCGAGACCCTCGACGTGGCGCTGCTCGGCGAGGCCTCGCGGCGTACGCTGCTGGCCGGCGACTGGATCGCGCCCGAGCTGCTGCCCGCCTGGCGCGGCATCGCCGACCAGGCGATCGATGCCGCGCATGCCGCCTTCGCCCGCGCCGGCGATGTCGCCCGCATCCGGCTGCACGGCGACTGCCACGCGGGCAACATCCTGTGGACGGACGCGGGGCCGCACTTCGTCGACCTCGACGACGCCTGCACCGGGCCGGCTGTCCAGGATCTCTGGATGCTGCTGTCGGGTGAGGCCGCCACGCTCGGCGCACAGTGGCGCGAACTGCTGTCGGGCTACGAGACCTTCCGCCCCTTCGACCGCCGCGAACTCGGGCTCGTGGAGGCGCTGCGCACGCTGCGCCTGCTGCACTACAGCGCCTGGATCGCGAGGCGATGGCACGACCCGGCCTTCCCGGCGGCGTTCCCCTGGTTCGCCGAGCCCCGCTACTGGCAGGACCGCATCCTGGAGTTGCGCGAGCAGGTGGGCGCGATGGCCGAGCCGCCGCCTTCGCCGGACTGAAGGCTGGCCCGGGACCCGACGCGCGCGGCCCCGCTAGCTGCCCGGCTGGACCGCGGCGCGAACCTGCGCCAGCGCCGACGGATCCTCGATGGTGGTCAGGTCGCCGGGATCGCGTCCCTCGCAAAGCGCCTGGATCGAGCGGCGCAGCACCTTGCCCGATCGGGTCTTGGGCAGCAGGGTCACGAAATGCACCCGCGAGGGGCGCGCCACGGCACCGAGCTGGCGATCGACGGTGGCCATCAGCTCGCCCTCGAGCTTCAGGCGAGCCGCCGGCTCGGCCACCAGCGAGGCGTCGCGCAGCACCGCGAAGGCCATCGCCACCTGCCCCTTCAGCGTGTCGGCGACACCGACCACCGCGCACTCGGCCACCGAGGCGTGGCTGGAGAGCGACTCCTCGATCTCGCGCGTGCCCAGGCGATGCCCGGCCACGTTGATGACGTCGTCGGTGCGCCCGAGGATGAAGTAGTAGCCGTCGTCGTCGCGGATGCCCCAGTCGAAGGTCGAATAGACCTGGCGGCCCGGAATGCTCGAGAAGTAGGTCTTCACGAAGCGCTCGTCATCACGCCAGACCGTCTGCAGGCAGCCGGGCGGCAGCGGCGGCACGATCGCCACCACCCCCTTCTCGTTGCTGCCCACCTCCTCGCCGGTCTGCTCGTGCAGCAGGCGCACGTCGTAGCCGTACATCGGCATGCCGGGGCTGCCGAAGCGCGTAGGCGTCTTCTCGATGCCGTGGGCCACGGTGAGGATCGGCCAGCCGGTCTCGGTCTGCCAGTAGTTGTCGATGATCGGCCGGCCGATGCCCTCGGCGATCCAGCGTGCCGTTGGTTCGTCGAGGGGTTCGCCGGCAAGGAACAGCGCGCGCAGGCTCGAGGTGTCGTGACGCGTCAGCCAGGCGGGATCCTGCTTCTTGAGCACCCGGATCGCGGTGGGCGCCGAGAACATCACGGTGACCTTGTGACGCTCGACGAGCCGCCAGAGGATGCCTGCGTCGGGCCGAACCGGCGTGCCCTCGTAGAGCACGGTCGCCATGCCGGCGATCAGCGGCCCGTAGACGATGTACGAGTGGCCGACCACCCAGCCGATATCGCTGGAGGAGAAGTAGGTCTCGCCGGGGTTGCCGCAGAAG